>CAWBBX010000031.1:0-37474 GCA_963787005.1 uncultured Bacteroidota bacterium
GTGCGACGACCGCTCCAATGTTAGCGCCTGAGTTAAATAAACCTGTCGCAAATGCCCTTTCTCTTTTAGGAAACCACTCGGCAGTTGATTTAATAGCTGCGGGAAAGTTTCCCGATTCACCCAAACCGAGGGTAAACCTGGCGATGCCGAACTCGAACGCGGTCTTCGCCAAAGCATGCCCCATTGCCGCGAAACTCCAAACAATGATTGAAATAGTATAGCCGATCTTGGTGCCGACCTTATCAATAAAACGTCCGAATACAAGCAGACCTATTGCGTACGCCGCCTGGAAAGCGGTAACAATGTATCCGTAGTCGATGTCGTTGAAACCGATATCCTTCTGAAGAGTAGGCGCAAGGATACCGATTACCTGCCTGTCGATGTAATTGATCGTAGTCGCGAAAAACAGCAAAGCGACTATGGTCCATCTGTAATTACCCGGACCTTTCTTAACGCCGGCTATACCGGGATCCAGAGGTGGGATCGCAGAATTATTACTTGCCATTATTTATTCCTTTTTTAGGGTGAATGTATTATGTTTTGTCGAGTTTGTAGGCACTTTTAACGAGATCGTAAGCCAGGCTGCGGCTCATGCTCTTTGCTTCTTCCATGTCTATTATATGACGCGCAACCTGCCCCGCCAAGAAGTTCGAATCTACTCTTCTTGAAAGATCATGACGCGCGGGTATGGAAAGGAAAGCGCGCGTGTCATCATTGAATCCGACTGTATTAAATATTCCGGCAGTTTCCGTTACTCTGTGTCTGAACCTGTTCATTCCCTCTATGCTGTCGTTAAACCACCATGCGGGCCCCAGCTTCATCGCGGGATAATGCCCCGCCAGAGGTGCGAGCTCCCTCGCATAGTTTGTTTCATCAAGAGTAAATACTATAACGGAAAAATTCTCGTGGTTTCCGTATTTATTTAAAAGTTCATGAAGATTTTTCGTGTATTCGGTCTGAAGCGGAATGTCGCCGCCTTTATCCGCGCCGAAACGTTCGAATAAAGCGGTGTTGTGATCTCGCATCGCACCGGGGTGAATCTGCATAACGAGTCCGTCCTCGGTGCTCATCCGTGCCATTTCCATCAGCATATTGGCAACAAATAAAGCGGCATCTTCAGCGGTCGCTTCGCCTTTAAGAGCCTTAGCAAAGATCTTCCCGGCTTCCGCTTCGCTTAATTGATGGGTGTAGGGACTAAGGACTCCCTGATCCGTAGAAACGGCCCCCATCTTTTTAAAATACTCTCTTCTATTTTCAAGAGCTTTAATATAGTTCTTGTAAGAATTAACCTCCATCCCGGAAGAAGCACTGAGAGCTTTTATTTCTTTCTTCCAGTTTTTGGCGGTAATATTAACGGCCGCATCGGGACGGAAGCACGGTATTACTTTTCCTTTCCATCCCGAATCTTTTATTGCTTTATGAAAATGTAAATCGTCGGCCGCGCCATCCGTAGTGGAAAGCACTTCTATATTAAATCTTTCAAACAAAGTTCTGGGAAGAAACTCTTTGGTTCCGAGTTTCTCGTTTATTACATCGTATATCTTCATCGCATTTTCAGAGTTAAGTCTTTCTTTAATGCCGAAGACGTCCGAGAACTCGCTGGTGAGCCATGCGCCCGTAGGAGTGCCGCGGAAAAGATAAAATTGATCCGCGAAGATCTGCCATATTTTTCTGTGGTCTTTTTCCACTTCCGTCCCGTCGACGGTAGGGATGCCGAGTGATTCCAACTTTATTCCCTGAGAATAAAGCATTCTGAAGATATAATGATCCGGAATGATCAATAATTCGGTTGGATCGGGAAAAGGCTTGTTCTCCGCCAGAAGCCTCGGCTCAACGTGGCCGTGCGGACTTATAATCGGGAGGTCCTTCACTCCTTGATAAAGTTCATAGGCGATCTCTCTTACTTTTTCATCAGGATCAAAATAACGATACTTGCTTAGTGCAGAACTTTCCATAATGCTTATAGTTCCTCTACATTTAGTTATAAATAAATCATTTATAATTTTTAATGCATATTCACCGGCTTATTAGCTTTACCCAACAGCCAGTAAAACAAATTGCGGGCAGCCTTGTAATTTTCAAACGGTACAGGCAGTTTATTATTGTCGATGTATTCGTTGTATAGCCACGGGTCGCCTACCGCGAAAACGAATCCCTTTCCGAAATTGGAAGACGCCATGATGACATCTCCGCCTTGGGTCAGAACAGCTTTTGCCTTCCCGTTTAATTTAAGCGTCGAAATTTCTTTAAGATATATCTGCTTCACGCCGGCAAATATAGGATGATCGGGGAATTTATCAAACTTACCTGTATCAAAATCTTTTCCGACAACCCTGTTCCTGCTGTCCCCGTTAAAACGTATGCCGAAATTTTCGGCGAGGTTATTCAGGTGATCGAACTCGCAGTTACCTTTATCGTTGGAAAATAACACGAGCACGCCTCCGTTCTTTACCCAGTCAACAATATTCTTAACGGCTTCGGGCTGAATGTAATTTGGATCCGGATTTTCAGTAGTCGTATCCGGATCAACGATCATGTATATGCTTAATTTGTTAAGGTCTTCCGGGGTCGGGGCTTCTTTGATCTCGGATATACCTGCGTCTAAGTCCGTTATTTCTTTTCCGAGTTTCGAAAATCCTGAATTCTCCTGATCTTCCCAAATATAATGATACCGGACTTCCTTTCCGTCCTTATCCTTCTTATGCTCGTCGTTATAATAATAATCGAGCCCGACTACTTTACCTTCCCCGTTATCGACAATATTTTTCACGGAGTCAGCCGGAAGGAGATAATCAGTTAGAGGAAGATTTAACTTTTTGATTCCGTTAACAACAAGCCCGGCAATCTTAACCGCGCCGCTTTGTTGAAAATGTGTGTTGTCTTCCTTCCCGTCCGGCTTTGCGGCGTATTCGCCTTTTGGCACCCAATCGAAAATATTCTTTGTGCCTTCGGGACCTAGTTTATTGAAAAGTTCTTCGCTTGACTTATAAAGATCAATTAAAGGAACTTTCGCCTCACTTGCCGCTTCCCTTACCGCTCCGGTGTATTTTCCGTGAGTATCAACGAGCTTGCCGTTTTCGTCAAACTTTCTTCTGTTTACCGGGGTTATCAAAACAGGAACCGCGCCCTTCTCCCTCGCCTGCTTCACAAACATCAGAAGATTGTTCTTAAAACTCGTATTCGGACCGGTATACCTTGTTGTGTCGTATTTCTTCTCGTCGTTGTGACCGAACTGAATAAATACATAGTCGCCCGGTTTCAGTTCATTATATACTTTTTCCCATCTTCCCTGATCTATAAAACTCTTCGTGCTTCTACCGTTCTTCGCCGCATTTTCTATATAAACGTCCTGCCCGAAATACAACGGCAGCATTTGTCCCCAGCCTCTTTCGGGATTATCGGCAAGCGGCTTGTCCGCCATTGTCGAGTCGCCAACAAGAAAAATCCTAGCCTCATAATGGACTAAAAAATGAACCGACAGGACGGCAATTAAGGTCAGGGATGTTGTAATAAATATTTTTTTCAAAATATGCATAGAATAACCTTGATATTTAAAGTAATTCTAGTAAATCCAGAATCAATCGCCCAAATGAATTTTATTCTTATATCCAATCCCCTAACGCTTCTATTGCCGTCGGCTTTAGCCGACGGATAGAGAAAAAGCTTAAAGAGATCGACTTTAGTCGCATTAGTTATTTTGAATGTGGCTAAAGCCAAAATTATTGTGGATGTTTATCGTCCGTTCGCTAATGAAAACGGCAATAAAAAATATTTTTTGTTTCTATTCAAGCTGAAGCGCCGCCATTATAAACGGTCCTATTCCCTTGAAATCATTTGTGGCCTGAGGTACGGTGATATAATAAGAAAAAGAACCGTCGCGGTAAGGTTTTCCACCGAGTCCCGCGCCGGAACACGTATGCTGAAGACTTACGAGTCCCTTATCATCCACGGTAATAAAATTCCTTATAATTCCTTTAAAAGATTCTTCGGCGGCTTGCAAGTATTTTTTCGGAAGGTAGCCTTTTCGAGCACCTTTTGCAAACGCGTAAGTAAACATGCATGAAGCCGATGCCTCGAGATAATTTCCTTTTCTTTTCCCTTGATCCAAAACTTGATACCAAACCTTACTGTCTTTATCTCTGAAATTAAGCAAAGCCTTTGAAGTGCGGTTTAATATATCGATTAACTTTTGCCTGTCCGGATGATCTTTCGGAATGTAATCTAAAACGTCGACGAGTCCCATCATGTACCAGCCCATTGCTCTTCCCCAGAAGGACGGAGAGTCCCCGGTTTTGGGATCGGCCCACTTCTGCTTCTTGCTCGCGTCCCAGCCGTGATAAAGTAGACCGGTTTTAGGATCTCGCGTATGCTCTTCAATTAAAACGAACTGATGAATGATGTCATCAAAATCCTTCGGCTCGTTAAATGTTTTGGCGTAATCGGCGTAGAACGGCTCGGCCATATAAAGTCCGTCGAGCCACATCTGATGAGGATAAATTTCCTTGTGCCAGAAGCCGCCCTGTTTTATTCTCGGCTGCTGCGATAGTTGTTTCCTCAAAGTTTCGGCCGCGTATTTAAATTTATTTTCATTTGTCTTTTTGTACGCGTAAAGCAGAGCTCTGCCGGGAGCAATATCATCGAGTCTGAATTTATCGAAGTCGTACGTTTTAATTCTGCCGTCTTTCTGTACGTAATGATTTAGATTATTGATTATGAAATTAAAATATTTTTCATCCCCGGTTCTCTTCCACATTTGGTGAAGGGCTTCCAGCATTAGTCCCTGCTCATAGTGCCATTTCTGTTCGCCTTTATTAGATACGTAATAATCCGGATGCCTGTAAAGGAATGAATCGCTCATTCTTACGGACCAGGGCTTATCTGCCGGTACTATTTTGTTTTTCCCCGAAGTTTGAGGTTCAGACAATCCGGTGAATGTTAGAACAATAAACAGGATCAGAATCTTTTTCATTAAGCTCCTCTTACTTTTTGAAACCTTTACAAATATCCTTCAAATAATAATTCTGCATCATTTTAATTTTGGGCCGAACGTTAAAACGCAAAATCTACTGAGAAACGGTTTACGCTGCTGAAGTAGCTTTCAATCTTTGAATAAGAATAGTTCACCTCAACTTCGTTGCCGGCAATAGCGGTGTTAAGCCCTAAACCGGCCGACCAGGACATGATGTCCCTGTTGGTTTGGTATCCTCCCCTGATTGCGATCATATTCATGAATTTATATTCCAGTCCCATGTTAACTCTTTCAGAATAACTGTTGGAGTGAAGAAAATCGATAGAAAAAGTTATATTCTGCTCTTCGGGAGACATTGCCGGACTTATAAACTGCATTAGGTCGATACCGGCTCCCATGGAAAATGTAAGAGGAAGCTGTTCGTCGTTTTGTTCTCTCCTTATATTAGAGGCGAAATTTCTAATTGCCATACCGAACCTGAAATTTTTAAACCCGGTATAATATTTTACACCGGCATCAAACGCCAATTTGGTGGCGTTATTTTTTTTAGTTACGCCGTTTCCGAAATTATTTTCTCCAAGATTCTGGCCTACTATTTTCACCGTCCCGCCGATCATAAATTTTGTGCTTATAGCCTTTGCGTAACTAAGGCCCACAGAGTAAGCCCCGACATTCTGCATCGGCCCGTCATCAATATAGCCTCTTACCCCGCCTCCGGTTATTAATGTGGGATCGAGTCTTGTGGCGTTAATGGTGCCGTAGTCGACGGTTAAGAAACTTATACCTATCGAGCCGTAGTTGCCCATGTTATAAGCAGCCGCTCCGCCGAGGTATTTGATGTCGGCAATCCACTGAGTATAATTGACCGTTACGTCGAACTTATTGTTTGTTTCGACGATAGCCGCCGGATTATAAAACGTTGCTTCCGCTCCGGTTCCGATTGCCGTATAAGCCTCACCCAGAGCGCTGGCTTTCGGGGATACGCTCACGAGAAGAAAGTCCATAGTGCTTTGTCCCACCTTGTTAAGTGAAACCTGACTGAATATTTCGGAGGAGCATACAATCCCGATCATTACTATAATTAAAAATTTAAAAGATTTCATTAATCAATCTCCTCTATTTGTATTAGCGTACAATTACGAATTTTTGATACGATGTTCCTCCGCTCGGGGTTTGGAACACGGCGATATAAATACCGCTGCTTATTAATTGTCCGCTAGATGTATCCAAATGCCATTGCTCAGAGCCGCTCGGCCCGCCGGGACTGGTATGATCTATTGTTTTCACCAGGTCGCCGTTCTCTGTAAAAATTTTGATTGTACAGATAGCCGGACAGATTTAAAAAGTAAAGCAAGCGTCCTTGAGTATCGGCTCCGTACGTAGCACCGTTAACTAGAGGATCGCTTATATTATACGGGTTGGGAACGACCCTTATTTTAGATAAGTCGTCCTGCGGCAGCACCGGCGGATATAAAACGGGTGTACCCGATGAGTTGTCCTGAACAAACAAACGGCTGCTGTAAATTGTTTTGCCTCTTGTTGTCGGATCCGCGTTAGGATCGTCCGGTGCTATCAACGCTTTTGCCTGCACGTAGTAAGAATAATTTGCGCCTGACCTGATGGTAGTATCTAAAAACGTGTGCACGTCTTTTGATGAAGCGGCAACATCGCTCGAGTTGCTGTTATAGACCTGATCGTAAAAAACAGTATCGTATCGCGAGATTCTTCTCATTATCCTGTAGCCGTCAAAATTAGGCATCTGCTCGGCTGCCGCGTCAGCCCACGAAATTTTGATATGATCGGCCGAAGCTTCGGCCTCCATTTTAGAAGGAGGCGGAGGATCCTGCGGTATCATATAATTATGATCGTAATTCCACTTGGCCCTGTACGCTGCCATCATAACCGAATCAATTCCCATACTGATCCATTTATCTTTGCTGATATCCCACTGTGTTGCGCCGTCGGGAAATTTGAAGTCCGAGGGCAGCCAGCCGGTGTTCGAGTTAGGAGCGTCGGGCGGATCGGAGATCGTTCTGTTCAGCCATTCGGCGCCGACTTTCTTCGCCAGCTTCTCTCCGATTCCCGCGGCACCGGTTGCGTAGACTATATGAATTACCTGCCCGGGCGCTATATGGTAAGGTCCGAATACCATGTGCATCAAAGCCTGGTTGCTAGAAAGTGTACCTCCGGCATACTGGGAAAAGTCTGCAACACCCAGCTCATCCGGGTTTAATCCGTGATGTGTTCCGGGGAAAGTGTCGCCGCTCATAGGATTATTATCCGAGAATCCGCCTGATATCGCCCAGAAACTTGCGCTTCCGTAAACGTCGCTTCCGCTTTGATAGGAAGCCGATATTCTCGTATCATTGCCCGGATAAGTTATTCTCGGCTGCATAAAGTCGTCGACATCCGAATCGGGATTTGCGGGATCGTACGCCGATTTGGAAGCGTGCAGTACCGAAATAAAATCCATAAGCGTACCTGTCAATCTGCCGTTCTGAGCAGGTTCGGCAGGCGCACCCATTTGGTCGCCGCTTTTTAATGGATCATCGGCGCTGTATTCGTAATAGACTCTCATCTTGCCCGGCACCTGGCCGTCGCAATAACTCATCGAAGTATCTGACGCTCTTCCGCCGTGGTAATGCAGCCAGGTAAAAGTATTTTGAAATCGATTCCCCGACGCCGGCTGGGGATTTTGACCGTTTGAAAACTGCATGTTATACATGTTCTGGTCCAAAAGAATATATAGGCTGTCGTAAGTTTGCGTACCAACATTTGTAAATTCAAGATCGAATATGATATAATTATCGTTATAATTTTGTCCCCATGCCAAAGCTCTCCTTCGAAGTGTAATATCATATATATATTTATTAGTAACATCCACCACCTGGTCCGCTGTTGTATTTTTCATATTAAAATACTGATAATATTTTGAGCCGGCATCCGTAACAATATTAGCAGAAGTGTTGTCAATTGTAATTGGGGTATACAAGTATCTTATCAAGCTGGACATCGGTGATACAATAACGCCGTTATCGAAAGGCTTGGGGTAATCGGCGCCGATCATATCGAAAACAGCCGCCGTATCCATCACCTTGTATTTTGTGGAATCGACCTCCGGAGAATTAGCGTATTGGTCGTAGAAGAACGTAGTAGCTATTTTAATTCCACTGCCGTTGTTCGCAGCCGAATACTGCAGGCGGTTAAACATAATATTGTAATCGTTCGGGAAAAAGATAGGCGGCGTCCAGTTTGTTTTGCTGCCGTTATCCACAACTCCTGTCCACAATCGTCCCACCATAAAATGGGCTACATTTTGAGCCATGCTCTCCCCGGGAAGCAGCAATACCGCCACAAAAATCCCCGTTATAAATGCATTTTGAAGCAACCTTAACAACCGATTGCATTTTTGAAATTTCATTTAATTCTCCATTACTTAAATTTTAAAAATCACTTAGAAAAAATCTTACCTGCCTAGCGGCCGGCAAGTTAAAGATCTATTCTCATACCAAACCATATATCTCTCGGCTGGTTATAATAAAAGAAAGTATTTTCGGGATTTTTGATGTATGGTTTTGAAGGTGACCATGTGTCTCCCGGCTTGTCGTTTCCTGCAATATATTCTCCCGGGTGTTGAGCTCTCAGCCCGTCGTAGTCCGGTGAGTTATACATAGGCAGGTGAAGCGAAGCCATATAATTTTGGAAATCGTTTCCACCTATACCTTCTCTAAAAGCGTAGCCGTCGCCCATTCTATTATTTTTAATATTAAGTACGTTATTTATATCGAGGAAGAAGGACGCCGAGATTCCTCCGACTTTAAATGCCTTGGATATTTTAAGATCCACCATAAAATAATCGGGCCACTGAAGCAGATTGCTAACATACTGTAAGTTTAGAGGATTCCAATCGCTCGAGTTGAAATAATCGCCCGATCTGTATTTAGCAAAAACGGATATATTCCATGAGCCCAAAATATGGTTCCCCAAAATCTCCGGGCCCCAGGTCTGCGGAGTTCTAAAAGTTATGTTTGCATTTATCGTAGGCTGAGGCAAAGCTCTCGACGTGCCGTGATAAATATCCGCATCGGAATAAGTGACCTGGCCTTCCGTTATTGTGTTAAACCCTGTATTCCCGGTTTTCTTTAACATGTAATTAAAATTGATCCAGCCGGTGAGCCAGCTGTTATCGTTTTTAGAGAGGTCGATTTCAAGACCTTCGATGTCTTCGAATCGATTGTTTGCCTGGCTTCTATAGTTAATTCTTCCGTCGGAGCTCACAAAATCAATTCTTCCGGCTTCACCCGTAACGTCTTTTGCGTAACCGGATATACGGACAATGTAATTTTGGTAGAAGTTATATGCTATTCCCAATTCATACTGAATTGTCCTCGGCGGCTCAAGGTTGGGATTCGTCATGTTGTACAGACCGTTCTTCGTGTACCTGTATCTCAACTGGTACATTGTATAATACGGCGGGTTCGATCTGAATTGACCGTAGTTAAAATAAAATTTCGAATCGGTAGTTACAGGGAATGAAACACCGACCCTCGGGCTTACCGTCAGGTAATTCTTTACGGGCTGCAGGAATCCCGGATGCTCTCTATTATATTGGTACCAGGTATCCCAGATAAAAGATTTCCCTGTCGCAAGGTAATCGAACAGGTCGTTTATTTGACTTTGCGGAACAGGTAAGAACTGGGTGCTGAACGCGGAATCTATCGAGGGCCAAAGGCCGCCGCCGCCGTAGTAGTAATCCATTCTTACTCCCACGTTAGCTACAATTTCATCGTAGGTTATCTGATCCTGAATAAATGCGCCCGTCTGACTAGGCCACCTGTGATAGTTGAATTCGTAAGTATTGTAAGTATTATTGTTCCACTGCTCGTAGAAATTATGATTGATATCGATGTAGTTATATTCCAATCCGCCTTTAACGTAATTGTGTTCACCAATCTGCGAAGTAATGTCCGCTTTCACCGATAACTGATGAACGGCGGAATTGTCGAACAGGTCTCCCTCTTTATTTTCGAATCTTTGTCCGGTACCCAGTAAACCGTTGTTTAAATAACTTGGATATCTGAAACCGGCTACCACGGGACTGCCGTACTGCTGCTTTCCGAAAGGCATCTCTGTAACCGGGAAAGGACCGAATTGTGTGATGACAGTTGAATCACGGTTATCGCCGGTGGGACTGTAGTCGGAAATAGTTAAATAGCTTATGGTCAGCTGCCAAAAAGTTCTTGGACTCAATACATTGTTGAACGAGATTCCGTTCATCAATGTTGTCTGATTCAGAATAGGATAAAACGAAGGGTCAAACCAGTAAGCGCGGTCGCCCTGAGAGTTGCTTTCGTTTCCTCTAGCCGCAACATATTTAATATTGTCAATCGGCATAAAACCGCCCGCATCACTGGCGTCGGGAGCGTCGCCCATTGGAGGTCTTACCGGACTCAATCCTATTTTTCTTTTCCACAAACCGTTATAAGTTATAGTCAAGTTTTTAAATGGGGTCGCCTTAATCGTTCCGAGCGTTGTATACGCTTTCTGACTCCTTAATGTCATCGGCATAATATAATGCTGCTCGCTGGAAGTGTTGGAAATGTAAAATGTCGCGTCGCCTAAAGCTTTTCCGATAAGCGGAACAGGGCCGCCGAAACCGCCGTCGAAGTTCCAATCCTGGCCGCCCTCCTTCATAGTGTGATTAGCGAAGGCTTTCTTTTGCGCGTCGGTAAGCGGGTGATATCCGACGGCCTGTTTCAGGCTGTCGGACATATTTTCCAGCCCTTTATAGTCCGGAGTAACCATATACAGCCAGTTAGCCAACAGATACATGTCGTACGGAGTTGCCTGCAGATTAGCCGCCGCTCCCTGGTTATATATACCAGCCATATAATCCCAGCCGTTAAAATTTTTTGTCCTGCCAAACGAGGTTGCCGGATTTAAGTACTGACTCAAATAACTATTATTAGGGTTGTAAAAAGATTCCCCGAATCTTCTCATGTGGTTGTTGTCTCCTTGAAAACTGAACGTCCCGTGATAACCGTCCTTTGATCCGGATTTTGTTGTAATATTTATCAAGCCGGATCTGAAGTTTCCGTACTCAGCATTATAGCCCCCTGATAAAAGTGAAACCTGATCAATAGCGCTCAACGGGACCGCCGTTTCCGCATTGCCGACTGCCGCATTATTATAGGCTAATCCGTTTATCATCGAGCCTGTTTGATCCGCGCTTCCGCCTCGAATTGTTAAGAACCCGTTGCTTGAGGAAACGCCTGGAAGTTTTTCGAGGAATGCATTAATTTGTCGGATGCCGGAAGTTTCCTTTAATTCACCCGCGGTAACAACCATCTGGGTATTTGCTACTTCTTTGTGAAGGTTGTCCCTTTTTGCTGTAACTACTACTTCCTGTCCCTGGATTACAGTCGACTTCAAATCGACGTCAACAGTCGTAATCCTATCCGCAGAAACAACTACATCGGTTATTACTTGAGATTGATAGCCTATCATTGAGGCTTTGATGGTATAAGTTCCTACAGGTACGTTAACAATAAAATATTTGCCGTTAATATCTGTCGCCGCACCCAGGTATGTTCCTACTACCGTAACGTTTACTCCGAATAATGCCTCACCTGTTTGAGCATCTTTTATAGTGCCGGCAATCCTGCTCCTGGTTTGGGCATTAATCACGGCCGACGATATCAAGAATAAAGAAATAATCATCAACCACAGAGGCTTAAGAAATTGTCTCCTCTTATACATTTTTTCTCCTCAAAATGAATTTAAAAGTAACTTCGGGAATTTGTATTTAAGAGATTCGGGCTAATCTTCAAAAGAAATGAAGTACACCGATTTACAAGATACCCGAGGGAAATTTTTATGTTTTATTTTATCCTACTGAGAAAAATCTGATTTTCTTTTTTGATCTATTTAATAATTACTTAAGAAGAAGAAGCTTTATAATTTGTGAAGTACCGGCTTGCGTAATTCGTGCCAGGTACACACCGGACGGAAGACTTCCGTGCGGTGAATTTTTAGCGTTCCAATTTATTGAATACGAACCAGGAGAGCGGTATTCATTCACAAGCTCATCTACCTTTTCACCAAGCACATTAAATATGTCCAAGTGAACCACGCCGGCCTTTACAATATCAAATTTTATTTCCGTGCTCGGGTTGAAAGGGTTAGGATAGTTTTGATATAATTTGAAATTTTGCGGAACAGAATTCCCGACGCTATTGTTCACACCCGTTGTTTGATTGGCGACCAAAGAGTTAACATAATCTTCTATGTTGGTATAACCGTCAGCCGCCGTTAATCTTGCGTCCGTAGAATCGTTGGGATTCAACCCGTGCGCGCTTTCCCAGGCATCCGGCATCCCGTCGTGATCCGAATCCACAGGCGGAGTTGTACTTTCCAAAACCGGCCATCCGCCTACATCAGTTTGAGAATCAATAATTCCTTTATGCCCGCCCGCGTAGGTCGCTCCGTATGGCGCCAAACCGGTTATCACTTCATTTATAACTCTTAAATCAGCTGAATCCCTCCGTGGATAATTGCACCCGGCGTTAGCGAGAACCGAGTTATAGGCATCTTGTGCCGACTCGGTATGAACCGGTGCGTACGGTATGGGCGAATACGACCGGATAGAATCTATAATAGTCGACGCGCTCGGCTGCACTCCGCCGTCCCAGTTATTGGCACTTACTGCCGAATCACCAACGACGTAATTTCCGCTCACGTACCACTGGCTGTAAGGATTTTGATTATAAGCATCGGAAGGATTAACTATTCTGTACTGTTTGTTGCCGCTGCTCGTAGCGGGTCCCGGCTTAAAATAGTTATTCACCATATTCTGATTTCCGGATTCACCGCCGTATGCGCTGTTAAAACCCCAGTTGAAGATGACATTATTTCTAAAATCCACAATTTCGCTGGAAGCGGTACTCATATGGTATCTGGCTCCGCAAAACCGCGGGTTCCGGCTTGAGTTATCGGCCAGCAGGTTATGATGAAAAGTAGCGCCCATCCCTCCCCATATTCCGCCGTAACCGTGATTTCCTTTGGGATGATAGGAATGATACAGGCTTTCACTTATTATACACCATTGCAAAGTAAAGTTGTGATTGTCATAAAAACTCGCCGCTTCGTCAAGAGACCAACTGAAGGAACAATGATCTATTATAATATCACTGTATGTGCCGTTACAATGCATAGCGTCGTCGGGATATTTTTTCAGGTCACCCAAACGGCATTTGATAAATCTTATAATAACGTTGCTCGCTTCAATCGAAAAAGTATAATTTGCGGTACAAATTCCGCCGCCCGGCGCCGTCTGACCGGCTACGGTCAAATTTCCGTATTTCACCTTTAATACCGACTGAAGAAAAATTGTTCCGGAAACCCTGAACACTATAATGCGCGGAAAGTTCTGATCAAGTGCATCCCTCAAACTTCCCGGTCCGGAATCATTTAGATTGGTTACCTCCAGCACTCTTCCCCCTCTTCCTCCGGTAGTAAAGCGTCCGTAACCCTCCGCCCCTGGAAATGCGAGGAGCTGACTGCTCGTATCAGCAGTAGTAAAGGTGACTTCGTTTCCGTAAGATGTTCCGAGTTCGTTTGCCGCATAGGCACGGACAAAATATTTTGTTGCCGGGTTCAAACCGCTTAAGACAATTGAGAATTGTCCGGTACCTGCACCTTCGCTTACATGGTTATTTTCAGTCGTTGGGCTGCCTGTTGTATTCCAGCAAATCCCGCGCGCGGTAACGGCACTTCCTCCGTCCGAAGCAACATTAGCTCCGCATACTGCCGATGAGTCGGTAATTTGAGTAACCGTGTTCGTGGTAGTAACGGTAGGAATTGTTGCTGTCCCCGGAACGAATGTTGCACCGGATATAGATACGCTTTGCAAAAAGATATATTTCCCGGTATTGTCGGATCCGCCGGGAAGCCACGGATAAATTCTCACATAAAATGTTCCGCCTTCGTCAACCTTCGCTTGAATATTATAGTTATACGGCGAAGCGCTGTCTCTTCCCGCTAAAATTTCACCGCTTTTATTTAGTATAACAGGTGCTGAAAAACTTGAGTCTAAAGAGTAATAGATATTGGCGCGCATGTTTGATGTGCCGCCGGCATTTAAATACATAAATACGGAACTGACATTAAGCCCGTACCCCGAGTCCGGCTTTACCGAAAATTGGATGTAACGTTCGCTGTTCTGAGTATTATCGTCGGGCCAATTTGCGTTTATAAACCATCTTTGAAAATTCCCAAGAGGACCGCCGCCGGATGAAAGTGTCCCGGTATAGTCCCTCACTACCATTATATTTCCCGTTGCCTCCGTACCTGTGACGTTACCGGAAATTGAAGATACTCTTTGGCTATCGGGAGGAACAAGTTTCCACGAAACAGTAGCTGAGTTCTGCGCCGAGACCGACAAGCTGAAGAATATTAAGAATGTAAAAATTTGAAATAGCAATTTGAGGTGTTTATCTAAAGTCATATTATCCTTTAAGCATTGGTCTGAATTGCCTAATCTGATTTAGACAATCTGCATTTATAAACTTGTTAATTAGGCCTCTACAAAAAATAACAATCAGCCCGAACTAAAATTTTATAGTTAATTCATCGCTTAATCCGGAACAGGTTTCATTTAAATATTTTTCAAATTCGCTCTGAGTTTTTATCCCTCCAGGCTCCTGTTCCCATGCCGCCGCAAAATAATATGTAAGCGTGCCGTTCGTCGGTTTTAAAATCAATATATAGCTGTCGCTGTCTTTTGTCATTTTGATTAAGTCCGATTTCTTATAAAAAACCGCTGTGCCGAGACTATCGCCTGCAAGACTTTGTCCGCCGTACAGCCCTATATAGCCCCATCCGCCTTCAGCATTTTTACCGGATTCTATGAAATTGGTAGTAGGATGATTTGCTAGTCCGGTGCAAAAATTATTGATGTCACCGGATACAGTAAGATTAACTTTTGTAAGCCTGCTTCCGGCAGTTATAGATAAATCCGATGTAAGATTATATGTAGATTTTCCGGCATTCCAACCGTAGTATTTCGTAAGGACGTCGGATTTGATCGGACCATTAGTCGTTATTCCGCAAAGCACGCTGTCGTTTCCCCAGACCGTAACAACTTTGTTATTTATGTAGGTACCGAACGACCCGATTCCCAGCGATTCCCCTACTTTATAAATATCCATTCCCCAGTCCAGCATCGTTGTATACGATTCCCGGCTGTTAGAGACCAGGTCGTGCCTGCCGACATTCTGCATTTCAAGAGAGTCAACTTTTTTCCCGAAGATATCGTTGCGGTTCCTGGAATCCAGGTAAAACCTATAAGCAATTTTATCCGATTCCCAAGCCGGGCCCTCTACCCTGAATAACGCGTCATGGATCTTATGCATTTCAGGTACTTTCACAAAGTCGGTGTCCACAAATTTACCGCCGGTATAAAAACCGTCCACCAGCTTATAATCCTCTTTCACGGAAAGCACCGCCTGAGTTCTTTTCGTATACTCATTATTTGAGGCTCCTGTTTTGTTAAAACGTACGGTAAAATCCCTCTCGGATTTCGGAGCAAAATCAGATATAAAAATTATATTAGAGGGAGAGTGATCGTAGCTTATACTTTCGGTCTGACTCGGTATTTCTTCCCCTCCGGTCATAACTACGAACGCTTTAGGATTGAAATCGGGATGTTTTTGAAGGATGGATTCTATACTTACGGAAATTGTCTTATCGTTTAAAGGTAAATCCGCATTATTTACAACAGATATTTTAAATGAGGCAGGATATTGTGCATCAAGCTTATTGCCGACAGTCTTTCCGCAGCCCATAATAAATAATAAGGCGGAGGCCAAAAGAAGAAATGAATTAAACAGAACTTTCATATTCCCACCCGCTTTAAGGTTAAATTAACTGATATTAATCGAATAAAAATTTAGCCCCGCCGGCTTGAGATTAAACGATCGCCAAAAGAAGGAGCGATGACTCTAATTAAAAGGCAATAATTTTCTCAGCCGGCGGGAAAAGCAGATTCCTACACGCTCTGAATTTTATTTAAGGAGTACCATCTTTTTAGTTAAGACTATGTTTCCCGAGCTTAACTTGTAAAGATAAACCCCTGACGGAAGATTTTCGGCGTTGAAGTTAATGTTGTGTGAACCCGCCGAAAGATTCCGGTTAATGAGCGTAGCAACCCTGCTGCCGAGTATGTTGTAGACTTCAAGTGTCGTCATTCCGCTTTTCTTCAAAGTGAATGAAATACTGGTAGAAGGATTGAACGGGTTAGGATAATTTTGATCAAGAGAATAAGTTAAAGGCTGGGCTGATTGCTGGCCGTCTACTGCTGTTGGTGCGTTAGTAGCCCAGCGGGGATCGCCGATTGCTTTTCCGTCGGTTCCGAATGTCAATAGAGAAGAACCGGACGGCAGAGTGAAATCGCCGTTCTCGGGATCAGCGAACTGCGGATCCATCGTAACAGTATCCGCAACAATTCCGTGCTGCCAGTTTATTGCTCCGATCTGCCACAAGCATACGTTATTTACGTGCGTTCAATCGTTGAATCGACTAGATCTTTTATATTGATAACGGTTTTGGAATCGCTTGTCTGTTTTTGAAAGATCGAGTTTTGGACTGTCCAAGGATTTTGGTTCGGTCCTTTTTCCAGAAGAATCATTTCTCTGGGATCGCTAATACCTACATTATACCAGGTTGTATGGTCGATGTAAGCGCCGGCAGTGTGGTTGTACCAGCTGGATTCGCCGGGTCCGGCTACTCTTAAACCGTAGCTGTCGATGTTGTAGAAAGTTGAGTTTGTAACTTTTATGTAATCGCAGCCGGCGTATTTCATATATATCGAAGTGCCGGTGTTATGGAATATACAATTATCTACAAATACGGAATCGACAACCATGATACCTTTAACCGAGCTGTTGGATGCGTCGATCACGCCGCCTGTCAGATCGTGAACAAGGCAGTTGGTAACTTTAATTTTGTGCACAAAACCTGAGTCGGTAGTTGTGCCGACGACTACCTGAACAAGATGGCTGGCGGCGGCGGTGCCGTTTTGAGAGCCGTCAAATTCAATGTTGTCTAAAGATATGGAACCGCTGTCCCCAATGGAGAAGAAGTTAGGCGTGCTGCTTCCATCGTTTGATGTAATAGAAACGATCGCCCTATCTGTTGAAGTGGGATCCAACAGTTCGATGGTAATCGCTTTATGAATTTCGGCGAGAGTAAATAAAGTTGATTCGGTATATTCCCCGCCCGGCACCAGCTGCAGAACATCACCGTCCTGAGCGTCGGCAATAGCTTGAGACAGCGTGCCGTCTCCCGGCTGCACTAGTGTTTGAGCAAAAGAAAGGACACTGATTAATAGTACGGATAACATTGAAAGAAGTAACCTCTTTTTCATTGTGTAGTCTCCCGTATTTTGTGATAATTTAAGTTAATTATTTAAATGAATATTGTTCGGCTGTTTTCGCACCGCTTTTACGGCACAAACTCTTAAAAGATCAGAATAATATAATCACGGCTTCGCCACAATGAGTCACAGTCAATTCAAATGATCGGAACATTTTTATGTCATGAAGTTGTGTGCAATAAAAAGTTGCATCGTAGCCGAGTGCATGTTCATCGGAAATCTTTTCCTTAAAATCATATCGCAGAAATACAGAAAGCCCCTTATCGCTGTGCGCAAAAAACGGTTCTATACATTTTCTAATTGAATTCGTAGTGCTTGTTTGTACTTATTATATAATGTAGACCCAATTATAATATTCGAGTGCATAGTGAAGATCAGTTTTAGTAGACGGACTTTTTTGAAGGTTGGAGTATATAAAAACTTGGATAAATTTAAGCATTGTAAATATCCGGTTCGAATAAGACCTCCTCAAAATCCTTAATTTACTAAATCGTTTACTTAAACGTTAACTTTATCGTTATTCAATTTACAAAAAAATTTTGGATTGTCAAGAGATATTTTTTTCGATAAATGGTGTGGTGACTAAATATGCTTAATTTAGGCGATTTTGAGGGTATTTTAAGATCAGAAATGCTATTAGATACGGTCTCTGTTGTAAAAGATAGCAATTACCCCGCTCTTCCGGTGATAGAATAAATATTCGAATAATTGGAAGTTAAGTGATTCTAATAATCCGTAAAGCCGGACGATAAGAGTATGTATTGCATCAATTAGCAGGTAAAATTTGAATAAACAGGAAGAGATTTATCGGGTATTAATTCGCCTGCCCCTTGTAGGAACAGGCGGATTAATTACAAAAAGTTAATTTTGCCTGAAGACCCGGATTTTCGAATTTTACCAGCCTCTGCGACCTCCGCCGCCGCCGCTGCTTCGTCCGCCGCCCCTGTTTCCGCCTCTGCCACCGCCGCCGCCTCTGCCACCGCGGCTATCGTTCCTAGGCTTGGCTTCGTTTACTACAAGCTTCTTGCCTTTTACTTCCTTTGTGTTGAGCTCACTTATGGCCTTTTGAGCCTCGCTCTGGCCCGGCATTTCTACAAAGCCGAAGCCTCTAGACTCTCCCGAAAATAAGTCTTTTATTACCTTTGCACTGCGGACGTTGCCGAACTCAGAAAATAAATTCTGAAGATCATCGTCAGTTACATCCCTGGACAAGTTCCCTACAAATATGTTCATTGTTCTTTCCTTTGATTAGTGAGTTTTCTTCTATCTATGTTCTGCATACTTGATAGGATATACCGAGGATTGTGATGCGGCGGTCTATAAATCAAGCCGTGAATGGACTATAATTAAAAAAGCTCGAAAAACTCGAGCTTTTTGCGGTACTGGCGGGGCCGACGAGACTCGAACTCGCGACCTCCTGCGTGACAGGCAGGCGTTCTAACCAACTGAACTACGACCCCAATATGTCTAAAAATTCGAATAAGAACCGGTTTAAAAATTACAATTTAAATATATATCTTGCTTAATCTAAAATCAACTTGTATCGGTAAAATTAAAAGATTTTTAGCTGGATTATTCACCAAAAGAAATGCCTACGGCTTTAGCTACAATAACAGCCTGGGTATTCGGCTGAACGAGCTTCTGTTTGGAAATAGCATCCTCAATCTTAACATTTTTAACCTCATTGCCTTTTAATGCTACCATTCTGCCGAATTTTTTTTTCGCCGCAAGGTCGATAGCGAATGCACCGAATTTTGTCGATAAAATTCGGTCGAACGGAGTTGGACTTCCGCCGCGCTGCAAATGTCCGAGCACGGTCACGCGCGTCTCTCTCTCGGTATTCTCTTCTATCTTCTGAGCGACTACCTCCCCGATTCCTCCGAGCTGCATGGGATCGTGTCTCTTTATATCCTGTCCTTTAACCACCATCTCTCCGTCCAAAGGCTTGGCGCCTTCTGCAACGCACACGAGGCTGAACTTTTTGCCCATCAGCTCGCGCTTTAAAATCTTGTCGTAAACTTTTTCCCAAGAGAACGGTATTTCAGGTATAAGAATGATATCCGCTCCTCCTGCAAGTCCCCCGTTAAGAGCTATCCATCCGGCGTATCTTCCCATTACCTCTACCACAATAACCCTGTGATGAGAAGAAGCAGTTGTATGAAGCCGGTCGAGTGCTTCAGAAACAACGTACACAGCAGAATCGTGACCAAACGTAAGGTCGGTCGCTTCAAGATCATTATCAATGGTCTTGGGCACACCGATCATGTTCATTCCCATCTTGCCGAGCTTGTTGCAGATGTGCATCGTACCGTCGCCGCCGATGGCGATCAAAGCATCGAGATTCCATGCCTGATAATTCTTCAGAGCCGCTTCCGATTTATTTACGATCTCGATCTTGCCGTCCTTTACAACCGGCCAGTGGAACGGATCCCCTTTGTTCGATGACCCGAGTATCGTGCCGCCGCGCGCCAATATACCGGATACGTCGTCGTTCTTAAGTTCTTTTGCTCTGCCTTCAACGAGTCCCTCGAATCCGTCGAGAATCCCAAGCACCGACATACCGTAATCCTGCGCGGGTTTAGTTACGCCTCTAATTACCGCATTGAGCCCCGGACAATCGCCGCCGCCGGTTAAAATACCTATTCTCTTTACTTTTTTGCTAGTGTTCATTTAGATCCCTTTTTTCCCTTAAATAGTGTTATCAAGTTAGTCCGATCTTTTTGGTTGTCTTAAAATGCAGCTTTGCTAATTCTTCTAATTTCTCCTTGCCATGCAGACTTTTGATCTTAAGCGCAGTTTCTTCAACTTTTGATGAAGCACCTTTAGGGATAATAATATTTAATTTTTTATTCGTAATATCAAACCAGTAGTTCACTCTTTCTCTGGCCAATATAGAAGCAGCGGCAACCGCGGTATATTTTTCCGCTTTGGTAAACTGCCGTAGCTTAATCTCGCGTCCTTTTGTCTGGAGCGAGTCTTTAATTAATTTTTCGTCCCCGAACTTATCGCTTATAGCCTCGGGGGCATTATATTTTGCAAGTATGTTTTCTAGAACTCTTGCGTGAGCCCAACCGAGCAGCCTGTTCACGTTGCCGATTTTTCTGTACAATTCATTATACTTAGCAGGATTAATAATAACAATGCTGTGTTTTTCTCCGACGATTCTTTTGATCTCCGCTGCCAGCGAATTAATCACCTTATCGGTTATTAATTTACTGTCCCTTACTCCTATCGCCTTCAGTTTTTGAAGCGCATCTTTTTCGGCGTAAACTCCCGCTACAACCAGCGGTCCGAAATAATCGCCTTTGCCGGACTCATCGGTTCCGATGTAGCTTTCAGGTTCATCCGTATAGGCCTTCTCATTTCTAAAGAGAGATTCACCGAATACCAGAGAGCTAACATCGTTATACAGTATCGATTCCGAATTGCCCTGCAATACCGTTTTGTTCCCCTTTTTCCCGAAATAAACAAGTAGTTTTATCTTCTCCTTATCCCTGGAAACGGATACTTCCAAGCTGTACTGCGCCTTTACCGGCTCGGTAACGGAAAGTCCCTTTTTGACCAATAAACCTGAGAACTCTCTAATAATTTTTTCAGCCGATTCTTCGAATGAACTCACAATAAATCTTTAAAATTTAAAGTGTTAATTTAATCAAATTACAGCTAATTCTAAAATTTCTTGAGCCGCATTTTGCATATTATTCCGTCCGTGATATTAAAATATGCAAAAATAAAAGTATAAATCTTTAATTATTCATATGTTATACACAAAGCGCTTTGTAGCAACGGGAATGCCGCGGGACACAAGTTTTATAAAGCCTGGTTTCAAGACAGCAGTAATAAGAGTTTGAATGTTATGCATTGACATTAACTTTGTAAGGTAGTACTTTTTAGCTATCAACAAAATCCAACAGGGAATATCGATGAGAATATTCAGCGGTGCTCTAATATTGTGCGGATTCATTTTGACTACAGTTTCATTCACCCTTTACGCCCAGCCAGATTCTACTGTAAGCGCAAAATCGGAAAAAGTATCACAATCGGCAGCGGAAAAGCTTCAGCAGAAGATCCTTTTAACGGATAAACAAACCGAGGGGATAGAGAATATATTAAACGATTATCTGAAGGATATTTCAAAGAAAAGTTACGAAACAGCCGAGAAGAAGATCGTCTCTCTTCTGGATCATCGGCAGAAGATAAAATTCAGTATAGTACAGAAAGATTGGTGGGGTACAATCAATAAAGACGCAAAGGTCAAGCCGGAAGAATAAATCTTGGCCCGTTAAATGGCGGTCTTTTCATCGATTTAAGATCCCACTTTCCCACAATAACATTAAACGGTAAATTCTATAACGAACTCGGTAAAGCTGTTTGTGTGAAGTTCAATTTTCCCTCCGAGCTGATCGGTAAGCATATTTACAAGCTGAAGACCGAGCGATTCGGTATTCCTGAAGTCGACATTCGACGGGAATCCCGCCCCGTTATCCCTGTGCACTAAGGTATACCTTCCGTCTTTTCCTTTGGATAAACCAATAAATATTTCGCCCTCGCTTCCGGGGAGAAAAGCGTGTTTAAGTGAGTTTGAGACGAGTTCGTTAATTATCAATCCGCAAAGTATCGCGGTATCTATCTCAAAAAATATCCCTTTAAGTTCTCTCTTTAGTTTTATCCTATTCGGATCCACATTATAAGAGCTCAAAAGATCGTTCGTCAGCGATTTAATGTACTCGGATAACTCGATCTTGTTTAGGTCCTTCGACTGGTACAGCTTTTCATGTATCAAAGCCATCGATTTGATGCGGTTCTGGCTTTCCCGGAAGATCTCCAGAGCCTTTTTATCGTGTATGTAGCCCGACTGAAGGTTGAGCAGACTGGATATTACCTGAAGATTATTTTTTACCCTGTGATGGATTTCCCTCAGCAGAACAACTTTTTCATGGAGGGAATCGTTAATCAATTCCTGTGCTTTTTGTCTTTCAATTATCTCGCTGCGGAGATCTTCGTTAAGCTTGGAAAGAGCCGCGGTTCTTTCGATTACTCTCTTTTCCAGTTCTTCCTTAGTTCTCTCCAGGGCTTCGAGGTTATACTTTCTTTCAGTCGAGTCGCGTACAATAGCAATCCCCCCCACCACACTTTTTGCTTCGTCAAAAATCGGCGAATAATAAGCTTCAAAGTATCCTTCTTTCCCGGTCTCCGGAATATAAAACCACCTGTCCTTTGCTATAACGTAATTTCCTTTGAGAGTTTCTACAAAGTATTTATCCTCTCCGATGTCCTTTAAGAACGGCAGAACATCTAATGCGTTCCTACCTAAAGTCTTCGCCTTGCTTATCCCGGTCATCGCCTCCATGCCCGGGTTCCATAGGGTGTACCGGAAATCCCTGTCGAATGCTATGATGCCGTCGATACTGCTGTTCAGAAGTCTGTCTGAGAATTCCATTTCTCGACGTATGGCTTGCTCTACTCTCTTACGCTCGCCGATTTCCCTGTCCAGTATATAAAACACGGTTAAGAATATCACGCAGCTTACCAGCGTTCCCACGATAATGGTGACAAAAGTATTCTTAACGTTGGTGATTAAGAGCTGGTCTCTTTTCTGAAGCGAGTTATATTCTTCTGATTCGATCTGGGTGATGAGCTCACTGATCTGATCCATGTATTTTCGTCCGCTGCGAAGCTTGAGTCTTTCCGCGGCGCCTGTAAAGCTGCCTTTTTCTCTTATCTCAATTGTCTTCTTTAGACTTTCGAATCTAAGTGCAATGAGAGAGTCGAGCTTGTCCATTCTTGCAAGCTGCTCGTGATTACCCTTTAGCAGAATCCTCAGGTTGCTCATATCGAGGCTTATGTTGCTCAATCCCTTGTGAAATGGTCCGAGGTAAAACTCTTCACCAGTAATTATGTAGCTGCGTTGTCCCTCTTCGGCGCCTACAATTTGAGCAAGAACGTCTTCGACAGTATTGAGGATATTATAAGAGTTTGCGCGCCACTCTGCGGTTTCGAATACCTCGTTTATATTACGGTAGGAGGCAACGCCGATCCCGATGATTAATATAAGGATGAAAATAAGACCGGCTTTGACGGTTTTGATTTCACCGAACAGCTTCATTAGATTTTCTTTCGGAAAGGATTATTTATGCTATATAAAATACGAATTTATACCTTAAAATTAAGAATTTCTTAATCGCGCGGAAAGGATCCATTGTCACAGTAAAACTCAAAAAAAAAGCCCCTCAAGAGAGGGGCTTAAATGATGAAGCGTATTTCTTAGTAGCTTAAGCTTACGCCTAAGTTAAACGTTCTCGGCAGCCCGAGGAATACTTCCGCTCTCTGAGCTGAGTGGCTCGGAGCGCCGCTTATGCCGTTATACTGGCTGTTGTCGGTGGCATCCTGAACGTATATGGCATCCAACAAGTTGAACACGTGAGCGAACAGATCGAGGTGAACGCCGCCGAGATCAACCGGCAGTGTCCATCTGAAGTGGGCATCGAATATACCGTATGAAGGAGCTTCCCATACCTGACCTCTGTCGGTAGGACTTATTCTTGAGAAGGGATTCCAATTAGAAAAGTACCGGCTGTAGTTTCTGTATACTAACTGGAGTTCCATGCTCTTTATCGGCATAACGGAACCGGTAAGAGCGAACTGAGTCTGAGGAGCATCTCCTACCTTAAGGTCTTTTACATAATAATTAAAAGCAGTTTCTTGAAGAGCACCGCCGGAGTAATCTTTATAGAAGCCGCTCACGTCGTCAAGATATTTCCAGTTACCGAATGAGGCCGATGCGTCAAGTCTGAACATGTTAACAGGTTGATAGCTGGCCTGCAGTTCTATACCTGTATGCAGTTCGTTCATTCCTGTTAAGAATACAACCGAAGTAGAACCGTCCAGGTTGGTAACGTTTATAGAATTTGCACGATCTTTCCACAGTGTATAGTAATAGTTAGCTTTTACTGAAAGCTTGCCTTCCATAGCACGGTAGTTAACACCTGCTTCGTAGCTGTAGAACTTTTCATTCTTAGGATTGTTAGCCATTGTGCTTGTAACGTCGTCTATTACGTTATCGAAGATCGGTACTTTGGAAACAACACCGACGTTTGCAAAAACGTCCAGGTCGTAAGTTAAGCGGTAGCTGGCTCCGCCCTTCAACTGGAAGCCGGGGATATTGTTTGATTTAAGAACAAACTCGTTCCCGTTTGCGTCCATTTTGAAGTGATTTGTAAAGCTGTATTTAATGGTAGACCAGCCGTACATAGCGTAAGCTGAAAGCTGACCCTGTGTATATTCGCCCTGACCGTAGAATCCGAACCAGTCAACAGTATTAGTTTCATAATAGGTGATTTTGTCACCCAGTCTTTTCTGCTGTTGAGCAGGAGTATCGAAAGCATTACCAGTAAAATCGTAATAGTTTCCGCCCAAGAGATCCCTTACTTCCTGATAATGATCTATCTGAGCAGTTCTCCAGTCGATACCGAAGGATGTCTTTAATGCGTCTGAGAATTTATAGTAGCCTTTGGAAATCACACCGTAGGTCCACTGCGTGTTAACGCTGTTTCTAAGAATTCCTTCGGCAACACCTGCTGTTTCGTTCTGAGCAATAGTACCGTTCCAGTTAACTCTTCTGGACGGGGTTGAATAATCCCAAACCATATGACCGTCAGTACCGCTGCCGCCGCCCTTACCGCCGGAGTAATAAGCCGTTGTATAAAGGCTAAGTTTATTCGAAAGCTGGCTGTACCAGTTTAAGTTTACGATCGGCTTGTCGTAGTAGTTTTCTCTTTCGTTTAAGTAGTCCGGAGCATATCGGGATCCAGTGTGGCCGTCCCAGTATTGCAATCCTTTGTAGTTAGGACTAACAACATTCCAGTTTTCGTTCCAATCGCGGCCGGCTTCGGGTATTTTGGCTAGCTGAGTGTCGGTATATCCGAGGTCTTTAGCATACGAATGGCTATAGGCTGCGATGTTCTGCGCATACAGATTCTGCCCGTGTCTTTGAGGAGCACCCAGAGCATAAAGTTCCAATCTGTTTCTATCATTAACGTTGTAGCTTGCGCCGAAATAATAAGCCCAGGAGTCGGTCCAGGTTTTATCTATTACACCGACACCGGTTTTCTTAACAACGGTACCGCTTAAAGCCCACTTACCGTCCATCAAACCGGTGCTTGCGGACAAAGTGGATTTCCTAAAAACGCCGCTTCCGAATTCCTGTTTGAAACTAACTCCGTATTTTTGAGCAGTCGGATCGGTAATAATATTGATTGTACCGCCGATTGACGGGGTTGCGAGGTTAACTGCGCTCAATCCTCTCTGAACCTGGATAGACGAGGTAGCATCGCCTACTCCGTCCCAATTCGACCAGTAAACCCAGCCGTTTTCCATATCATTTACAGGCACACCATTTATCATAATCGCTACGTTTCTCTGGTTAAATCCGCGCAAGTTTATCCTTGAGTCACCGGCACCGCCGCCCTGTGCTGTAGCATAGATACTGGGAGTTGTATTAAGCACTAAAGGAATATCGCGCGAACCGAGTCTCATTTCCATTCCCTTTTTCTCTATATCACTGAAGGCTACAGGAGTCTCTCTTTCCTTAGCGCGGTCAGCAATAACCGTTACCGAAAGAGTGAACTGGTGATCCTTCAAAGTGAAGTTTAACTCCATATTGTTGTTAAGATTGATTTCTTCTTTCTTGGTTTCAAAGCCAATGTAACTACAAACAATAGTGTAGTCACCCTTATCGACGGAAATGGAATATTTCCCATCAGCGTCCGTAGCCGCTCCAATACCTGATCCTTCCAGGTAAATGTTGGCGCCTATCAACTTCTCTCCCGTAGTCTGGCTTGTTACCTCACCGGAAATGGTATATTTCTGGGCGTAAACAACCGACGAAAGGAGGAAGATAGATAAGATGAACATCTTGTATAGTTTATTCATAGAACATTACTCTCCTTAATGTTGTTTGGTTAATAAATTAATAATTAATTGATAGATGGTGTGAACTTTTTTCGATGCAAAATCCGGGAATATTTTAGTTTTGCTAATATCCATCAAATGGAAATAATTTTCAATTTTAGGCTTGGTTTTTCATGCGAATTAACAAATCCTTAATATTGTCAAATCGCAAAGGTTTGGCGGCAACAGATTAATCGCCGACAGAAACTTAAGAAAACTGAACCAGTCGAGCAAGATAAATTTTAAAAATCTCCACTGTTTTTTTAGCAGAAAAATTTTTATTAATGAGCTTTTATTTTTGTGATAGTTAACAATCTTTTTGCCCCGGTGAGCGGTGTCTATTGACATACACGCCGCGCAATTTTAATTTTACCAATAAAGAATTTGTGAAAAGATTGCCCCTTACGAAGGGCCTTCCCCCGCCTTTCGTTTTCAGAAAGGGTCAACGCCCGGTGTTTCCCCCAGCACCGGGCTTTTTATTTTTTGAACGGGAAGGGAATCATCTAATTAAACGTTTTACTTAGACAATTTTTAATACGTTTTAAGCCCGTAATTACTGTGATATTGTGCACTTAATGGGACTGAAAATTTTCTATCTTTGAGAAGATAAATTTATGTTATGGGAAGTAAAATGCTTTGGGCCATCATATCACTGCTTTTTCTGTTCTGGCTTCTCGGAATAATTCTAAAGATTTCCGCCGGGGGTCTGGTACATATTGTATTGATAGTCGCGGTAATACTTCTCGTAATTAATCTTCTAAAAGAAGCTAAGACAAGAGGGCACATCACTTAGTTTTGTACGGAAAACTGCACGCCTGCAAATTTAAAATTATCCTAGTTGGTTTTGGATGGAGTAATGGGTAATCCAATTTACAATTGTCCCATAATTCCAACACTCCATAAATTCAGTAAAAATATTATTGTGCACCTTATTTATTTTCCTCTCCCCATTTAAGAACGTCTATTCTTACTTCGGCCGTACCCGATTTCAGCATTCCCAACAGTTTCGCCGCGCCGTAAGAAAGATCGATTATCCTGCCTTCCACAAGCGGTCCTCTGTCGTTTATTTTTACAAGCACTGTTTTTCCGTTAGAAAGATTTGTTACCTTTACTATCGTACCGAAAGGATAATCTCGGTGCGCTGCCGTAAGCGAGTTCATATGAAATATCTCGCCGCTCGTCGTCTGCTTACCGTTGTATTTTTCGCCGTAATAAGAAGCTGTGCCGTAAACCGTCTTGATAGGAGTTATTCCGGCCTCATCGGTAACGCGCGGTTCTTCTTTTACTTCGGTTTTGCCGCGGATTCCGGCGGAATTTTTCATGCCATTGTTATCGCTGGTAAACCTCGGCGCGCTGCTGCACGACTGCAGAAGCAGAGCCCCCAGTAAAAGCAGGAAAAAATATTTTTTCATTCAGATTATCTTTTAAAAAACTGTTATATCATTTCAGCATCGAAGCACACTTTACTATTGCCGTCTCAGAGCGAAGCCTGTTGTCATCCAAATTAAAAACATCGGCATACTTCTCCGATTCGATTTCTTTTTTATCAAACCCGCCTTCCGGTCCGAATATAAAATAGTACTGAGTTCTTTTCTCTCTTCGAAATTCCGAAAAACCGCGTTCGCAATTTTGTTCGAAGATAATCTTTTTTCCTTCATATTTTAATATTTCTTCCAGTGAAGACACCGTTCTTATTTGAGGGAGATAGCTTCGCAGCGACTGCTTCATCGCGGAGAGAAGTATCTTCTCCCATCTTTCAATCTTTACTCCTTTAGCCACCGTTCTTAACGATTCAAAAACTATAAAGTTTGTTATTCCCAGCTCGGTGCATTTTTCAATAGCAAACTCGAAGCGGTTGGGATTTTTTAATTTCGGGATGCAGAAAACTATATTCTTAAAAATATTTTCGTATTTATAAATCTCTTCTATTTTTATTTCGGCCGAATCATTATTTAGTTCGGTAATTATTCCCCTGACGATCGAGCCCGTTCCTCCGGTAACGTGCAGTTCATCGCCTAACTTATGCCGCATAACTTTTGATAAATGCTTAAATTCTTCACCTGTAATTTTAACGAAACTATCCGAAATATTTTCGGGAGAAGAATAATAAAGCTCAATGTCAGAAAGACGTTCCAAGTCCAAATATCCATTCGTGATTAAAATTTTCGTCGAGCGCGTATTCGAGTCTAACCGAACTATACGGCAGAAGCAGAAGCGTAAGTCCCGCACCGTATCCTGAGCTGAATTTTTTCAGACTGAACGGCTCTCCACGCAGAAACGCCGCGCCGGTGTCTGAAAAAAGCTCCAGGTATAAAGCAACTTTGTAACTAAGCAGTTCTTTCGGAATTATAGGTACAAAATCGAAACTTACGTTCAAATCACTTATTATCGGGTAATTTAGCTCCACCGAACCGACGTATGTTTCGTTGCCCTCAAGTTGTTCGTTGTAGTGTCCTCTAATTCTTTCGTTATATCCGATTAATGAAAAATCGTAATACGGAATTACCTTCCCGAAAGTATATCTTGTTGCTACACGCCATTTGAAAAGAAGCTTCTTAAAAAACTCGCGGTACTCCCGGAAGTCCACATTGAGTACTTCGTAGTTAATTTCGTCGAGTCCCATTCCTTTGAACTGCAGATTTACAAGTCCGAAGATTCCTTTTTTCGGATACTGGGCGAGATCCCTGGTATCGTGAATATAGCCCGCGCCCGCGTAGAATTGTCTGTCGATCCTGCTGTTCGAAGCCGAAATCCCGGGCACGTACTTTGGACTCTCTACATATTTATATCCCGCATCTACCGAAACTCTATTGAATAATCCGAAGTGCCGGGTAAGATCGACCTCGCCGTTGATAACTTTCTGATTGAAATCACCGCCGAAAAGATCAGCAGCGTACAGGCTTTTGTTCTTGGTATTTTGATAATATAGAGAAGCAGAGAGGGATGTGTTATTGCCTCTAAAAAGATAAGGATGATTGTACAGAAGGAAAATGCTCGGGTCGTAGCCGAATGCTCCTCTCAATCTAATTGTTTCGTTAAGTCCCCTGAAATTTTTTACGACAATGTCCATTCCGTAAGAAACCTTCGACCAGTCTCGGTCCTTGAGTTCCACGAATGGTATCGGATAAATATACCAGCTTTCTTTAACTGCAACTACAACATAATCGGTTCCGTTAATAATATTAGGATAAAGCTGAACATTTATGAAGATGCCGAGGCTGTATATTCTGTCGCGGTTGTACTCCAGTTCGCCGATGCTTACTGTGTCTCCCGGGCCGAAGGTCATTTCCCGGAGAATTACGTCGGGTTTGGTAGTTTTGTTCCCGACAATTTTTATTGAATCTACTTTGAAAAATTTTTGGTTTTGAAAAAAAAGCGAGTCCGGTTCCTGCGCTCGAAGCAGAAACGATATTAAAATAACCGGCGCTATTAAAAAAATAATTTTATTCATGAAAAATAACGGTAAGAAACTTTTAGGAAGATTATATAAAAAACCGCCCCGCAAAATTCGGGGCGGCGAGTATGTAACATCAAGAAACCATTTCTTCAATATAATCGGAAATCGGATTACAGCTGCAGATTAGGTTCCTGTCGCCGTAGGCATTATTAACCCTACCCACACTCGGCCAGAATTTCCGGAACCTCGTCCACATTGCGGGATACGCCGCTTTCTCCCTTGAATAAGGATGTTTCCAATCGTCTGCAATAACCATTTGTGCGGTATGCGGGGCGTTCTTAAGAACGTTATCCGTCTTATCCGCTTTACCTTCTTCTATCTCCCGAATTTCTTCTCTTATAGCTGTAAGCGCATCACAGAACCTGTCCAGTTCGGCTTTCCCTTCACTCTCGGTCGGCTCTACCATTAAAGTGCCGGCGACGGGGAATGAAACTGTCGGCGCATGATAACCATAATCCATAAGTCTCTTTGCAATATCTTCAACTTCTATCCCGGCGGAATTTTTAAAACTGCGCATATCGAAAATAAGCTCGTGAGCGACTCGTCCTTTTCCTCCCTTGTAAAGAGTTTTGAAATATGAGTCGAGCTTCGCTTTAATATAATTCGCGTTAAGTATGGAATAGACAGAAGCATCCTTTAACCCTTCAGAACCCATCAGCTTTATATATGCGTAAGATATAACAAGTACATCGGCGCTTCCCCACGGCGCGGACGATACCGCGTTAATTCCCTGTTCATGATCGATATCCACAACAGGATGAGATGGCAGAAAAGGTTCCAGATGTTCCGCAACCGCAATCGGACCCATACCGGGACCGCCGCCGCCGTGCGGTATGCAGAATGTTTTGTGCAGGTTAAGATGGCAGACGTCCGCGCCTATCATCGCGGGGCTGGTCAATCCGACCTGCGCGTTCATGTTGGCTCCGTCCATATAAACCTGTCCGCCGTTATCGTGAATTACGCCGCATATCTCCTTGATGTTTTCTTCAAACACTCCGTGAGTAGAAGGATAAGTTATCATCAATGCCGCTAGGCTTTCTCTATTGGCTTCGGCCTTGGCTTTGAGATCGTTAAGATCGACGTTTCCTTTTTCGTCGCAGCTTACCACTAAAACCTTCATGCCTGCCATAACCGCGCTGGCGGGATTAGTACCGTGCGCCGAGGAAGGGATAAGTACCACGTTCCTGTGCCCTTCTCCTCTGCTGATGTGATACTGTCTTATTACCATTAATCCGCTGAACTCACCCTGAGCGCCGGAATTAGGCTGAAGAGATACAGCCTTAAATCCAGTTATCCCGGCGAGATCGTTTTCAAGTTCTTTAAAAAGCTGCGCGTAGCCTTCGGCCTGATCTCTTGGAATAAAAGGATGAAGTTTAGCGAACTCCGGCCACGTAATTCCTATCATCTCGGCAGTAGCATTTAATTTCATTGTGCATGAGCCGAGCGGGATCATAGAGTGAACGAGAGAGAGATCCTTGTTCTCGAGACTCTTCAAGTATCTCAGCATTTCGGTTTCGGAATGATAGCTGTTGAATACGGGATGCTGAAGATACTTGCTGCTCCTGTTTAATTCCGGCGCGAAGTTAACTTTTGTATCAGTGTACAATTTTTCAAGTTCCTCCGAATTAAATTCCATGCCTGCCGCTAAAGAAAAGATATTAATGATTTCAATGAGATCTTCAATATCCGTTTCCTCGCTTAATGAAATTCCGATTTCGCCTTCCTTCGTATATCTGAAGTTGACGGAATTCGCTAACGCAGAAGCTCGGATTGATTCGAGTTTCTTCGTATCATCTAAGGAAATTTTAATCGTATCGAAATAAGTTTTATTCAGCTGCTTGTAGCCGAGCTTTTGAAGCACCGTATCGAGAAGGATCGTCATTTTTCGTATGCGAACGGCAATCGCTTTAATGCCGTCCGGTCCGTGGTAAACGGCATACATACCTGCCATTATTGCCAGAAGAACCTGCGCAGTACATATATTGCTGGTGGCTTTCTCTCTGCGTATATGCTGCTCGCGTGTCTGCAGAGCCATGCGGTAAGCGTGGTTTCCCTGCGAGTCTACCGATACTCCAATTATTCTGCCCGGGATCTGTCTCTTAAAATCTTCCTTTGTAGCGAAGTAAGCCGCGTGCGGACCGCCGTATCCCATCGGCACCCCGAAACGCTGCGAGTTTCCGACAACCGCGTCGGCGCCGAATTCCCCGGGGGCTTTTAATAATGCGAGGCTGAGAAGGTCGGCCGCTACAACTTTATAAATTCCTTTCTCCGCTGCGGCAGAAAACAATTTATTGTAATTATAAATTTCTCCTTCAGGGGAAGGATACATGACGAGCAGGCCGAAAATATTGTCACCAAGCTCTACAACTTCGTGGTTCCCTATTTCTAATTTTATTCCCAGCGGATTGGCTCTTGTCTTTAGTACGTCGATGGTCTGGGGAAGGCACTGGTCGGAGACAAAGAAAACACCGGCGTCCTTCTTTTTCCTCAGCGCGTAGAACATGCTCATGGCTTCGGCTGCCGCCGTACCTTCATCTAATAAGGATGCGTTTGCTAAATCCATACCGGTAAAATCTATTACCGCGGTTTGAAAATTAAGCAGGGCCTCCAGTCTTCCCTGGGAAATCTCCGCCTGGTAAGGAGTGTACTGCGTGTACCAGCCGGGATTTTCTAAAACGTTTCTCTGTATTACGGGAGGCGTTATCGTCGGGTAATATCCCATGCCGATATATGATTTAAATAATTTATTCTTTGCCGCTATCTCTTTTAAATTGTCGATAAATTTATTTTCGGAGACCGGCTTATTTAGATCCAGTTCTTTATTCAGCCTGATTCCGGCAGGTATTGTTTCATCGATCAGAGATTCCAATGATTCTGTGCCGATAACCTGAAGCATTTCATTTACTTCTTCAGTAGTGGGTCCGATGTGTCTGTCCCGGAAACGGTCGGGGTGCTCGAAGATGCTCATAAATTATAACTCTTAAAAAATTAATTTATAAAATATTAATGCATAAAAATAATCAAAGTTTACCATCTAAAAAATTCAATCGGCCGATATTGGTAAATTTTAATCAAATTACGGTATTTTTTTTAATATGCTTTAGGGAATGCGTCGTAGTAAATAGGGCTGTTAAAAGCCGGCCTCAATCGGTTGGATTTGTTTCCTGCTCGGCCGATATCTTTCTCAATGCGACTTTAGCCGCGTTCTGCTCGGCGCTTTTTTTATTCCTTCCTTTTCCGCTTCCGTATTCTGTGTCCCCGATAACCACTTTTATTGTAAAGACACGGTTATGCTGCGGACCCTCTTCTTTAACCACAATATAGATCGGGTTATCCATCTTATTTGCCTGTGTATACTCAAGCAGCTGGCTCTTGAAGTTTTCGTCTATAAGGTATTCATTATCTTTGGAATTAGGTTCAATCAGAACTTTGTTGATGAAACTCTTCGACGCCTGAAGTCCGTTATCCAGATAGATAGCTCCTATCAGCGCTTCCATAGCGTCTGATAATACTGTCTTCGAGCCGTTTTTAAATGAGTTCGATAAGTTTTTACTGACGAGTAAAAAACGCGAGAGATCGACTCGCTCGGCAGCCTCCGCGAGCGCCAGCCTGTTTACCAGCTTTGCCCGGACTTTGGTCAAAAATCCTTCGTCGTTATCCGGGAATTCTTCGAAGAGATACTCGGCTACGACAAGACTGAGAACCGAATCGCCCAGAAATTCCAGCCTTTCGTTAGAAACGTCGTATTCGGTGTTCTGCTCGAGGAATGATCTGTGCATCAATGCCTGAATAAAATAGTATTTGTCCTTGATGCTGAAGCCGACGAGTTTTTCAAGCTCGGCGAACTTTGCGGGAGTTAGTAATCTGGAGACGTGCCTTGATTTGTTCCGTATCTGGCGCTGTTTCAATTTCTCGATCAGCCAAGACAATAACTTACCCAAGACTATCCCCCGATTTTCTTAAACAATAACGTAGCGTTGTGGCCGCCGAATCCGAATGTATTGCTGAGAGCACAGTTTACTACCTTCTTTGTAGGTTTGTGCGGACTATAATTTAAATCGCATTCCGGATCGGGAACCGTAAGGTTTATTGTGGGCGGAATAATATCGTTCTTAATAGCCAGCACCGTAGCGATAGCTTCAATTCCTCCGGCCGCTCCTAAAAGATGCCCGGTCATAGACTTTGTTGAACTTACAACCAGGTCGTAAGCGTGATCGCCGAACGCTGTTTTTATCGCGTTAGTCTCATTCACGTCGTTGTAAGGAGTGGACGTACCGTGCGCGTTAATATAATCCACCGCTTCCGGAGCCATTTCTGCGTCCTTCAACGCGGCTTTCATAGAGCGTACTGCCCCTTCTCCCCCGGGTGCCGGCGCGGTAATATGATAAGCGTCGCCGGTTAATCCTACACCGCCTATTTCAGCGTAGATCTTCGCGCCTCTTTTTACTGCGTGACCGTATTCTTCCAGAATGATTGTCCCCGCGCCTTCGCCCATTACGAATCCGTTTCTTTCCTTATCAAACGGTCGGGATGCCTCGAGATACCTGTCGTTCCAGCGGGATAGCGCCTTCATAGCGTTAAATCCGCCGATTGCCATTTCGGTGATAGCGGCTTCCGATCCGCCGCACATCATCAGATCCGCGCTTCCCCGCTGTATTAAGATGAATGCATCTGAAATAGCATGCGAGGCCGTCGCGCATGCGGAAGTTGTCGCGTAGTTAGGCCCTTTCATCCCATATTTTATCGAGATCTGGCCGGCTGCCATATCCGATATCATCATTGTAACGAAAAAGGGACTAATAGAGCGGGGAGTTTTAGAGTCAAAATAATTCCAGTGCTGCTGCTGATTGGTTACCATGCCTCCGATGCCGCTACCGTAAATGACGCCAAATTTCTCCATATCGACTGATTCCAAGTTCAGCCCTGAATCTTTAACCGCCATTTTGGCGGTTACAAGAGCATACTGCGTAAACGGATCGATCCTCTTCACAGATTTTCTGTCGAAGTGATCGTCCGGGTTGAAATTTTTCACCTCGGCCGCGAACCGAGTATCGAACCCGGTTGCGTCGAACTTAGTAATAGGGGCTACCCCGTTCCTTCCTTCCAGCATGCCGTTCCAAAACTCGTCAACACCGGTACCGATTGGAGTAATTGCGCCCAAACCGGTTACAACTACTCTTCTCTTTTCCATTCAGAACTCCGTGAGAATTATAGAATGCAGCCTACCCATCATGCAGCGGCATTAATAAAGTAAGCATGATTAAAAAGATAGTCGAGAAAAATAATTTTCTCGACTTTAATTGTCTTAACCTAATTTTTCTTTGAGATAGTTTATCGCATCGCCGACCGTTCCGATCTTCTCGGCGTCTTCGTCGGGGATTGAGACTTGGAAAGCACTTTCAAAACCCATTACCAACTCGACTATGTCCAGCGAATCAGCACCCAGGTCATTTGTGAAAGAAGCTTCGGGTGTAATTTGCGATTCTTCTACACCGAGTTTATCGATAATTATTTCTTTTACTTTAGCCTCAACGTCCATCTGATGTCTCCTATTATTTGTTTGATATGATATATATTAAGTAATTTATTATTGTTCATAATTTAATTAAAGATCAGCTACATTGCCATGCCGCCGTCAACGGAAATTACCTGTCCGGTTATATAATCCGCATCGTGTGATGCCAGGAATACAACTGTGTTGGCAACGTCCTGCGCGCCGCCGATTTTCTTCAGAGGGATCTGGGACAGTATACCTTCCTTTTGTTTTTCGTTCAACTTATGGGTCATGTCGGTTGCTATAAATCCCGGCGCAACTGCGTTCGCGGTGATATTGCGCGATGCAAGTTCTCTGGCCGTAGATTTTGTAAATCCGATCACACCGGCCTTCGAAGCCACGTAGTTCGCCTGCCCCGGGTTTCCTATTAAAGCTACAACGGAAGTTATATTTATGATCTTTCCGTATCTCTGTCCCATCATCGATTTGATAGACAGCTTCGTATAATTAAAAACGCTTTTCAGGTTGGCGGCAATTACCTTGTCGAAATCTTCCTCTCCCATTCTAAGGAGCAGATTATCCCTCGTAATTCCGGCGTTATTGACTAAAATATCCAAACCGCCGATCTTTTCCAAAGCGAAATTTACGGTTTTCTCGGCGTCGGAAAACAAAGCAGCATCGGCTTGAATTCCATGTACTTTTACGCCGTATGCCGCAGCTTCAATCTCGAGGGACTTAGCGGCGTCGGCGGAGCTCACATATGTAAAGACCACATCACTGCCTTCAGAAGCAAGAGCTAATACAATTGCTCTTCCGATTCCCCTCGTTCCTCCGGTGACAATCGCCTTTTTTCCTTTTAATCTCATGCCACCTCTTTAGAATCGTTAGAGTCAAGGTATTCTTTTTCGTAAGCTTCAAGTTCGGCAAGCCCGTCTTCTCCCATAAAGTGCTTCAATTCTTCTTTGCACGCACGGAAAATGGATGTTTCCTCAACGGGATGTTTGTTGCAAAACTTTAGCCGGTCAATATGTTCGTCGTCTATAGTCAGCGCCCCTTCATAGACAGTCAAAGGAAACAATATACAATATAACGGCTTGTATTTCCACTTATAGGAACCTTCCTGGTTAGCGAGCTTTTGAAGATTACAGAGACCATCTTTATCTAAGAAAGTGCACTTGCCGTTAATTACTTCCGTGCCGACCGCAACTCCTGAATCGAAATCTTCATCGTCTTCCGGCGGTTCGAACCATTTGTCAACTTCCTTGCACTGAGTTTCGTCCATATCCGCGATAATGCGATCCTTAAGTCCCATTATCACATCGTGCTCTTTCAGATCGGTATAAACTCCGTAGTAGCAGCATTCTCCGTTGCATTTACAGCTGAATTTAAAAGTGAAAATTGCGGGATCGATTTTAAGCCCTTTTATTTCCTTCGTAAATTTTTGTGCCATTATATGTACCTTTCGACGTCGGCATATTTATCTATGCCGAAACATTTAACATCCGGGTTAATTCTTTTTACGAGGCCCTGAAGCACCTTGCCGGGACCGACTTCATAAAACTCATCTACGCCGTCGTTAATCATATTGATGATAGTTTCTTCCCATCTAACTGGAGAAGTGACCTGTTCGAACAACAGCCTTTTAATTTCGTCTTTGTCTTTTATCGCACCGGCCGTTACATTGGTATAAACCGGGAAACGGGCGTCATAAACATTTGCGGTCTCCAGCTCTTTTCCGAGCTCGTCCTTTGCCGACTGCATTAAAGGCGAATGGAACGCGCCGCTTACTACAAGTTCTTTTACCATTCTGGCTCCGCCCGCTTTACAAAGCTCCATCGCCTTTTTAACTCCGTCCACTGAACCTGATATCACTATTTGGCCCGGCGAATTAAAATTGGCGCACTGAACAATCCCTGCAGAAGACGCGTCTTCGCAATGTTTCTTCACGTCGTCGGAACTCATGCCGATGACGGCAGCCATTGTGCCGGGGTTATCGATACCCGACTGCTGCATTGCTTTCCCTCTTGCTCTTACAAGCTTAACCGCATCGTAAAATTGTATGGCGCCCGCTGAAACAAGTGCCGAGTATTCTCCCAGAGAATGTCCGGCAGCGGCGTCCACGTGAACCGTCCTGATAATAGAAGCGAGCACGGCACTGTGAAGAAAAATTGC
>CAWBBX010000032.1:0-4827 GCA_963787005.1 uncultured Bacteroidota bacterium
GGTATAGGAAACTCGTTAGGTAAAATTTTCGGGATTAATTTCTCGGGGCCGGTAAGCAACTCGCTATACGCAATACCGTTCCTGCTCGGACTGCTGGGCATCTACTTCCAGTTTAAAAACGACTGGAAGATGGCCGCAATCTTCATGACATTATTCATTTTTATGGGCTACCTTACGGCGTTCTATCAAAACCAGCAGCAGCCCCAGCCGAGAGAGAGAGATTACTTCTACGTCGGCGCTTTCTTCGTCTTCTCGATTTGGATCGCCTACGGTGTGCGCGGACTTGCGGACGTTATTCTAGAGAAGGTAAAAAGAATAAGTTTCAGGAACGCGGCGGTTGTTGCACTGCTTGCGCTCGGAGTTATATTCGTTCCGTTCCGCATGCTCGAAGCTAACTACTATACGCACGACAGGTCGAACAACTGGTTTCCGTGGGATTATTCATACAACTTCCTGCAGAGCTGCGCTCCCAACGCGGTACTCTTTACAAACGGCGATAACGATACCTTCCCGCTCTGGTATCTTCAGGACGTTGAAGGTGTGAGACGCGACGTGAAGATTGTTAATCTCAGTCTTCTCAACACGCAGTGGTATATTATGCAGCTTAAGCACAACGATCCCTACCATGTGGGAACTCTTAAAATGCGCTTAACGGATCAGCAGATTGAGAATATTTACGTGATGAGATGGAATCCCGCCGTTGTTACGTTCCCCTATCCTTCCGGTCCGAATTATGACGTGAGAAAGCAATTCGATATACCGGATTCGGTCGCTATAAATCCTGACGGTATCAAATTCACTATGCCCAATACAATTACGTCCGGCGATATTAAAGCGATAAGGGTGCAGGATATTGCGGCGCGTGATATCATCGAATCCAATATTTGGGACAGACCTATTTACTTTGCCGTAACATGTTCCAACGACAGCAAGATCGGTCTGCAGGAATATCTCCGCATGGAAGGATTGGCGCAGAGAATCGTTCCTGTTAAGAGAAGAGGCGCCGACGCGATAAACGAGAAGGTGCTGCGCGAACAGCTTTTCGACGTAAACCCGGGCTACAGCAAATCCTACAAACCGGGCTTTAAATTTAGGGGCCTAGCCGATCCACGCATTTTCTTCGACGATAATCATCAAAGGATGGTGCAGAACTACCGCATCGCTTATATAGAACTCGCGATAAATTATCTTCAGAAGAATGAAAACGCGAAGGCAGTTGATGCGTTGGATATGATGGAAAAGATGATACCGCGCGAGAATCTGCATGTAGAAGGCGGATTGTTATACGAAATCGGTAATCTTTATCTTAACGCAGGAGCATTTGACAAGTATAAAGCGGTCGCGGCCGATATAGAAAGCGGCGCTCTCAACGCGCTTGAAGTAAATCCGAACGACATAAGGGCATACAGGATACTCGTCGCCACTTATGAAAATTTAAAAGACAACAAAAAGCTTTATGATATCTGGCAGCGCATTTATAATTTATATCCGAATGATCCGAACGTAAAGGCGAACGTGGACAAATATAAGAAGCTTGTTTCTGGAAACGACAGCTCAAACTCCGGTTCAAAATAATTGAAGATACATAATAATAGATTATTATAAACTGACCTAGGTACCGAGAGTATTGTATAACCGTGTATAAACGGTTGAAACCATTTTTGTCTTTTACTTGAAAAACCCCGCGATAAATCGCGGGGAGAATAGTAAACTATGGCAACAGATTCGGTTTTAAATTTCGACGATAATCAGAATTATCTAAGATAATTACAAAAGCCATATATTCTCCGCCGGATTTATCCGGCGGTTACTGCTGCTATAATCCTCAATTAGTTCTAACGGTTTTAACCGTTTTCCAGCTTTGAATTTTCCTTCTACCAATTGCTTTAATTTTAGAAAATTAGCGAATAGTGGTCCCGCAGCGGCTCTAACGACAGGCAGGCTTTAACCCCATTCCAAAATAATTTGTTTTATAAAATAAGCGGTTTTATAACCGCTTATTTTTTATCTTAACGTACAAGAATTTATAAACACATTAATTTTTATTCTATGAAGATCCTGATTAACGCACTGTCCGGCATAGGCGACGCACTAATGTTCACGCCGGCGCTGAGGCTGATGAGAAAAGCCATGCCTGATGCTACGATTGACGCACTGGTTATGTTCAAAGGCGTGAAAGATATGTACGGGAGAAATCCGGATCTTAACAACGTAATACATTTCGACTTCATTAAGGAAGGCGCTTTCGAGTCGCTCCGTTTCGTGCTCAAGCTCCGCTCTAAATACGACGCATCTATAAACGTTTATCCATCCAACAGGAAAGAATACAATGTTATTAATTTTCTGCTCGGCGCAAAGGAAAGAGCGGGCGTTCGCTATCTGCGCAAGGATTTTGTTAACCTCGGCTGGCTGAATAACGTCAGCGTCCCGGAGAACGATCTTCAGCATAACGTAATTACCAATATAAAAATGTGTGAGAAGCTGCTCGGTATTAATCTCGACGGTGAGCCCGACTTGTATTTTCCCCTCTCGGAAGATGATAAAAATTTTGCTTTAAACTCTTTTAATGAACTCAGTCTAAATGATGAGAATACCGTAATAGGTTTTCACCCGGGATCCGCGACTCTTAAAAACCATATTAAAAGAAGATGGGAACCGGAAAAATTTGCCGAGCTCGGTAAAAAATTAATTAAAGAGAAGAATGCCAGGGTACTTATATTCGGCGGACCGGAAGAATTAGAGCTTAAGGCAAATATTGTTAAGATGATAGGATCGGATTCCGCCGTTGCCGTGGAAACGCAGAATCTTCCGCAGAGCGCCGCGGTAATGAAAAGGTGTAATGTTTTCGTATCGAACGATTCGAGCTTAATGCATATTTCTTCCGCGATGAAATTGAACGTAGTTGCCATACTTGGCCCGACTAATCAGCATTATATTCATCCGTGGCACACAGATCATAAAATTGTTCGATTAAATTTGGACTGCTCACCATGCTTCATTTATTCGCCGCGGCCCTTAATATGCTTCAGGAACGATGTGAAGTTTAAATGCGTAAAAGAACTGACGGTAGATATGGTTTTTAATGCGGCAGTAAATTTTTTACGATAAAGACGTGATTATATAATTCGCGATTTCTTTTATTGAATCCGAGTGCTTTACGATTCCCGTTTCTCTTCCTTCGTGTCTGATCTGAGCTTCCATAATTTCAGTGATGCCTTTCCACATATCCGAATGACAAATTACCGGCTTTTTAACGAGAAGATTTTTATTCATCAATTCCCATACAACTGCCAGCTCGAGCAGTGTACCGGTTCCGCCGCGCAGTATAACGTAAGCATCGCCCAGCTCGACAAGCTTGTTAATTCTTTCGAAGAGAGTCTCACATTTAATTTCTTCGGTTAAAAACTCGCTCGGCACGGATCCCCATAAATCTACGGTAACGCCGATTGCTTTACCCCCGCTTTCCGCAGCGCCCTTTGATACGGCGTGCATTATCCCGCGGTAGCCGCCGGTGCATACATTTAGTCCTGCTTGAGCGAGCAGCTTCCCGAGAAGATATGCGTTTTCAAATTCGGCGTCACCTTCTTTGGGAAGAGAGCTGCCGAAAATTGTTACTGTATTACTCATAATCTATAATTATTAGAATGGTTCATAAATTATCTCGACTCAGCAGTGTTTTTATTTAAATGTGGCTAAAGCCAACGGAATAGAATGACTTAAAAACAAATAACGGCATCAGCCGCATATCATGTTTCAATGAAAATAAAGACTATATTTGTAGCCTGACCGTTCTCATTTCCCACCCGACGATATGAAATGTCAAATCAATTTTATGAAGCTTGTAGGAATTTGATTTATCAAATTCTTTGTTGGCAAAGAACATCATAAATGACCTTCCTACGAAATTCAATAAACAGAAGAGATCAATCGTAAAAATTTCTATCCCACTTATGCACCTTCACCTCTTCCAGCAGTTTAGGTGAGAGCGGGCCCTTTTCCACGCTCGCAATATTGGCCACAAGATTTTTTTCCTTCCGCATTCCGGGTATAACAGAAGTAACGGCGTCGAAGCTGATAACGAAGCGTAGTGCCGCTTCCGCGAGCGAGCCGGCCTCATGTTTAACGTCATTCCATATTTTGTCTGTTCTCAATTTAACTTCAACCTTTCTCTTACCCTTAAAGTACTCGTTGCGGAAATCGCCGACCGGGAATTCTGTAGAAGGACCGATGTTACCTGTGAGAGCTCCTTCGTCGAAAGGAACCCTGGCAATAACGCTTATCTTTTTATCGAGACAGAATGAGAAAAGATGATCTATCGGTTTCTGATCAAATATGTTGAAAATTACCTGGAAGCTGTCTATCAGTCCGCTTTTGCCCGCTTCTATCCCGTTCCATGGCTGGTGGTCATTAATTGAAATACCGAAGAACCTGACCTTACCTTCCTTCTTAAGTTTCTCTACGGCTTCTTTCCAGTCGTCGTTATCCGCCCACTTATCATTCCAGGTATGGAATTGCATAAGATCAACGTGATCTCTCTTCAGATTTCTCAGGCTCTGTTCGGTCTTTTCAATTATATAATTTTCCGGATATGTTTCTTCAAGTGTTGAGTTATCCGGTGCGGGCCATATATCTGTTTTCGGCGGCACTTTTGAGGCAATGAACAGCGTCTTCCCCGATTCTCTTTCGGCCTCGCCTACTAAAGATTCGCTGTGCCCCTTGCCGTATGCTAGTGCCGTGTCGAAAAAATTTATACCGTTCTCAATGGCTCTACTCAGCGCCCTTTTCGATTCTTCGTTGTCGGCTCCGACCCACAGCCCTTTACCAATC
>CAWBBX010000033.1:0-10573 GCA_963787005.1 uncultured Bacteroidota bacterium
TTAAGGCGGCTACGGGGATGGTATTAAATGATGCGGGAATACCGATTAACTTTTTTACAACCCTCAAGCTTGAGCATTGTAATAAATAATAATCATATCCACGTGCGATATATGAGCATAAAAAAAGTAAGGGATAAGGTCAATAAGTGTTTTACCTATTTTTAGGTTAAAAATTCGGAAAGTTGTAGGTGGGACTTAATTACCGCAAAGGCGCGGAGACGCAGATGAATAAATTTATCCGCTAACTTGCCCGCAGGCAGGGCAGCGGCTTATTAAACTTAACCTTTGCAGCTAATTCGCTAATGAAATTTTGATTAGTTCCTGCCTACTTCCATTTCATCATTTTTACCGATATCTTTCCCCCATACCTGCCGGTATAATTTAAGCGCGGTCCGCAGCAGCTCATCAGGCTGCTTTTTGTCGTTTATATCAAGTTCCTTTTGGGTAAGTCGCATATAGAAATTCTCATCCTTTACAATTCCTCTTTTCATTAATTCTTCGGTCAATCCCTGCATGAACTGTTCTTTATTCTCTCGCGGCTTCTCCGATTTTCTTCTCAGCTCTTCTTTTTTTATACGCAGTTCATTTTCTTGCATCTTTAGCTTTTCATTCACTTGTTTAAGCTGTTTCCGGTATTCCTCTACCTTTTTCTGCTGTTTATAAAACTCTTTCCTGGTCTCTACGACTTTCTTTTTTACAACTTCCAAATCCTTTTCCGACTCTTTGTTGACCGTCGAATCTTCATCCGCAGCGGGCGGCAGAGGAGGGAGAGGATTTAAACCCGCAAGCTGAGTGCTGTCTGCCGCCGGGGCTTTTCCCGGAAGCGGCGGAAGTGTGTTGGTGTTCGCTTTAGCCGGTACCGCGGGCGGAGCCGGTTCGGCCGGAACTATTTTCATCGCTTCCGTTTTCTTATTCGATTTGCGGTTAATGCTGTCGGGCGGATCGATGTTAAGTTTGACGTTAACATTACTGTTCGAATTCAAATTTGTATTTAGTATTACTGTCTTGCGAATTCACATTCGCATTAATATTAAAATGATTATCGTTTCCGTTTGTCGGTTGATTATTATTTACAGGTAGCGAATCACCGGCGGCCGCTGCAAAATTTACATATGCTGCTTTAGCCGGCGAATCTAACGATACGGATGCGAATACTGAAGTAGTTAATATTATCGCCATTATTATTATCGAAACGAAAATTTTTTCAGAAAATCCTATTTGGTTCCCTCCGGTTTCGAACAATCTCTTTATTCTTCCGGCCAGTGTTCCTCTGTCCTTCGCGGCGAGCGCAAACTTTCTGCTTTTCATTTTAACCTCCTCAAGATTTGCCAGCGCGCGCGCAAAGGTTAGTTTGTCGCCGCTGACTGAAACTGCGATATCGTCGCAGCTGTTTTCTCTTTCTTCTCTTATTTTGTGCGATATCCACCAGGCCGCGGGGTGATAGAATAAAATGATCTCGCCTGCCGATTGAAGGAAATTTATTAAGTAATCGTTCCTGTAGATATGAGCGAGCTCGTGCGCTATTATGGCTTCCACCTGTGATTCCGGTAATCCGGCAAGCATGCCCAGCGGAAACAGGATAACCGGTTTCACATGCCCAATTACGATAGGTATACAGATATTCACAGATTCGAGAAGTCGCACAGGTTTTGTGATCTTAAGTTTGTAGCGGATCGAGTTTAGTTTGTTCTGCCATACGGCCGGGACAAACGACGTACCTGAGAACTTAAGCTTTCTTGTAAGGAATAATCCGCCGAAAAACTTAATGGTAAAGATGATAAGTCCCGCGAACCATATCATGGCCAGCATAGGAATGTTTTCCGCGAGATAATTTTTTGCAGCGGCTGTGATTCCCGGCTCGAAAAAATCAATGCCTCCGGAATTGTTGTTGATATTTGCATCCGCTCTTGTAGAAGCCTGGCTATTGGTAATATACGCGGGTACGGTGCTGCCTTTAGAGTAAGAAGCATACTCGATTGTGAAAGTACCTAGGAACGATATCAACATTAATCCCAGAGCCAGTACGGAGACTTTAGCTTTTAACTCTGCCGAACTTTTTACGAGCGTGATGAAAGCGAAAAGCATCAGAGCGATTATAGTCCCTAGCCAGAGAGAATGAATGATGGTCCAGCCGAGGGAGTAAATAATCCTCTCCGGAAATATATTTCCAATGAAATTCATTTTTGGTCCTTTTCAATTTCGTCGAGAAATTTTCTTATTTCTTCTATCTCTTCTTTGGAAGTTTTCTTATTGCCGAGCGCCTGCATAACAAGCTTGGAGGACGAGCCCCCGAACGCCGTCTTAATCAGCTTGTCGAGCAGTACCTTTCGTGTTTCTTCCCGTTTATACGCCGCGGTATAAATGTGACTTCTGTTTTCCTCGTTCCTTTTAACCAGATCTTTCTCTGTCATTATCTGCATGATCTTTAAAGTTGTAGTATAGCCGACGCTTCTGCTTCTGTTCAGCTTGTCGTTTATAAAACGGACGGTAGAGGGGCCGTTCTCCCAGAGTATCTGAAGTATCTCCAACTCCGCCTCGGTTGGTTTTGTGATCTTCTTCTTTTTCATTTATAACCGGTTTGTTTGTCTTAGATAAATTACGAAAACCTTCGTAGATCAATATATACGAAAGCTTTCGTAGTGTCAAGGGAAAAATGGGGATATCTTCGTATGGACCGGATTATATTAATTATCGGGTATTCTTCACCGCAAAGACGCGGAGGCGCTAAGTGTATTAAATAGGAAGTATACGCTCATTCGCGGCTGATCAAAATTTTATTTACACGGTAAAATTTTTAATAATTAAATTTGCGCTAATGTGTGAATGGAATTAAATCATTATAAAGAATTAGATACATACATCCAACCAACGACCGCCAATTATTTTACCTCGCCCTCGCCGCTATAAAATCGAACCACGCTTCCGGGAGCAGCTTCAATATTTTTGAACCCAGCACGGTGGGAAAGGGAAATTGAATTATCCGCTTTTCTTTTTCTATACCTTTGATAATTATTCTCACCGCTTTATCAACATCCATTAAAAAAGGCATCTTGAATTCGTTTTTGTCCGTCATGGGAGAACGGACGAAACCCGGCTTAACCGTTAGAACTTTTACGTTGTACTTTCTCAATTCAACCCGGAGACTCTGAAGAAAGATAGTTGCGGCGGCCTTGCTCGCGCAGTAGAAGCCGCTCTTCGTAAAACCCCTGCCGTCGGCCAGAGAGGAAACACCGACAATCATCCCTTCATTCTTCTCAATGAAATCCGGGACGAGAACTTCGACACATTGAATCATTCCCATTACATTTACGTCGAAAGTCTCGCGCGCAGGCTCGGAGCTGAAGCTTTCTATCTCCGATTTAAAGCTTACACCAGAATTCAGCACAGCGATGTCTATCTTCCCGAATCTATTCTTTGCTTCATTTACGGCGGAGATAATGTCCTCCTTTTTTGTTACGTCGCACCGGAGTGTAAGGATTTCCGTTCCGCTGGTACTTATCTCTCCGGCGAGCTGATTTAGTTTGTCTTCTCTCCTTGCGAGGAGGATAAGTCTGCACCCGTAAGCGGCGAGCTGTCTCGAGAGCTCATAGCCTATGCCGCTGGATGCGCCCGTGATTAATACTATCTTGTCTTTTAGTTTCATTTTCGTAATTTATTAATAATATTGTCTGAATACATTGTATAATTCAAAGCAAGTTTTATTTTAATAAGTATTGATGTTAAAAATCCGCCCGCATTCATGTCTTGATAGGAAGGAACTTATTATAAATAAAACCCGACATGTCAAGTTCTGTCTTGATGTAAATTATAAGTTCTCACAAGAGTTAAACCCTTTTTTTCAAAAGAGATGTATTGGGCTGAACTCATTATATAAAATTAAAATTAGAAATAATATTATAATCTTTAAACTTTATTTCGATAATAAAAATATAATTTTTGCGGAAAATCTAGTCATCAATTTCCGGTCAAACGGAAGCCTGTTATATATAAGACCTTAATTCATCAAAATAAATTTCTTCGATGAAAATTTTAAATTGATGAAAAGTTAACATTTGATGGACTTTTGAATTAAATAACAAATTCTTATCTTAATCAGCAAAAATTATTCCAATGTTTACGAGCAATATAATACCGATTGAAGACGTTTTGGTGAGGCCGGAAGTGGTTGAAACGCATTTCTCGTGCGATCTCGAAAAATGCAAGGGCGCGTGCTGTACATTGGATAGCCAATACGGCGCTCCTCTTAGCGAGGAAGAAGTAACGAAAATTGAGGAAATCCTCGATAAGGTGCTTCCTTATCTTCCTGAAGAGCATAGAAAGGAAATTGAGGGAAACGGTTTTTACGACGTAAAAGACGGAGAGCTGATGGCCTCCAGCATGAATAACCGCGCGTGCGTGTTTGTTTATTTCGACGGAGATATTGCCAAATGCGGAATTGAAAAGGCTTTCTTCGACGGGAAAGTGGATTTCAGGAAACCCATCTCATGCCATCTTTTCCCGATACGGGTTTCCAGATTTGGGGGGGACGTACTTAGGTACGAAAAATTCTGTGAGTGTAAGCCGGCCCTTAAAAAGGGTGCCGAAGAAGATGTGAAGATTGTCGATTTCTGCGAGGATTCTCTCGTAAGATTGTACGGCAAAAAATGGTATGAATTATTAAAGGAAACTATCGGTAAGTGATATGCTATCTTTAAGCCAAAAATTATCCCAGCAGCAGAAGCTGTCGCCCCAGCAGATTCAGTATCAGAAGCTGCTTCAGCTGAATTCTTTGGCTCTCGAACAGAGGATAAAGACTGAACTTGAGCTCAATCCTATACTCGAAGAGGTGACGGAAGAGGAACTTGAGATTACTCAAGAAAAGGAAAAAGACAAGGACGACGAAACAGAGGACGAGTTCGAAGATTACGATAAAGAAGAGTTCGAGCTCGAAGATTTTATGAACGACTCCGAACTGGATTCCGACAGGCTTAACCGGAGCCCCGACGACGAGCAATATCAGCCTCTCGCTCCGTCGAAGGAAAGCCTGAGAGAGCTTCTCCTCGAGCAATTGAGAATGCTCGACCTCGATGAGAAAATGTTCATGCTCGGTGAAGAGATAATAGGCAATCTCGATTCGGACGGCTACCTCAAGAATAGCTTCGAAGATATAGTAAACGAGCTCGGGATGTTCGAGCATCTTGACATCACTCCCGCCGATGCCGAAAATCTTCTTAAGAAAATTCAAACATTTGACCCGATCGGAATTGCCGCGCGAAACCTTCAAGAATGCCTGCTTATCCAGCTTAGAAATATTTCATTCGATCCTTATTTCTCTTATCTCGCTGAAGATCTTCTTGTTAACCACTTTGAGGATTTTATCCAGAAGCGCTACGACTCGATAAAGCTGAAGATGAATTTGAGTGACGAGACCCTGAAATCAACTATCGATCTGATCCAGGATCTTAATCCTAAGCCGGGAGAAGGCAACATCAATTCGATGGAGCTAAACCAAATAAGCCCCGATTTTATTATTGAAAAAGTCGACGACAACTTCGTCATCACATTAAACGATAGAAGCGTTCCCTCAGTAACCTTGAGCAAGACTTACCTAGAGATGATAGAAAGCAATAAGAAAACCCGCAAGGGTTCGGAGAGAGAAAAGAACACGTACAAGTTCCTTCGCGAAAAGTTCGAGTCTGCTAAATGGTTTATTGCGTGCATACAGCAAAGACGCGAGACGTTGATGAAAATTATGCAGGCGATAGTCGAGAAGCAGTACGAGTTCTTCGATAAAGGTCCCAAGTTATTAAGGCCGATGATATACAAGGACATTGCCGAGGAGATCAATATGGATATCTCCACGATTAGCCGCGTGGTTAACGGAAAATATGTGCAGAGCCCGATGGGAATTCACGAGCTTAAGTATTTCTTCAGCGAAGGACTTATCACAGACTCCGGAGAAGAGGTTTCGAATAAACACATCAAGGAGAGACTGAAGGAGATTATTGACGGCGAGAATAAGGAGTCGCCTCTAAGCGACGATAAGCTTGCGGAAATACTTAACCATGAAGGCATTCACATTGCCAGAAGGACCGTAGCAAAGTACAGGGAGCAGCTCCGGCTTCCGATCGCGAGGCTGCGCAGGGAATTATGACGGGATATGTCATTGACGTCATCGATATAATTCTTCTCTTTTCGCTTTTCGGGATCCTTCATTCTTACCTGGCATCAAACGAATTAAAGCGGAAGCTAAAGGACAAGTACGGCAGCTTAGTAGCTTTCTACCGTATCATCTACAATATAATTTCTTTCCTGGCTCTTTATCTTATTTATGTGATCGCACCCAAGCCGCATATAATTATTTATGACTTATCCAGTCCTTTCGATTTGCTTATCTTAATCCCTCAATTTTTAAGTCTGGCGGGATTCTTCTGGACTCTCAAATATTTCTGTGTGCGCGAGTTTTTGGGCATCAATCAGGTCTTCCGCTGGGTAAACAACGAGTATAACTCCGAGGAGCTCGATGAACATCTGACGCTTAGAATAGAAGGACCGTACCGCTTCAGCCGTCATCCTATTTATCTTTTTTCGATACTGTTTCTTGCGCTGAGGCCTGAGATGGATCTCTTTTACTTTACGTTCTTCCTATCGATAACCGCCTACTTTTATGTCGGTTCTCACTATGAAGAGAAGAAGCTGATCGAACGGTTCAAAAGCGATTATAAAGTTTACCGGGATGCAGTCCCGAGAATATTTCCGTATAAATTCACACGTCCCTACAACAAAAAAGTATACGACTGAACATGATGCACAAAAAATTGATTTATACTTTTATCATCATAATGATATCCGGTGCGGCTTTATTCGCGCAGGAAGATACGGTTATTGCAAAGGTCGGCCCGCAGAAGATCACCATAAATGAATTCCGCGAACGCTTCGAGCTGACTCCGCAGGTTTACAGCAAGGTGAACAATCCTTACACCAAGGAAGAGGATATGATGTACTCGGTTATAGCGGAGAAGCTGTGGGCCCTTGAAGCTGAGAAGCAGGGCTACGACACGACGGAGATAATGAGAAAATCGTTTAAGGCTCTGGAGAAAATGTACGTGCGCGACGCTCTTTACAAAACCGAGATTGGGGACAGAGTGAGGATAACGGAAAAGGATATGATCGAAGGGATGAAGGATCATTTCATCACGCTTAAGCTGAAGGTACTTCGCTCACCAGATTCTTCCGCAGCGTACGAGTGGTACGGTCAGCTTAAAGCCGGTGTCACGTTCGATTCTCTTATGCAGGTTCACCGCGATACACTACCGGAGATGACGGTTAACTACGGCGGCATGCTTAACGATTTCGTTGAGGATTCTCTTTATAAATTAAATGATGGTGAATATACCGCGCCGCTGAAGTCCGCTACCGGCTGGCTTATCTTCAAGCTGGAAGATAAAATTAAAAAATCCTATACCTCGGAAGATGTAGACAACTCCCTCGAAAAAGTGAAAGGCATAATCGAAAAAAGAAAAGCGAAGGTCCTGTACAACGATTACATGAACAAATTTTTCGATGATAAGAAAGTTGAGACGGTAACGCCGCTGTTCCGGAGTATAGCGAGAAAAGTAACCAAGATTTTAGATGGTAAAAGAAAAGCGGAATCGATTCCGGATACAAGCTTTGTTTACTTCAAGGAGAAAGATCTGTACAGGCTTCAGTCGGAGCTGGGCCCCGATACTTTGAACATGGTTTTCATCAAATTTAAAAAAGACCCTTACACTGTAGACGACTTTTTGAAATATTTTATATTCGAGGGATTTTATACGAAGTTCCAGGATTTTAATTCAATCGCAGCTCAGATAAGCGGAAGAGTGAGAACATCGATAGAGGAAGAGCTCCTTGCCAGGGAAGGTTACAGGCGCGGACTCGAGAACAGCCCGAAGGTGCAGCGCGAGATCAGCATGTGGCGCGATTATTATCTCGCACAGATGCTGAAGGACAAAATAATCGATACAATAAAGGTCAGTGAACAGGAAGTTAAAAATTACTACAAGCAGCAGCAGGAATTAAAAAAGGATGATGAGGTTCAGGTTAACATAGTAGAGATATTGAACGATACTTTGAGCGTGCTCAAAAAGCTTAAGAAGGAAATAGAGAACGGCGCCGATATAAGGAAGCTTGCTTCTCTTCATACAAAGAGAAAATGGACGAGAGCCAAAGGCGGTGAGTTCGGATATTTTCAATCGACTATGTACGGAGTGATAGGCGAGAAAGCCAGGGCTATGAAGGTCGGCGAGTTGTACGGTCCGGTTAAAACTCCCGTGGGCTATTCGTTATTTAAACTGATAGGAAAGAAAACACCGAAGGTTAAGGCGGAGCCTTTCGCGAAGGTAAGGAATAAAATGTGGAGAGAACTTCACGGTAAGAAAGTAAGCAAATTTTTTATTGCGTACACTGTTAAGCTGGCCAACCAGTTTGGTGTTAGTATAGATAATAATCTTTTGAAATCGCTTTCGCTGCCCGATCTCAGTATGTACGCGTACAGGTATATGGGATTCGGCGGAAGGATAGCCGCGGTTCCCGCAACTTTACCGTTTATCGAATGGTATAAGCCATGGAAAAACGGCGAAAAAATCGTACCTTAAAATTTATGTGATGATCTGTATCATCTATAATTAGAGTAAAGCGGGTATCAGTGAAGAAGTCGCTCTTTTTGAGTAAGTTTGTAATAATGGATTGAATAAATAACTTCTGCGGCTTGCGACTTTGCGTGAAAATATAACCCATATAAAAATAAATGTTTGTTAAAGGAGACTTTATTTAATGGAAATGAAAATTGAAGCGACAACAATATTAGGCATCGTGCACAACGGCGAGTCCGCGCTGGGAGGCGACGGGCAGGTTACGCTCGGCAACACGGTGATGAAGCATAACGCCGTTAAGATCAGGAAGATCGCCAACGGCAAGGTGCTCTGCGGTTTCGCGGGTGCTTCGGCCGACGCTTTTACACTTGTGGAACGGTTCGAGGATAAGCTTGAACAGTACCGCGGCAACGTTCACCGCGCGGCGGTTGAATTAGCAAAAGACTGGAGAACCGATAAATATCTTCGCAAGCTCGAAGCCATGCTTGCCGTTATAGCCGAAGGTACCGCGCTGGTAATTTCCGGCAACGGCGACGTGATTGAGCCCGATGATCAGATAGTCGCGATCGGCTCGGGCGGAATGTACGCTCTTGCCGCGGCAAAAATGCTCCAGAAGTACAGCAAGCTTTCGGCTAAAGAAGTTGTGCACGAAGCTCTGAAGACCGCGTCGGAGATATGTATTTATACAAATGATAAAATTAATGTTGAAACATTAGGGAAGTAAATTCGGAATTATTATGAAAAAAATATCAATAGAGTCGCTTACACCGACCCAAATAGTTAACGAGTTAAATAAATATATCATCGGCCAGACGGACGCTAAGCGCGCCGTGGCAATCGCGCTCCGCAACAGGTGGAGAAGACAGCAGGTCGAGGGTAATATGAGGGAAGAAATACTTCCGAACAATATTATATTGATCGGCCCCACCGGCGTGGGAAAAACTGAGATCGCGAGAAGACTCGCGAGACTGGCTCAGGCACCGTTCGTAAAAGTAGAGGCTTCCAAGTTTACGGAAGTAGGCTATGTCGGAAGAGACGTCGAGTCGATGATACGCGATCTTGCCGACTTTGCGGTGAACATGGTGAAATCCGAAAAGACGGCTGAAGTTCAGACCAGAGCCGAAGAACTAGCCGAGGAGAAGATACTCGATATCCTGATCCCTCCTGTCAGAAAATCCCAGCATAATAATGCTGAGGAAGGAGAAAACATAGAAGAAAATGAAGCCTATCAAAATCAGAAGACGCGCGAGTGGATGAAGGACAAGCTCAAGAAAGGCGAGATGAACGATAAGATGATCGAGTTCGACGCCAGCGCACAGAATTCGGTAGGCATGCAGGTGCTCGGACCGTTCGGCATGGATGATCTCGGCATAAACTTCCAGGAGATTATGGGCAACATTATGCCGAAGAAAAAGAAGAAAAGAAAAACCACTATTGCCGATGCTCGTAATATCATCGCTCAGGAAGAAGCTCAGAAACTTATCGACATGGACGCAGTTCAAAGAGAGGCGCTTCAGCGCGTGGAGAATTCCGGTATCGTGTTCGTCGACGAGATCGATAAGATTGCCGGCGGCGGTAAAGGTCAAGGTCCGGACGTATCGCGCGAAGGAGTTCAGAGAGATCTTCTCCCGATAGTGGAAGGCTCAAACGTTAATACAAAATACGGCGCTGTTAGAACGGATCATATTTTATTCATCGCGTCAGGTGCGTTCCATGTTTCCAAACCGTCCGACCTTATACCCGAACTTCAGGGAAGATTCCCGATCCGCGTTGAACTGCAGAGCCTGAGCAAGGAAGATTTCATCCAGATATTAACAAAGCCGGAGAACGCTCTTCTTAAACAGTACGACGCTCTGCTCGGAACCGAGGGAGTTAAAGTCGATTTCACTATGGACGGAATAGAAGAGATAGCCCGCATAGCATCCGAAGAGCAATACGCAACTGAGCGAGGAAAAAAAACA
>CAWBBX010000034.1:0-36445 GCA_963787005.1 uncultured Bacteroidota bacterium
GCTACTGCCTTCTTAACTTCCGGCGATTGGCCCATTACCCATAGAACAATAAACAGCGCCATCATGGCGGTTACGAAATCCGCGTATGCTACCTTCCAGGCGCCGCCGTGAGCACCGCCGTGAGCCTTTTTTACTTTCTTTACGATTCGAGGCGGATTTTCTTTTTCTGCAGCCATTACTCCTTCTTACCTCTCACGTAGTTTTCCAGTTCGGAAAAACTCGGTCTTTCGTCGGAGAAAATGGTTCTTCTCGCTATCTCGATGGCGATGATAGGCGGGTTGCCCTTTGCGTAAGATACAATGCATGTCTTTATTGTTTCGAGCAGTCTTATTTTGTTTTCCAGGTTATGTTCTATGTTGGAAGCAAGAGGATTTACGAAACCGTAAGACATAAGAACACCGAGGAAGGTACCTACCAATGCGGCCGCCACGTGATGGCCGACTACTTCGGCTCCTTGATCTATCGATGCCATGGTAACTATAATACCGAGAACCGCGGCTACAATTCCTAGGCCCGGCAGCGAATCGCCGACTTTGGCAAGTGCGGCTGCGGCGGGCTTATTCTCGATCTCGTACGTTTCAATCTCTGTTTCTATAAGGTCCTCAAGCTCGTGGGGAGGAACGCTACCGGAAAGCATTACCTTCATAGTATCCGAGAAAAAGTCGCAGATCATCTTGTTGTCTATAAACTTCTTATTCTTCGAGAGGATCTCGCTTTCTTCCGGAGTTTCCACGTGCTTCTCTATTGCGAGCAGACCGTCGCGCTGGGCGACCAGGAAAAGTTCGTTAAACGATTTCAGCAGGTCGAGGTAATCCTGCTTGTTAAAGTGGTTTGGTTTGATAGTCTGCGGTATTTCAGCGGCTATCTTCTTCAGCAGAACCAGTGGAGAGGCTATCAGTACGCTGCCTATAGCCGCTCCGCCGATAACAATAAACTCAGACCACTGCAAAAGGAGCAGAAGATTTCCTCCGGCGACCGTGAAGCCGACAACAATTCCAAGAACTACTACAACCAAACCGATAATTACAAACATTTAATTACTCTATAATTGACAATGATTTTTCAATTTCGTCTATATATGCGAATATCTCATCGCACATCTTAGTTGCCTTCGGCCAGTCAACCGAATCTTTTTCGGCAGCCTCTTCTATTGAAGCGCCCAGTTCCGTAAGCTTCGGAAATCCGATAGTTCCTCCGGCCCCTCTAATTTCGTGTGAAATATTCCTCAACTTTTCTTTGTCCTTCATAAGCAGGGATTCTATCAGCGCATCCCTCTTGAATGGATAGCTCTTGAGAAACAGTCTGCAAAGCTCGTCGGTAATCTCGTCGTTGGAAAGAGAAGGAAGTACTTCGCCCTTTCTGTACCTGTCAAGAAAATCGTTACCGAAGATCTCATTTACGTTTTTTATGATCAGATCTTTTTGAAGAGGTTTGGATATTACTTTTTCCGCTCCCGACTCTATCGAAGCAAGAACGTTGCTTCTGTTTGTATTGCCGCTGATAACGATGACGGGAATATTCTTAATGTTATCCAATCTCTTTATTACCTGCAGCATCTTTATACCGTCTAAGTTAGGCATCATTAAGTCGAGAAAGATAAGCACCGGTTTAAATTCCACCGCCTTCTCTATTCCGTCGAGCCCGTTGCTGCACGTAACGACTTCTATATTATAACTAAGGAAAAAATTTCTCAGGTACTGGCGGATGATATTCGAATCATCCACTACAAGTACGGTAATTTTATTTTCTTCATTCTGCATTGTTAGACTCTTTCAGTTTATTTACTTTAAGCATGGTAATATCTCTCAGTTTATTCTTGCTCTGTGCGGAAGCCTCGATAGTACTCTGCTTAACTTTTTCGTATATCTCGCCCCTGAATATCTTCACTTCTTCCGGCGCAGTTATCCCGAGCTTTACCTGTCCCTCCGAAATTCCGAGTACTTTAATCGTAATCTCGGAGTTAAGTCGTATTTCTTCATTTAATTTCCTGGTTAAAATCAGCATAAGCCCGCCGTTATTCTTTGAATAAATTGTGATAAACCGGGTACTTTTCACTATCAATTATTTTTTGATAACCCGTTTTATCATCCTGGTTTATATATACCGGAGCTTTTAAATTAACGGTAATCTTAAGCGCTTCTTTGCTAAGTGTTACAATACCGAAAGCCTCGTGATTTTTCTCCTGCGGGTATTTATCGTCTATTGCTCTGACGCCTATAAGCGGAAAAACTATCTCCGGCTCTTCGATGGAGTTCAGCCAGTAGAATACCTCGTCATCAATCTTAATAAGAAGAAACTTTGTCAGCTTTTCGAAACCGAGCAGACCAGTGTCAAATGTTATCACGCGGTCCTGCTGAAATTCTATTTCGCCGAATTGTTGGGTTGATATTCTCATAACGCCTTGTCTTTGATTATTACTATATCTACTCTTCTATTTTCAGCCCTTCCTTCCGGACTGGCGTTTAATGCAATCGGTTTATATTCCGAATAACCTACTATTGAGACTTTCTCCGGCTTTAATCCTTCGTCGTGGATTAAATAATATGCTGTATTAAGCGCCCGCGCAACCGACAGATGCCAGTTGGAGGGGAAATACTTTGTACTTATAGGTACATCGTCAGTATGTCCTTCAACGCGAATATCGTTAGGAAGTTCGCGAAGAATTTCCGACAGCTTATTCAATATTTTCAAGGATCCTACCGTCAAATCCGCGCTGCCCGACGAGAAGAGTATATCGTCCAGAATATGGATCGTAATACCTCTCTTATTTTCGTCCAGCCGGATCGACTTACTGTAGCCACTTTTCTGTATCAGCTTTGCTAATTCTGCTTTCAAAGGACTTTCCTGCAAGACAGCCTGCGGAACCGGTATTTTCTGAGTTACAAGTCCGATCTTCGTCCTACTGCCGAATACATCACCCATAGCTGAAATCACTTTTTCGTACTTCTTTGAGTCAATCTTAGAGATCGCGTAAAGTATAATGAACAAACCAAGCAGCAGAGTTATTAAGTCTGCGTAAGTAATTAAGTACCTGTCTTTGTCCCCGCTTTCGGAAAATGGCGATTCTTCAGGATCTAAGAGCTCATCATTCTTAATTGTTCGCTTTGGGGGAGCAGACTTAGGAGTCTTGCTTTTACTACCGACGGAATCTCCCCGTTCTGCAAGGCCAGTATGCCTTCCAGAGAAATTTCCATCATATGTTTTTCTTCCAAATGACATTTTTTTAAGTTATCACCGATCGGCAGCCACAATATATTTGCGCTGAATACGCCCCATAACGTAGCTATAAACGCCGAGGCTATGTTTTTAATTAATGAATTAGGATCGCCTCCGGCACCGGCGAGCGTCATAATCAGTCCCATAACGGTTCCTATTATTCCCATCGTGGGAGCGTATCCTCCCATCTTCGTGAAAATGAAAATGTTCGAATAGTGTCTTTCCTGCATCGCTTTCATTTCCAGCATCGCAAGGTTATGAACAGATTCAGGGTCGGTTCCGTCAATTACATATCTTACAAGTTTCTGAGGGAAAAGATATTCGAGCCTGTCAACCTTCTTTTCGATCGACAACAATCCTTCTTTCCTCGATATTATCGAAAATTCTACTAAATTATTTATGAGCCGCTCCAAATTGTACTGTCTGGAAAAATATGCGATCTTAATCAGATTAAGAATATTTAAAAATTTATCCATCCCGAAACCGACTATAATAGCGGAGAAAGTACCTCCGAATACAATTACAAGAGGCGGGATGAGAAACAGTGCACCGAATACGCCTCCTTCAAAAAAGAAGGCTCCGAAAATCGAGGTGATTCCGAGTAAAAGTCCTACTATGGGCCCTATCTTTTTCATCATATATAATCCAGAAGAGATTTAGGAAGAACAGTCGATGCCAATTTATAAGCATACTGCAGCACAGTGTTCTGGTTCTGGAGATCCATAATCGCCTTTGCGACATCTACACCCTGCTCGTTCGTTACGAGTCCCTGTAAGGTATTAGCCTGGCTTGTAAGCATATCGTTCGCATCGTTCATGCGATTTTCCGTATTGCCCGCGTTGCTTATGTTGTCGAGTATACGGCTATTGAAATCCGATACGGCCTTAATCTGTACCGCCGTAGGCTGATTCCCCGCGCGCAATGTGCTCACAATGTTTTTCAAAGTATTAAATATGTCCGTCTGCTGATTTGCAGTATAGCTGAAGGAAGAAGCCGATGTGCTTTCCTCCATATAATTAGCGTTGAACATAAAGTCTATGTTTTTTGATGCTTCCTGTATTCTGAACTGATCGGGTGACTGCCCGTCTATGGTCTGTATTCTACCGGTAGACGAATTGAATATTACCTGCTTCGCGGCCGGCGCCGAAGTAAAGACTGACGTACCTCCCGAGTCGGTTATATCGTATGTCATGTTATAGGTATTTGCCGCCGTTTTTGTATATGCAGTCTTTAATGTATACTGGTTTCCCTGCGCGTCGTATACCGACGTCTGGCTGTTTGAAACAGCTCCTACTAAGGCGGTAGAATCCAAATTACCGTCCTGCTTTACTATAGTTCCGAATACATCCGTGCCGCTGAAATTTATCTGCTGCGAACTCGACTGGGAAAGTTTTAAAGTTTGTTTACCTGTTATATCTGCCGGTTTTTGTTCGTATGCAGACTGATCTGAAGTTAAACCGTACGGCGCAGAAGATGTATCGGTGCCGCCGAAAATGTATTTGTTGTTCGATTCCGAGTTCGCGTTCTGCACTATCGAGTTAAGCGCCGATTCTATCTGATCGGCAAAATTACCGAGGTTGCCCTGGTTAGCCACGTTCTGCAGGTTTGACAGCTTTGTCATAACGTTTGTTACTTCCGACTGGATGTTCTGCATCGACAATGTTGTGTCCTTCAGGAAAGCAAGTCCGTTCTGTATATTTGATTGATACGTATTAGCCTGACTTATCTGGCTGTTCCACGATAATATTTTTGCCGTACCCGTTGGTGAATCCGAAGGCTGCTGAATTTTATTACCGGTGGCTATCTCTACCTGAAGTTTGCTGACCTTGTTCTTCGACAAATTAATGTTATTGAGGAAGTCGTTTATCATCATTGTGTCGGATATTCTCATGATCTTATACCGCGTTTAATAATATTTGAAGCATATCGTCCGCGGCTTTAATTAATTTTGCCGAGGCCGTATACGCGCGCTGATACTTTAAAATGTTCGTCATCTCCTCATCGACCGAGACACCCGATACCGATGCTTTCCTCTGTTGAAGCTGCTGGACTATAGACTGGAAAGACTGAGTATTCTGATCGGCCGCGCTTTTATCACTGCCTATCTTGCTTACAAGTGATGTATAATAATCTCCCAACGTAGTTCCATTGATTACTTTCTGAGTTGCTATATCAGATATAGAAATCGCGAGATCACCGTTAGCCGCGGTACCGTCCTTGGAAACCGCAATTTTTTGGGGATCCGAAAGTATATCGGAATTTATAGATAGAACGCCGTTACTGTATCCGCTGAAGAAACTAACATTTGTTTTGGGCGGATTGTCTAGAGTATAGCCTTGCTTGTGTATAGTATTAACGGAAGTCATAAGTTGATTTACAAAACTATCCAGATTGTTCTGGTATCCGGGTATCACATTCGAGTACATATCGGTAAGGGCGTACAAACTTCCACTAGAAATATTTGCCGTAACATTGGTGCTGGAAGAAACGATAGCGAGCTTTCCGTTAACGCTTTTTGCCTGAAAAGTAACGCTATCGTTCCGGTCGGCGGCAAACGTTCCCCCCATGGAGATTATGGCCGAGCCGCCCTTATCGTACGTTACGTTGATATTCGTAAGTTGGCTCAGATCGAAAATTGCTTTATCCCGCTGATCCATCAGATCATTCGGTGATTGACCCACAGACTGCGAACTGTATATCTGGGCATTGAGCCCCTGCACCTGTTTCAGAAGAGCATTAATGGAGGAAATCTGTTCGTTTACCTGATTTAACATATCTGTCTTTACTGTATCCATACCGTCGTGTATACTTTGAACCTTCGTACTTAATCTCTGAGCCGCTTGAATTACGCCGTAACGGAGCGGGGTAGAATTTGGCGTAACCGATAATTGCTGCCATGCGTTGAAAAAATTAGAAGTAAGGCTGGATAAACCGGAATCTGACGGTTCGGAGAGCAAACCCTGCACCTGTTCGAGCAGAGATCCGCGCTGACTGCTGTCGGAGTTTTTGGAATTGTATTGAATCAGCTGCTGATTTATCAGGGTATCCTGCGCTCTCTGGATTTGGTCCAGCTTAACTCCGGAGCCCCAAATCAGGCCAGCCTGCTCCTGCGGTTTGGTTGTAGAAAATATAACCTTTTGGCGGGAGTAATCTGGATTGCCCGAGTTGGCAATGTTGTGAGCAGTTACGTCCATTGCATTTTGGTAAGCGGACAAGCTCCTGCTGGATATGTCAAATATTCTGCTTAAGCTCATCTTATATCTTTCTATCCAAAAGGGATCTTTTGTTTTCGCCAACTAGGGCGGATATAGTTTCCTTTATAAAATTCATCGAGTGCTCTACCAAAAATTTATTCTGCGCGTTTGCTGAAATAATTTTGGTGATCAATTTCTTCAACGATCTTTGAAATTTCTGAAGAGGCTCCGTTCTTATCCCTTTTTTCGCCTCGAGAGTTGAAACGAACTCCGAAAGCTTGGACGGCAACGGTTCCAGCGAATACTTTGAAGATAGGTCCTGAATCACTATGAACATCTCCTTTTTCAGCAGCTCTATGCTCTGCAAAAGCTCGCCCTGCTGCATTATTGAAGCTTCAAGCTCCGCCGTATCACCGTTTATAATCGCCTGTTTCTGAAGCATTATTGCTCCGAGATAAGCTTCTAAATTTGAGTGCTGCTTATTGAGCACCTTTATTAAATCAATCATTTCCATAACTTTCTCCGTTCAAATGCTTTAAATATCCGAACACCCTGGTTACATAATTTTGAGTCTCTTCGAACGGGGGGATTCCGTTGTACTTGTCAACATTGCTGGGACCGGCATTGTACGAGGCCAGCGCAAGACGGAGGTTCCCGTTATATTTTCGAAGCATTTCGGCTAAATATTTAGTTCCGCCGAGTATATTTTGCTTTGGATCCCACACATTTTGAACTCCCATATCGTGAGCCGTGGAATCGATTAGTTGCATTAAACCTTTCGCTTTAGCTCCGGACACTGCCTTTTCGTTTGCGGCCGACTCGGTAAGGATTACCGATTTGATAACATTGGGATCTATTCCGAATTTTTCAGAAGCGTCCGCAATTATGCTATCGTATTTTCCTAGCCTGTTCATAGATGCCGAGCTGGGAGTAACAGCCGAACCTCCTGAAACCGCGGGTTTATTCGGCTTCCCAAATCCGCTCAAAGGATTTGATGTGCTACCGGACGAAAGATTGTTCAGATCTTCGCCCGTGATCTTTTTATACAACATTCCGGCAATACCCATACTCTTGCTATCGGACATATATGAAGCTAGTTGGTTATCGAAAATCATGCTGAAATAATCGCCGCCGTAACTATCCTTACCGAACATTCCGTCGGCGGAATTGGTCATGCTCTTCAGCATCATGGACGTCAGCAGCGACTCGAACTGCTTTGCGGCTTTAGCCAGCTTCTGCTTCTGCGTATTAGAATACCTTTCGTTTATTGCATGTGCCGAATCGATATGCTTTTGCTCGTTCGATATTTTAAGATTTAAATTTGCCATCTTATATAATTACCAATTCCGCTACCAATGCACCGGCCTGTTTTAGGGCCTGGAAAATCGAGATAATATCCTGCGGCGAAACTTTTAGAGAATTCAAAGCCGCAGCTACCTGCTGTACATTCGAGGCTCCCTGGATCGCTATAGTATTAGTAGTATCCTGCGAAGCGAATGGAATCAGGTTATTGAAAACCTGGGTTGTGCCGTTAGAGAAAGATCCCGGCTGAGAGATGATCGGGTACGACTTAATTGTTATGTTAAGATTTCCGTGAGTAATTGATGCCGGAAGAATCCGAACGTTATTCCCGGCTACAACAGTACCTGTTCTTTCATCAAGCACAACCTTTGCGATCTCGTCTTTTTGAACCGTAATACTCTCGAGCTGTGACAGAAAACCGACGATGTTGTTCTTTTGTCCGTCCGGAACCGTAACATCAATCTCGGCGGCATCCTTGGCGATAGAAGTACTCTGTCCGAATTTTGTATTGATTGCTGTCGCTACGTTGCTAGCCGTCGTAAGATCGGGCTCTCTGAGAAATACACTTACCTTGCCTGTGGAAAGACTGTCGGGCGCAATAGGTACCTGAAGAATTCCGCCCATCGGGACCCTGCCCGCAAGAGCGTGGTTTCTGGCAATCCTGTTCCCTGTCGGTGTGTTTATGTCGAAACCTCCTACCGACATCGCCCCCTGCGCAAAGCCGTAGACTTTTCCGTTCATATCGGAAAGAGGCGTCATCAACAAAGTTCCGCCCATAAGGCTCGAAGCGTCGCCGAGAGACGAAACTGTTACATCGAATTTAGAGCCCGGCTTTAAATATGAGTTAATGGTAGATGTTACCATAACGGCAGCAACGTTCCTTGTACGCAGATTATCCTGCGAGACGGTAATACCGAAACGCTTCAGCATACTAGTAATTGACTGTACGGTAAAAAGACTTCTCTGCGTATCGCCTGTTCCTGCAAGACCCACCACGAGTCCGTAGCCTATAATCTGTTCCGAGCTTTCGCCATTTATATAAGCAATGTCCTTAATCCTCTGGCCGAACAAGCTGCCTGCCGCGATGATTACTACAAGAACCATATAAACATATTTTCTCATCATGCACCTAGAATATCCAGTGTAAAAATTTAGTCAGCCATCCCGGTGACTGGTTTGAGTTTATCATCCCCTTGCCGTCGAATACTATTTCGGCTTCCGAAATGTTGTAAGAATAAACCGAGTTATCCGCCATTATATCCGAAGACCTTACTATACCTTTTATAAAGACGGTCTGCACTTCCCCGTTAATCGAAATTTTCCGGCTGCCCCTTATTAAAAGATTTCCGTTCGCTAATACCGAATCAATAGTCGCGCTTATCTTCGTTCTTATCATTCCTGTCGTCTGAGTAGATCCGGAGCCCTTAAAATCGTTCGTTGTGCCCAGGCTTACGTCTGTGCCCGGAATGGCTGAACCGGCGACTCCTCCGCTGCCAGACAAACCCAGGTCGCTTTTTCTGCCGGACGAAGTCTGTGCGTTGTTAGATGCCTGCGAAGATTCTAATACGATTATCGTAACCGCGTCACCTATCCTATTCGCCTTCTGATCTGAGAAGAGGGATGAGAACGAGTTCTGCCTCATGTTCTGCGCATGCAGATCGAGCGATAAAAGAATGATAAAAATGAGGATTATTAATTTTTTCATTTTGATTACTCTATTATTAAAACATCATGTGCGTCGGCTATTTTAGCCTTAAACTGTTTTCCGTCCTGCGACATTATTCTTATGACCTGGCCCTTCAAGCCGTCCTGCCTCGATACGGCATGGAGCGTGATCGCGACACCGCCGTTTATATAAAACGCTTTTACGGGGTCACCCGCGTTTACCAGCGGAACAGGTTCAACCATCTCCTTTATAAGAACGTCGCCGTTTTTTATGAATATCTTGCTGCGCAGAGATTTTATATCTTTTTCCGAAGTAAACGGCGTACCGTTGATTTGCGTAACGTCGATTTTCTTGAATTCGAAATCAGATGCCGCTAAATCCTGTTTCCTATCCAGAGGCTTAACGGCTACCAGAACATTCTCGTACAATTTCAGTTTGACCGTGATGAAAGAACGGGAGACTCTTTTATCTCTGTCCGTTATTTGAACCGGAACGTAAGCCAGGTTTCCGCTGATACTCATCTCTTTGTCCTTCAGTATTTCAAGCTTCGAGTTTTTCTCCCCGGGCATCCGGAGAATTTCGTACTTGTAATCCTTGTAACGTGAAAGATTCGCCTTTAAATATTTATCAAGACTGTCTTTTACGCTGCTTCCCGAAGAAAAAAGGAGAGCAAATATTAAGAGAAATTCAGCAATCATTTTATCAGCCGGTCTTTAAATTATTAGCCATCTGCATCATGTTTTCCACTGTTTTAACCGTCTTAGAGTTTATCTCGTATGCCCTCTGCGCTGTTATCATAGAAATCATCTCCTGTACAATATCTACGTTTGAAGATTCTAAATACCCCTGCTGGATTTCACCGAATCCGTTTGAGCCGGGTGTTCCGAGAAGAGGAGTACCGGAAGACTCCGTCTCCGTGTAGAGGTTATTGCCGATCGCGTTAAGTCCGCCGGGATTTATAAATCTTACCAGCTGAATATTTCCCAGCACGTAAGAACTTCCGTCGTTTTGGCTTACATCTACGGTACCGTCTTTACTTATATTAACCCCGGCCGCGTTCTCGTCCAGCGTTAATTCGGGCTGAAGCACATAACCGCTGGATGTAACAACCTTACCGTCGGCGTTGACTTTAAAGCTACCGTCTCTTGTGTAGGCGTAACCGCCCCCCGGTTTCTGCACCTGGAAAAACCCGTCGCCCTGAACGGCCATATCAAGCTGGTTATTCGTCTGCGTAACATCTCCCTGCTTAAAAATTTTCTGGCTGCCCACAGGCTGCACACCGTCTCCTATCTGTATAACGGTGTTCGAGGGGCCGTTTGGGGTCTGCGCCGGCGACGTAACCTGATTAACGTTAACGTTCTGATACATCAGGTCCTGGAACTCAGCTTTATTCTTTTTAAAGCCGGTTGTATTAATATTCGCAATGTTGTTCGAAATAACTTCGATGTTTAGCTGCTGTGCGTACATACCGGAAGCCGCGGTGCTTAAAGCTCTATTTGGCATAATTCGTCTCCTTTTTTATACTCTTCCTATTTGATTTGCTTCGTCAAGTGATTTATCCAGGTAATTGATCATCTTATGAGCGGAATTAAAATCAGAGTTAAGCTGTATCATTTGCTGCATTTCCTGGATCGGGTTTACATTAGATTGTTCTAGATAGCCCTGTTCCACCTGGTACTGCGATGTATCGGCGACCTTGTAGCTGCTACCGCCGGCGTCAAAATTGCTTCCGCTGTCGCGGAGAGCCAGCTGCGGATCGGTAAGTTGAACTATCATGAGGGAATCGACATCATTTTTTCCTACCCTAAGCTCGCCCGATTTTGATATTTGAAAATTGCTGTTATTATCAAGCATGAAATCAGATAAATTTATTGCGCCGTTCCTTCCCATAACTTTATAGCCGTCCTGGTTTACCAGGAAACCGTCCTGCGAAATCTTAAAACTCCCGTTCCGGGTAACCTTCAATCCGTTTTCCGTTTGAAGAACGAAAAATCCGTTTCCGGTTATCGCGGCATTCATCGGGTCCGCCGTCTGGATATTTTCGCCCTGGCGGTAATCTGTAAACTGGTTTAACTGCACCTGGCCGGCCTTAGAAATTACTTCGGAAAAAGGGACCTGCCTTTTATAGCCTGTGGTATTAATGTTTGCAAGATTGTTCGCTACTACTTCAAGATTTTTCATCTTCTCCTGCAGACTTCGTGCTGCGTCGTAAATTCCTTTTATCATGATTTATTCTCCTCACTCTTATTTTCAATTCCGTAAAAGAAAACAGCCAGCTCACAGACGATATCGTATATCTTCTGCGGATAATTTTCCTCTCCCGTCAGTTCAATTTTACCGCAGACCGGAAAATCTTTATCCGCTTTTTTCATATCGTCTCTATTTTCAAGCAAACTGTCGCTCACTTTATAATCTCCTAAGCTTTTATATTTATACTTCTAAACTGCTTCTTCTTCGTTATTTTCCTCGTGCCGGAGGCGGTACCGAAAGAGGAAATAAGCAGCTGCAAATAAACCGAAACCCTGCTTTTCATTTTCTTGATCAGTCTTTCTTTAAGAACTTCAAGCTTCATTTCCGTAGAGGAACTCGCAGTTACGGAAAGCTTGAATTGCCTTCCGGTAAGGAGTCCGGAAAGGCTTATGTTTCCCAGGTTCCTTAGATCCATCTCAAAGTCGACGAGATAGTTTTCCGCCGAGAGATGGTTGCTTATTAATTTCAGCTTAAATTTTACGAGCTCATAACCGTCCGAAATTTTAATAATAGAGAACTCGGGCAGAACGCCGACTCTTTTCCAGTATTCTCGGTGAAGCAGATAAATAGATATCAGCGCGGCCAGGTCTTTAATCTTTACGTTCAAACTCCCTGAATTACTCACAAACCACTGCATCAGATATTTATTCCTGCTCGCAAGTTCCTCGTCTTGAATTGTATTTCCCTGTTTGATCTCTCCGTAATCTCTTATTAAAATCTTATTAAGATCCTCAACGGCTTCCTCTTTGTAGTACCCTGAATTAAGGTCTTTGAATCTCAGAAAAATCTGATCAATCAAGTAAGACGCGGTATAATTAAAATACTCGGCGTTCTGTCCGTCGAATTTCAGAAGGTTTTGATCGTTCCACATCATATTTGTTAAATAATCCGACAACTCTTCGTTAAATGTTGTTAAACAATCGGCAGCATCGAGAAATTTTTCCATTTTCGATTTAAGCACCGGAAGATCGTGTTTCAAAAGACTTCTAAGAAATGTCTCTGAGTTATCGTTTACCTTCAATCCCAATTTTTTCAGAAGCGCTGCAACCTCGGAATCATCCTGCTCGTCGGCAAACAATTTGTTCAGCTGAAGTGTAACCGGCTTGAACTTTATAATTTTTGCCAGCAGTACTTCTCCCACTTTCACGTTAATAGGCAGCTTCGACTGGAATACGCCTCCGCCGGCAAGTATTTTGTAATTTTCGCCTATCTTATCCAAGACTTCGATGTGTAAGATCGAATCCGGAGAATTCACTGCTGTATTTTTACCTATTTGTTCAAACATTCTTGACCATTTCATGTGATCTTATTCTTGCAGCCAGCATTAGTTCGCCTTTAGAGATATTTAATTCCCTGGCTATTTGGGAAATTGAATCCCGCGAGCTGAAATTTAAAGACGGATCCCGGATCAATCTCTTACGCATCATTTTAAGTTCAGGATTAATACTAAATTCTATTTTTTCCTCTCTCAGCATCCGGATATTTTTTTTAAGAGTCGTTCCGAACTCTTCCTTTGGCTTTGATTTTCTTCTTATAAGAATAACCGTGAAAGCAATTAAGGATACGGTCAGAAGAAACGCGATTTTTAAAACTATGTTCGTGTTAGCATTATAAAACCGGAGAGCGGCTTCGGTAATGCCGCTACCGTTTTCGCTCTTCCTTGTATGAGCCGGCTCGGGTTGAAGAACAGGCGCCTTGGCCGCGGAGGTGCTGTCGCTTATCTGTTTTTGTCTGGCAGCCGCAATTTGAGAAGCAACTAATTGACTAATACTTACACTGTCGACCTCGGCAGTGGTATCGGCAACAATGGCGTTGACAGCTGTTGTATTGACAGCAATGGTGTCAGCGGCAGCCGCATTCTGCTGAGACGGTTTCGTGGTATTTTTTATCTGCGCGAAACAAGCCGCAGAAAATGTTATCAGAAAGAGAAGCACTATCTTATTAATCTTCATATTATCTTCCTCTTAAGGGGAAACGACAAAATAATATTTGTACCTGCTGCCCTGCTAGACTCAGCTCTTATTTCGCCATCCTGCTTAGCGGTCAAGTTTTTTATGATTCCGAAATTTATATCCTGACCGTCCTGCTGAACCGACTTATCGAGAGATTCTATATAATCCGTTGAAAGGACTCTCAACGTAACTGTCTCCTTTGAACACCTGGTCTGGATTAAAATTCCGCCCGCGGAAGTGCCCGACGCTTTTACTAGAGTGAACAGGTTAGACAAAAGCTGATTTAAATGAACAGGATGACTTATTATCGACGGAATATTTTTTTCCAGGTCGAGTACGCATTCGTAGTTATCATTCCTTAAAGACGACGCTATCATTTCGTAAAAACCCGTGATATGCTCGTTGAGATCGCACGGCTGTATTTTTGCCTTCCCGTCGTTTATGCTGGCGAACTTTACAAGCCTATCTATAATTGTCTCAACTTTCTGTACCTGTTTCTTTATACTGACCGGTATTTCTTCGTCCACACCGTTTTCCTGGTTTAAAAACTCAGTGTAGCTCAATATAACTTGAAGCGGAGAGAGTACGTCTTCCACTATTCCTGAAGTAAGCTCGCCGATGGCGAGAAGCTTATAATCGTTGGTCAGTTTCGATTGATAGAGTTGAAGCTCGTCGTACACAGATTTTAATTCTTCCTTTTTTAGCAGAAGCTCGGCCTTATCCACGGCCATTCCCAGGCACAGATTTACCGCGTTTATTTCTTTAATAAGCATACCGATCTCGGAGGCAGAGGTAAGAATAGACACAAGTCCTCTTTTCTTTTTTCCTTCCGAGATGGGAATAAACAGGTAGTTCATGTTGGTCTTTTTACCGGTAAGCTCGGTAAGATTAGGAATAACCACCGGGCTGGAAGCTTTGAATACCTGTTCCAGGCTTCCTTTATTGTTTAATTCGTTTATGAGCATGTTGAAATTATTTTCGCCCTTGTCGAATGCCGGTACCAATACCGACTCCGACTCATTGAAAAGAAAAATTTCAAGTTCGCTGAGATCGATAATCTTTCTCAGTGCGGAAGTGAGACTGTTTTTAACATCCGCGGAGGTCACCGGTCCCAGAATATTTTTTTGAAAGCCGGTAACAATTTCAAGATAGCTGCCGCGTTCTTCCGTTAAAGTGTCTGCTTCCTGCTCGGCCGGATCCAGCTGCACAAGTCTAAGGCGGCTCTTTGAACCGCTCAGCTTGGTAAGATTGGGCAAAGATTTATGAAATGATTTGTAGGCGACATTATTTTCTTTAATAACTCTCAACTCAGATACCTGACCGATAATTTCTGGTGAATAAATAATTCTTTATACTTTTCTACAAACTTTATAACGCCGTCGGGACCGTTAAAACCGAGGACGGAAACTGCGGCTTTGTTAAGTTTCAATCCGTTATCCCATTTAAAGTTACCGATCATTAATTCCTGCGTCATAAAGTCGGCCAGGTGCACAAGAGATGCGAGCGAACGTCCGCTGAGGGACCCGGACGGGTCATGGTGGAATCGAACTGCGTCGGCAAGCGCCGGCGGGAAGTTCCACTTCTCGAGCATAAAAGAACCTATCTCTTCGTGAGTCATTCCCAGCGTTATTAATTCCGCGTTGCGGTATGTCATATTCTCGAAGTTCACCTGTTTTGTAATTGTAACGAAACTTGAATGGAAGAAGCGATGAATTATCGAAACCCCGATCTCGTGCAGGAAACCGGCAATAAAAGCCTCGCCGCTGTTGTTGAAACCCAGGTCTTCGGCTATCTTTTTGGCAGCGTTTCCGATTAAAAAGCTGTGAAGCCAGAAGTCGCGGTGATCGAGATACTTATCGGATTTGTTTTTAAACGATTCGATAAGAACCAGTACAGATACGATATTCCTAATTTCACTGAAGCCGAGGATAAGTATAGCGAAGTCTATAGTAGATACCTTCCTTTGAAGTCCGTAGAGGGGCGAATTTGCTATCGATAAAATCTTTGTAACAAGGCTGTGGTCCTTGGAAATCGCAGCATTTAAAACAGTCATGCTTGTAGTCTGGCTGTCGAGCAGTCTCAGCACATCCGAAATCACTTTCGGAATCGGCGGAAGATTATAGATATTGGATAATACCAGTTCCGTTTTTTCTTTCTTCTGCTGTTGTATTATTTCTGTTTCGTTCATACCATTTATTACAATACAATTGATTCAGAATGAATTCTGAACAATTCATCGTAGCTTTCTATAAATTGGTTAAAATGTTCCTCGTCTTTGAACCTGAGAATCTTCAGAATATTCATATCCAGTTCCATGTTTTCGTCCCAGTTAAAGTTTCCTACCTGAAGTCTTTGCGTCATGTAATCGGCCAGATGAATGATGGAAGCAATTACCTTGTTCTGCTCAGAGCGCGACGGCTGATGATGATGAGCAATAACGTCGCCGAGGGATTGGGGCAGGTTCCAAATCGTAGCCAACATTTGTCCGATTTCCTGGTGAGTAAGACCGAGTACTTTTTCCTCGGCATTTAAATATCTTATCTGCTGTTCTTCTACCATGTCGCATATAGCGTTAAATTCCGGGAAGAAATACCTTTGAATAATAGAGATGCCGAGATCGTGCAGAAGACCGGCGGTAAAAACCTCGCTCGATTTGGGATATCCGAGATCGTCCGCGATTCTTTTAGCCGCGCTCGCCGTCAATAGCGAGTGCTCCCAGTAATTTTTGCTATCCCATCTTTTTGATCGATGGTTCTTAAAAGCTTCAATCATAGAAAGAGCGACCACAATATTCTTAATATGATCGAAGCCCAATATTACGATTGCGAACTCTATAGTAGAAACTCTCCTCGGAAGTCCGTACAAAGGTGAATTAGCTACGGTAAGTATCTTTGCAACCAGCCCTTGATCTTTGCTTATAAGTTTTCCCAGGTCGGACGCGCTGGTATTAGGACTGCTCAACAATTTTGTAACTTCGTACATAATCACAGGTATCGAGGGAAGATTTCTTACGTTCAGCAGAAAATTCCGGTACGAATTCTTTTTCGCAATAGTATCGGTGGCTTCTTTAATCATTTATGTAAGCCAGTTTATTTTTAAGTGTTTCAATAATTCTGGAGTGAACCTGGGATACCCTTGATACGGTTATGTTCAATATCTTTGCTATCTCCTTGTAGTTCAAATTTTCATAGTAATACAAACTGATGATAAGTCGGTCCCTTTCTTCCAGGCCTTTAACCGCTTCTACCAGAAGTTCCTTTTCTTCGTTTTTTTCGGCTGTTTCATCCGGTATTTCGGAATCGTCAGGAAGCACTTCGTACAACATGTAACCGTCTTCGTCGTTTAACGAATAGTTTAGCGATACGTTGGAGTAAACAACTTTCTTATGGTTATCGCTGGGAAGCGGTCTCGGTTTTATCTGAAGCTTACGCAGCTCATCGATAATTTTTCCCCTTATTCTTTGAATTGCATAGGTTTCAAATTTAGTTCCATAGTCCGGATCGAAACGATCTATCGCTTCACTGAGACCTTCAACACCGAACTGGAAATAATCCCTGTCGTCCAGAATTTCGAGGTTGACGAACTTGGAATTGTGAATTACGTAATGAACCAGTTTTATATAGTTCAAAGTAATCTGTCTTTTGAGAGACGGTGTCGGCGATAATTTAAATTCAGTCCAAAGAGTTGCATTATTCATGTTGTTACTTCCTGCTTAAGTTCTGTGTCAAATCTTTTTGTTTATCCCTAGAAATTTTATTTACCGACCTGGTAAATAACAACGCGACCAGGCTGATCATTACCGTTAAAACAATAAACACTAGGAATGATCTGAATACTACATCTTGTAGTGGGATTCCGATACGGCTAAAAAATATTACCGCTAGGAAAAAAACCAGCAGTCCGAATTTTATGATTATCTTATTCATAGCCTTTACTTTTTTTGAGGTAAAAAGTCAAATATTATACCAATACTTTGGTGGTGAAAGAATCCGCTAAAAGTGTTAAAAATGCAAAAAATTCGCGGGTTTACAGATGTACGGAGGAAGTTGGTTGGTGAATATTAGCCAGGTGCATGAATTCGTGAATCCGCTGTGATACAGCGTTTATTTGTAAACTTATTTCGGCATCCGGATACATTTGAAGGAGGAGTTTCTGAGCAATAATAGACTTATTTACTAGTCCGTCGAAGTTTACAGTGCCGAGTAGTTCAACATTATCTTGAAGAAAGTGTGAAGAGGCAGCGGTTAAATTACCGAAGGCTGTTTTACCCTCTGTATCCGATCCGCATTTATTTACCACTGCCAATTTTCGTACTTTAAAAGATGAATTTTTCATCAGCTTCATTACAACGAACGCGTCCATAAGGGCCGTGGGTTCTGGGGTGATAACAAATACGGCAGTGTCTGAGTTTTTAAGAATCCGCATAGTGCCTTCGCCCGCACCGGATCCGGTATCGAGAAGAATGTAATCGTAATCACCGGCTATCCGGGAAAGCTGAGCAAAAAATCTTTGGATATTTCCTGAAAGATTTACCGAATAATTATCGCTGCCCGAGTCGCCGAATATAAAGTGCAGATTCTCACCGTACTCGATAACAAGTTCTTTCAGCAGACACTTGCCCTCGAAAAATCCGCCGAGAGTTTTAGCGGCGACTTCATTGAGCATTATGTGGGCATTAGAAAGATTGAGGTCGAGATCTATAAACAGAACTTTCACGCCGGCCGAAGAAAGAGCGTAAGCAATATTCAGCGAAAGCAATGTTTTCCCCGTTCCCCCTTTGCCTGAGGTAAAGGAGATGATCTTAGGACTTGCCCCAGAGCTTTCCGGTGCGCTAAGTCTGTTCAATTCGGCAACTCTCTCCGCCTGGCCTATCATTTATCAAATTTCCCCGTATAAATCATGCTAGCCGTAAATTCCGGATCCGCCGAAATAATATCGTCGGGAATAACCTGGCCGTTGGTTAAAAAGGATATCGGAACGTTGTAATTTGCAACAACATTAAGAATGTTCCCGTACGTGGCAGCCTCGTCTATCTTTGTGAATATTACCGAATCGTATTCGAGTACCTTAAAACGTTCGGCAACGTCGAAGAGTGTTTTTGTTCCGCTCGTAGCGCTCATTACCAGATAGGTTTCGTCGACGTGCGCGGCGTTTAAAAATTCTTTTGCTTTTTGAAGATGTTCCGTATTTCTTTGGCTGCGGCCTGCGGTATCGATAAAGATTACATCCTTCTGCGCGAATTTCTTAATAAGACCAGGTATATCGTCGGGCTCGTATGCTACAAGCATATCAACATTGCTAACGTCGGCAAATATCCTAAGCTGATCGAGTGCGCCCAGCCTGTAAGTGTCAACCGAAATCAGGCCCACGTTAAGATTGTGAAGTATCTTTGAGATAACCGCCAGCTTAGCTATGCACGTCGTTTTCCCGACTCCCGTGGGGCCCACCAATGATACCACTTTAGGCCTATTCTGTTTGTGAACCTCAAACTGGAACGTAGGTATCATAGATGCGAGGCTCGACACCACGTAACTGTCGATGTTGGTTGAGTGAAGAAAATTGTTGTATTTCTTTAGCTGATTTAATACAGCGGTAATAATCGGCTCCTGAATTTCTCTGTGCCGGAGAACGTCTACGATCTCTTTGATATCTTCCTCGATAGTGTTGTCGCTTTCTTTCAATTTCACCTGGCTGCTCTTCTTAATTCCCGAGGAAATAAAAGGGGCTGACTTTTTACCCGGCTGAACATAAATCTTCTCCGATAATTCTTTCTTTTCGCGTTCCATCTTTCCCGGTATCGGATATTCCCCATTTCCGGTGTCGGCGGAATATTCTTCGGAACGAATAGAAGTTTCGTCTACTCCCGCTGTAATCTCAAACATCCTTGTTGTTCTAAGATCGCCGTCTCCCGGTATTACGCGAGTGCTTAATATTACCGAGTCGGGGCCCAGCTCGTTTTTCATCTGCTGCGAAGCCTGATTAAGAGTAGGGGCCGTAAATTTTTTAATCTGCATCTACTACCTCTAATTTATCTATAAATTCTAATTCTATGTTCGACGGGAGTTCCGAATACGAAAGGACCACAAAATCGGAGAAGCTGGAATTAATGAGCCTGAAGAAATACGGCCTTATGGTAGCCGAAGTTAAAATTATGGGAGTAAATCCAAGCATCCTGAATTTCTCCGAAGCTTCCACCATAGCCATATTCAGTTTTTTCAGAATTTCCGGGCTCAGGCCCAAGGTCTGTATCGCTTCTTTCTGATTCTGCAGCGACTTTGTTATAAACGCCTCTATCTTTTCGCCCAGCGCCACGGCGTGAATAATACTGTTGCCATCCTTATACAAGTTGGCGATTGTATCTCCCATGGCATGTCTTACATATTCGGTAAGTACGTCCACGTTCTTTGTAACTTTGGAATAATCTATCAAAGCTTCAAGCACCTGGACGAGATCTTTTATAGGAATGAGTTCCTTCAAAAGATTCTGAAGCACTTTCTGAATTGTTCCGAGCGAAAGCGCGTCCGCATTGATATCTTCGATTACTGCCGGGTATTCCTTCTTCAAATTCTCAAGAAGCTGTTTAACCGCCTGTCTCGTCAGCATCTTGTCGAAGTTTTTCTTCAACGTTTCCTGGAGATGGGTAGACAGAACGGAGATGCTGTCTACTACAGTAAACTCGAGCAGCTCGGCTTTTTCTTTCTCGTCCATGTTTATCCAGTAACTGGTAAGGTTGAACGCCGGGTCTTTCGTGGGTATACCGCTTAATGCTTCGGTTACATTTCCGGGATTCATAGCAAGGTACCGGTCGGTGTAAATTTCGTATGCCGCAACTACATTGCCCTTTATCTTGATGATGTACTCATTCGGGTCGAGCTGGAGGTTATCCCTTACTCTAACCGGGGGAATAAGTACGCCGTACTCAAGAGCTATATATTTACGCGTAGAGGCGATTTTCTGGAACAGGTTTCCGCCCTGGTTTTCATCAACCAATCCGATCAACCCGTATCCGATCTCTATTTCAACCGGATCTACCTGGAGGTACTGTTCAACTTTTTCCTCTACCGGTTCCGCTTCAACCGCTTCCGCTTCATCCTCAGGTTTCTCGTCTTTCTTCCTCTTTCTCTTCATATAAGATCCGGCTCCGAGTGATACAGCCAAAATCATGAATGGAATGCTGGGCATTCCGGGTATAAATGCGAATAATAATACTGCCCCGGCTACCGTCCCGAGGACCCTGGGATTTGAAAACAGCTGCGTCTTCATCTGCGAATCGAGTGAGGCGCCGGACGCACTTCTGGTAACAACAAGACCGGCCGCTGTAGAAATTAAGAGCGCCGGTATCTGAGAAACAATGCCGTCACCGATGGTAAGTATTGTGTAGTTATGAAGAGCATCGCTGAAAGGCATGCCTTTCTGGGCCACACCGATGATAAATCCGCCGAGGATATTAATAACGTTTATTATCAATCCGGCTATCGCGTCTCCTTTTACGAATTTACTGGCACCGTCCATAGCGCCGTAAAACTCCGCCTCCCTGCCAATTGATTCGCGCCTCGTACGCGCTTCCGATTCGTTTATCAACCCGGTGTTAAGATCGGCGTCTATAGCCATCTGCTTGCCTGGCATTGCGTCTAAAGTAAAACGTGCGGCCACTTCCGAAACTCTGCCGGATCCTTTAATGATAACGATGAAGTTTATAATTACAAGAATAATAAAGATGATGAAACCGACAACATAATTTCCGCCTACCACAAAAGCGCCGAAGGTTTCGATGACTTTCCCCGCATAGCCGTCTATCAAGATTGAATCTTGTAGAACTAATATTCAGCGACAACCTAAAGAGTGTAAGAACCAGCAGCAAACCGGGGAAAATAGAAATATCGAGCGGAGTCTGGATATACAGCGATACGATAATAACCAGTACGGCAAGAGTAATATTGAGCGAAAGGAAGAAATCAAGCAGTCCCGCGGGGAGAGGAATGAGCATCAATCCCAGCATCATGATTAATCCTAATGCTAAAAGTATATCAGTATTTTTGCCGAATTTTTTCAATTTTATATTATCGATTTTTTATATTTACCGCTTTTAAGCTTGAATACGTAAGCCAGTATCTGGGCGACGGCTTTAAATAACTCTGCCGGAATATGATCCCCGACTTCGCAAACTTTATATAATGTTCTCGCCAGCTGCCTGTCCTCGTGCAGGGGAATGTTGTGTTCCGCGGCGACTTTTTTAATTCTCTGCGCAACCTCGTCGATACCTTTAGCAAGAATAATGGGAGCGGCATCGTTGGCCATATCGTATTTCAGGGCGATAGCGTAGTGAGTCGGATTTGTAATAACCACATCGGCCTTAGGCACATTCTGTATCATCCTGTTGCGGGCAGCCTGCATCTGAATTTTTCTGATCTTACCTTTAATAAAAGGATCGCCGTCCGTCTGTTTGTGCTCTTCCTTTACTTCCTGCTTGGTCATCATCATATCTTTTTTAAACTTGCGTTTCTGATAAACGAAATCGGCGGCCGCGATAACCGCATAAAGCAGAGATATTTTCCACAGAAGCGAATAGGATGCGTCTACCAAGAACCCGACAATTTGTCCGAGCGAAAGCTGCATCATGTTGGCGGAGTTTACAATTAAATCTGCTAGGATCGTATAAGTAAAGCCTCCGATCAGAGCAAGTTTTAATAAAGATTTGGTAACCTCTACTAAAGATTGAACGGAAACAAATTTTTTCATCCCGCTTATCGGGTTAAACTTTTTAAGCTCCGGTTTCATGGCCTTCGGGGTTATTTTAAAACCGACCTGCCCGAAACCCGCCACCATTCCCATTACCATAATTGCCCCTATTACGGGGGCAATGGTCAGGAATAAAAACAAAAAATTTTCTTTGAAAAAATTTTGCACGAAATTTTCGTTGATAGATAACGTGTCGAGCGAATTAAAGATATTAACAGTGTAATCTGCGATCCGGTTGCCAATAAAATTTTTGGTAGCGTATATCATCATTAAGCCGGTAACGAATACTGCGAGCGAGTTCACTTCCTGGCTCTTCGCCGTCTTTCCATCCTCCCGACTTTCGTTTAACTTTTTACCGGAAGGTTGTTCGGTTTTTTCTTGTCCGTCTACTTCAGCCATTTCAATGACTCATCGCTTTAATGAACATAACCATGTTGTTTTCGTAACCCTCAAGCAGGTTTCTTATAAAATACACGTACACCGGAATAATGGAGGCGACCATCAGTATACCAAGTCCGATAACCAAAGGCTGCGCCACAAAAAAGACCTGCATCTGCGGTATTACTCTCGTCATTATACCTTCCGCTATATAAATAAGCGTGTAAGAAACTACTATAGGCGACGCTATTTTCATCGCAATAATAAAAACCGCGGCGGAGTATTTTACAATAAGTTCAAACGCGGGCTGTGTTATCGAAAATTTGCCGATATGAACTACCGAGAACGAATAGACAATTCCGCTGATTACATAATGATGACCGTTGATCAGGAAGAAGATCATTATTGCGCCCATCGACAGAGCCTCGCCTACCACGTTATTGTTTGTTCCGTCGACCGGATTAAGAACGTTCGCCATAGAAAGCTGAACTTCAAAACCAATTATTGTGCCTGCGTAAGAAACCGCGTAAAATATAAAATTGAGCATAAAGCCCAGAATAACTCCGGTAATCACTTCCTTAACTCCGTTAACGGCAAGCCACCACAATGTTAATTCTACTTTTATAGCAGATTTATCCAACGTCAAAAAAACAATGTAGGCTATAAGGAGCGATAAAAAGATCTTCACCAGCGTAGGTACGCCTTCGTGCCCAAAAACGGGCGCCGTGAAAAAGGCGGACATGATTCGTAAAAAGATCAATAAGACAATTACAATATCTGCTACGGGAAAATTTATCATTTTATTACTGTGCCGAACATTGCTATAATTCTTAAAGTAAACGAGACCATCTTATCAATCATCCAAGGCATCATAAAAATAATTGCAATTGCCGTTACCACAATCTTGGGCACGAAGGTAAGCGTCATTTCCTGGATCGAAGTGGCCGCCTGGAATATGGAAATTATAATTCCTACTACAAGCGACACGCCAAGTATAGGAAGAAGTATAATAAATGTGGTATAAAACACCTGCTTCAAAATCTCTATAATTAATTCCTCAGTCATACTACGAAAAACTCCTAACTACGGATCCGACAATTAAATGCCATCCGTCTACAAGAATAAATAATAATATTTTAAACGGAAGCGATATCAGCGTGGGCGGAAGCATCATCATACCCATCGACATAAGTATACTCGCTATGATCATATCAATCATCAGGAACGGAATAAAGAGGAAAAACCCGATTATGAATCCGGCTCTCAGTTCGCTCAAAACGAAAGAAGGAATAAGGATATAAGTAGGAAGATCGCTCCTGTCCTTTGGTCTTTCCATATGCGCCAGGCCTAGAAAAAGCTCCAGGTCTTCGCCCCTGACGTTCCGGAACATGAACTCTCTTACGGGCTCAATGCCTTTATCGTATGCTTCCTGTACAGATATTTTTCCGTTCATAAGCGGCTTAAGCGCCTGATCATTAACTTTGCTCCAAGTAGGAGCCATTATAAAAAAGGTTATGAATAGAGAGACACCTGCTATCAGCTGTCCCGGCGGCATTTGCGGAGTACCAAGAGCCGTCTTTAAAAAATGGAAGACAATGATTATCCTTAAATAAGCGGTTGTCATAATCATTATTGAAGGAGCGAGGGAGAGTACCGTTAACAATAGAAGAAGTTGAATGGTAACAGAAACATCGCCGGGGTTGCTTGAAGTGCCTACATTAATTCCTATTTTGGGAAACGGTACGGAGGTACTCTGCTGGGCAAATGCCGTGTGCGAGCAAAGCAGCAGATAAATTAGAAGAAAAAGTACGGCATATTTTTTCATCGCATTCCAAGGTTCTTTTTTAACAGGTCTAAAAAGTTGTTTTTATCTTCCCCGTTTATAGCCGTGCTGTTTGTATTTATTGTTTCCGCCGGACCGTCCAATTCTTTTAAAAGAGTGATTGAATTTTCACTGACGCCGAGAACCAGAAGCCTGTTTTGGATCTCGACAATCGATATAAATTTTTTCGGCATTATCATTTGAGAGCTGAGAACATTTACGGGAATCTTGGCTTTTCCTTTGCCGCCAGCCGAAACGCCGTATTTTTTCACGAACCATAGAACGCCGTAAAGGAGCCCAACGATCAGGAACAACGGTATTAAGGCTTTAAAGACTTCTGCGATGGTCATTAATACAACCCCTTCAGCCTGTTGCCCGGATCGCTTAGACTTGTTATTCTTATTCCAAAGTGCTTATCGATTACGACTACTTCGCCTTCGGCTATTTTTTTGTTGTTTACATATATATCTACCGGCTCGCTTGCGAGCTTGTCGAGTTCAATAACATAACCGCGCTCGAGTTCCAGGACTTCCTTAATCTGCATTTGAGTTCTGCCGAGCTCTATAAACACATTCAGACTTAGATCCTTGAGAAAATTCAGCTTATCGGCGCCGCCCTGTCCTTTAACCAGCGACTCGTCGAATTCATCGAACTCGGCAACCCCGCCCTTTACTTTCGATTGCGTTATCTCTTCCTCAGCCGTTACTTTTTCGGCGTTTTCTTCCGCAGGGTTTTCTTTTTCTTGATTCTCTGCCATTTTTTTCCCTATTCTGATTTTTGATTCAATTCTACTCTTCTGCTGATCTTTATAGCCTTGTGACGGTTTACAATGCCGGGTCTTCCGTAAAAGAGTACTTTGTTGGCTAACATTACCGGACTTTCATCCCCTATCTTGTTTTCGAGCTTTATTATATCTCCGACTTCCAAATCCATTAAATTTTGTATTTGAATTTTTGTCCGTCCGAACTCTACCGAAACCGGCAGCAAGGTTTTATATAGGTTTCCGGTTATTATTTCCTGAGAAGGAGTGGTTTGATTTTTACTCGGCCTAATCGACGACAATTTCTGCGAAGTTAACTTTGACAAAATTGTGTCGAATGCAAACGTGGCGAAACAGAGATTCATCATATAAGTGTTTTCGCCGATCACAAGCTCAAACGAAATAAGCAGTACAGATTCGTTCTGCGAAGTTATCTGCGCAAAATCTATGTCCGATTCGAATCTCTCCAGCTTGAAGTCGTAATCGTCAACTATCTGCCACGATTTTCGCAAATCCTGCATAATTTTCTCGGATACCACACCCAGTACTTTCTGCTCGATGGGAGTTATTATATTCGACTGTTTGGTGCCGGCACCGTTGCCGCCCAGCAGTCTGTCCACCAAAGTATACGCTAGGTCGGTGCTCAATTCGAGTATGCCTTTTATATCGGTGTTTCTCATCTCAAAAGTATAAAGGCATGCGGGATTGGAAACCGAGAGAATGTATTCCGAGTAGTAAATTTGATCTACAGATGTGACGGAAACGTTAACGATCGTCTGCAGTTTTGAAACAAGGTAAGACGCAAAGCTTTCGGAGAAGTTCTCATTAATATTCCTAATGGTTCTTAGCTGATTCTTTGATATCCTGTTGGGAAGCCTGAAGTCAAATGGAACAACTTCTTTGTCCTGTCCCGGCGTTGGATTCTGCTCTTCTCCGCTTTTAACCTTATTGAGCAGCTGATCAATTTCTTGTTGTGAGAGAACTTCAGCCATAGTTATTGAATTATGTATTTACTGAAATAAACGTTATTTATTTTCACCGCGGGTACAATCGTCATAAGTTTTTTTGATATGGTTGTCTTCAGAGTATCCCGGTACGCGGTGTTGTTAAGCTCGGGTATTGTTTTGCTGGACAGCGTTGAGATAATAACATCCTTTACCATCGCCTCGCGAGTTTTTAGCTCTTCTTCCATTTTTTGCTGCGGAACATCCAAGCCCACGGAAGTTAAAAGTAGCCTCTTGCCGTCGGTATCGGCCGGATTTACTATAATATCCTCAATGGTATAAATGAATTTTCCCAGGTCAAGGACCTTCACTTTGTCGGTTGAATCCGATACCTGCGTGCCGGCCGCCGCTCCGTCGCCCTTTATACTCCTGCTTTCAATTTTATGAAGAAGGATGTTCGCGGTAATGAAATAAACCGCTACAAGCTGAACGATAAAAATGGGTAGACCGAAAATGAATATTTTAAGATTTATACCCGACTTTTTCGGATTGGGCGTAAGTGCGTCCTCATTAATTTTGTCTATTTGTTCTTCTGGTGTTGGCATAGCTTTATTGTATTTTTTCTAATACACTAAACAATTGATATGCCAACCGTAAGACAGCTTATTTCAGCAAAAATTCCAAGATTATGGACGGAGAGTGGTTATTATTAGACATCTGGTTGATATTGAAAAAGGAAGGAGCCCGGCAATACCGGACTCCTGAAGGAGGGCTGAGTTATGCAAATTATCTGATAATATTCGTGATTTCCTGAAGCAGGTTATCCGCTGTAGTAATAACTCTAGCGTTTGCCTGGAAACCGCGCTGAGAAACGATCATTCTAGTGAATTCTTGTGAAAGATCCACATTAGACTGCTCTAGTGCGCCTGACTGAACCGTTGTTCCGGTTTCTTCTCCAAGAGCACCTATTCTGGGTTGGCCGGCATTTGCGTAAGCCGAATAAAGGTTATCTCCGTTACTTATCAAACCGTTGAGGTTCGGGAAAGTCGCTACCATCAGCTGGGCTAGCGTTCTGGAATTACCGTTTGAGAATACGCCTACTATGTTTCCGTACTGGTCAATATTCATATTAGAAAGCGAAGCCGAAGCCGAACCGTTCTGGCTTAACGAGGAAAGAACGGAGCTTGCTGATGTTTGAGTTACGCCCTCGAAGTTTTTACCGAAGTCGAGATCCATAGATACGGGTTTAGCACCGCCCGTAGGCTGGAAAGTAAGCTGTGGATTGTTAGGAGAAATGTTCGCCGGATCCAAGGTACCGTCGGCATTGAAAGTAATAGTACCGGTTGAAGAAGTCGCTGTACCGCTTGATGTGCTTGTACCGGGTACAGATGCAGTCCAGTCCCATACGTTAGTATCGATCTTGGTGTATTTCAAAGTAACCTGGTGTGAGTTGCCGAGTGAATCGTAAACAGTTACAGAACCGTTGACAATGTTGGGTGTTCTGTTGCCGTCTGCCGAAGAACTCAAAGTAGCGGTAGAACCATTTTCGGTAACAGAAGTAGCATCGAAAGTAAAGTTGATGTTGCTGTCTGCCGTCTTAATCAGGTTGTTGGTACCGTCGAATTTGGCTTTTGAAGCTGCATCCATTGCATAGTTACCCGAGCCGTCATTCGCAAATGTAACGCTTATAGCTGCGGGAGTGCTCGCAACAGTTGCTCCCGTAGAATCTGTAACATCACAGGTTAAGTCGTATGTATCGGCTGCTGTTTTCGTAAACGTATATGTTGCCGTGTAAGCAGTGCCGTAGTTATCGTATACCGTAGTGTCGGAGGTTGCGGTGTCGCCTGCTAACATACTGGAATTTATATTTCCCTTTAATGTTACTGCTTCGCTTCTCGTAAGATCCGAGTTACTCTTCAGGTTGCCGCCCCAGGATATTTTGCTGGTGGCAATGGCCGGCAGTTTTAGATTCTTATCGATTACGATATCTTTAAGGTTGTTGCCGGGAGGTACTACACCGTCGGTGTTTGCCATTTTACCCTGAACAATAGCACCGTTCTGTGAGCTGACGAGCTTTCCGTCGGCGTCAAACGTAAACGTACCCGCACGTGAATAGAATTTCTGTCCGTTGCTGGTCAATACAAACATACCGTGTCCCTGAAGGGCCAGATCAGTTGTTATACCGGTATTTTCAAAAGTACCCTGGTTCCAATCCCTGTCGATTGAGTTGATCTTCATACCTAAACCGACCTGGAAAGTGTTTGTACCGCCTGTTGTGGAAGTAGGATTTGTACCGGCTTTGATAAGCTGGTTAAAAGTATCGCTGAAAGTAACGCGTGAGCTTTTGTAGCCTATTGTATTGACGTTGGCAATGTTATTGCCTATTACGTCCATCATCGATTGTAAATTACGTAAGCCCGATACGCCTGCGAAGAGTGAATTAAGAAGTGCCATTGTAACCTCCTATGGATTATAATTAAGTTGATTCGACTTCAGTCAGTCGGTCGAATCCAGAGCGTCCATATAAGGTCCCGCTCTGTTTTTGTATTTAATAAATTACCTTATGCAAAAACTACGCTGTCAATATTCGTAAAAATGTTCTCGTTGCTCTCCCCCACCGGAAGGGCCGTAACCACCGTACGGTTAGGAACGTTTACTATGAAGGCCGTGTTATCCATCATTACCAGGGAATCTTTAGCGCCTTTGGATTCGGCTTTCTGAACCGCGTCCTGTATCTTGTTTATCGCCTTGTCGCTAAGCTGAATATTCCTGTTCTCAAGCCTTTTTAGGGCGTGGTTTGAGAACTTGATCTTGTCCAGCTCCTGCTTAAAGATCGCATCGAAGCTGCCAAAATCTTTCTGATTATTTTGTTTAACGGCTTCATCGTTTTGATGAATTGGTATAAACGGAACACTTATTCCATTTACTTCCGTCATTTTTAGTTTCCTCCGTTATTGGAAGGGTTAATTATTTCAAGTATGTCTGATAATCCATATTCGGAATTATCTACCAAAAGTTGAGTTCCGTTGCTCCCGAATTTTATGCCGTCAATTGTACCGAACTTGTAGGATTCGGTTTGGAGATCGCTGCCGTCTATGGCTTTTGCGTCTATCTTGAAGGTATAATTACCCTGCGGCAGCTTGTTACCGTTATTATCGGTAAAATCCCACGATAGTTTATGATCACCGATATCGCCGGACACATTGCTTATAGTTCGTACGATGGCGCCGTTAGCATCATATATATTAACCGCTATACTGCCTGCGTTTGAAGGAAGATTGTAGCCTATTTGAACGTTCTGCTGTCCGTTGTTCTGCAGATCGCTGCCGCCCACTTTAACCTGCTTGCCGATTAATGTTGCCGAAAGCGTGTTGTTGATGGACTGTGTTAAAACGTAATTGGCGTTTATGCTTTTTGTTACGTTATCGTTCAGGTTAGTAAGCTGCTCAAGAGAGCTGAACTGAGCCAGTTGAGCGGCGAACTGGGTTCCGTCCATCGGATTCATCGGATCCTGGTTCTGCATTTGAGCCATCATTAGCTTCAGGAAATCATTCTTACCAAGTTCGCTGCTTGATCCCGCCGCCGTTGTAGTAGCGGTGTTTGCCGAAGTACTTGCCGTATTTGTTACACCGTTCACCATTTAATTTCCTCCTATATTAAGTATTCGTACGTGTTATATCCCATGCTCTTGCTGACGGTCAATTCGGCTTCTTCATCGGTAGAATTACCGGATACAGGGTGACCGAATTTCTTTTTTGCGCCGAAATTTTTCGCATGCTTATGGTCGGAACCGGAGAGGGCAACATCAAAAGAACTGAGTTGAAGTCCGGCCGCGGCCAGCGTCTGCCTAAGATCGTTCATATTGCTCTGAACAATCTGCCTCACCGTATTATTATCCACCTGCAGATGAGCGTGAACGGCTTTATCGACAACATCAAGAGCTATTCTTATTTTCCCCAGACTTTCAGGTCTCAGCTTGAGAACGATGCTGCTTTTATCGCCTTTTTCGATGAAGTTTGAAATTTCTTTCAGTATATCTGCGGCATTCACTGCTTTAACTGGCAACTCGGTATGATTCGGAATAAAAGTCTCGACCGGTTTAGTAGCGCCGTTTTTGCCGATAACGCTTCCCGCCTGCATTACAGGAGTCTGGGGTCTATCGAAGGATTCTTTATTTCCGTCTCGTTTGAGAGTATCGTTAAATCCTCCCGGTAAATTTTCACCACCGGAAGCGACGCTACTTTTCCCTTCAGCGCCTTGCTGTGCGTTTCCGGTATTATTCTGATTATTTGATTTCACATCTGCCGTCGTATTCGATCGTTCGGCAGCCGCAGCTTTATCGCCGCCGGCAAGTGCCGTACTATCGTTGTTTTTACTAGGATCGGACGGTTGAGAGTCGTTTGGCTTTACCGTTATCTGATTTTTAATGTTTTCCCGGATTACACTTTTAATTTCTGATTTTATACCGGGGTCTGTATTTTTTCCTGCAGTAACATTATCAGCCTGATGTTTTTGTACGACGGTCTTCAGAGTTTTTTCCTTTCCTGGAAACACTGTCTCAACCGCTAATTCAGCAGTCGTTTTCCCCGGGACACTATGTTTAACTTTGACGCCGACTGTCTTATTCAACGGAGTACTGCTGTCCGTTTTTTCGGTAGATACGGATTCTACAATTGGTTTAAGTTCGCCGATATTTTTTAGTTCCGAATTAACATTAGCTTCGATTCCCGCTGTTTTATTCGGGTTCCCGGCTGAATTTAGAGCAGTCGTCTGCCGGGGAACACTTTGTTTAACATTGACGTCGACTGTCTTATTCAACGGAGTACTGCTGTCCGTTTTTTCGGTAGATACGGATTCTACAATGGGTTTAAGTTCGCCGATATTTTTTAGTTCCGAATTAACATTAACTTCGGTTCCTGCTGTTTTATTCGGGTTCCCGGCTGAATTTAAAGTTGTATTTCCCCCGTTCTTTTGAGTATTCTGTGCGGCGGTCTGAGAATTATTGTTATTCTTATTTCCGGTTAAAGCGTTCTCAACAGCTGATTTTAGACTCTTTAAATTTTTAATACCGCCCATATCGGCTACGGTTTTTAATTCCGCCGCTATTTTGGGATCTAAAGTTTTGCCGCTGCTCATTAACTGCGAAGCCGCGGGTTTGCCGGATGTATTATCCGCAGCAGCTGTTGTTACGTCCGGATTCTTTTTATCCGCCGCCGCGCTTTCCGCAGAAGTTGCAAGGTTCATCTTAAATACCGATAACACTTTCGGGATGTCGGCCGGGGTTCCCAGTTCCAACAATTGCCCCAGCGCTCCCTGGGTATTATTGTCCGTACCATTTACCGAAATATTTATTAATCCCGCAGGTGAGCTTTTTGCAGTTCCTGTAAAATTATAACCTGCAAGATTATCATGAATGTTTTGATCCGGAGCAGATTTAACTATGTCTATCTTTAACTGCTTATCCCCGAAATTTAAATTCAGCGTAGCCTGGTTGTTTAGAAGAATAGATGCTACTATAGCTTCCAGTGCCGCGCTGTCGGCTTTTGAAGTCTTGGTGTCTTTACCGTTGTTGCTGCCCGAAGCCGCCGCTGTCGAACCGTTATCGGACACAGCAATCTTTGTTAAGAACTGGTTCAGGAACCCGATAAAGTCTTCTTTAGTGGCGAAAAGCTTCTGCAGGCTTGCCCCCGTATCGCTCGCACCGTCTTGAACGAGTAAGCCGGCTTTGTTTACTGATGCACCGGAATCCCCGGAAAAAATATTCTTAATAAACTCTAGTAAATCCGTTGAACCGTTTAAATTAAATGTTATGCTGCCGTCGGCAGCTTTATTCCAGCTTATTCCTTTCATGCCTTTTAGCTTTTCGAGAAACGAGTTCAGCAGTTTAGCATCGCCGGTTGTGTTATCGCCGACAGTTTCGCCTTTTAGCTGGGAGCTTAAATGAAAAACTTTTATAATATCCGAAAACAGGTATGAAGTCTTGTTAAGTTTAGCTGACTTCGGCAATACTCCTTTATCGACCGGTTGCGAAGGTTGTATGAACAGAGGATTAAATAACATTTTATTTTGCTTTCGTAATTCTGTTAGCTGTTTCTGGATTTAGTTCAGCCAAAATATCGGCAGCTTTCTTTTGTCTCATTGTGTAAAGGATATCCCTCGCTACATTATCGGAATAACTCTGTATTATTTTAGCGGCTTTCCTAGGATCCATCGCTTCATACAGCTTAGCAGTCTGCTTTGTCCACTCTACATAGTTGCTGTCTTTCATCGTTCCGCTGTTATCTTGAGCCTTTGCCGCGGCGTATAATTTCTTTTGATTGGCAAATAATATGTCCTTAGTTTCTTTAAGAGCCCTGGAGATATTGTTCAAACTGTCGAGGAGAACCGAATCTTTAAATACTTTAGCGTAAACGGTATCTACCTTTTCACTTTTTTTATACAGAGATTTTAGAGAATCAAAGATCTCGTTCTTAAATTCTTTCTGCATATATATTTTGAACTCGGAAAAATCTTCCGACGAAATTCCTACAGTACCGTTCGCCTTCTTCGAATCTGTCTTATGAACCGTCTTTATCGGGGTAAAATCAAATTTAAATATATCTTTGTAGTGCGAATTCATGTACAGTACTCCCCCAGACGTGAGGGCAAATGCCGCGAGAAAAACAATTATGTATATGATTTTTTCTTTCACTTGTTGTACCTGACATACTTTTGAGTTGCTATTTCATCAATCTGATTCAGTTCCAGCTTATTCTGTTTCTTGTTGAATTTCTCCAGGTAAGATTCTTTTAACGTATCGAATATCTTATGCTCTTTGCTTTTCTTAACCAGTTCCGCCATCTTTATTTCTTTTTTAGCGAGAAGCTCGTCGATTTTCTTCAGAATCACTTCGCGTTTTTGACTAATACAAAGTTCATAACCTTTTCTAAACTTAATATCGGCGACGGTTATACCTTTAAGAGGCATATCCCGTTTGCTTTCATCTTCCATCTTTTGAAGATTATCGTATTCGTTCCTGCATTTCTCAATTTCCATTTCTATAATTGATAAATCCTTCTGCGCCCTTTTCTTCTGCATTTCTTTAACATGCTGAATCGACTGAAACTTATATTCAAACTTTGCCATTTTTTACCCCAAAGGTTCTTCCACAATTTCGTTCAACTGCTCTATCGTTTCCTCGTACGTAACTTTTTCCGTCATGTCCTGTTTAAGGAAGTTCCTTAAAAAATTTATTTTTTGAAGCGCGTGATCTATCTGCGGATTGCTACCCCTCACATACGCTCCTATATTAATAAGGTCTTCCGCTTCCTTGTAAGTAGCTAAGATCTCGTTAAAGACTACCGCTCTCTTCCGGTGCGCTTTGTCTACAACGTCGGGCATTACACGGCTTACGCTCTGAAGAGTATCGACCGCCGGAAACTGCCCCTTGTTAGCAAGTTTTCTAGAAAGAACAACGTGACCGTCAAGAATAGAACGCACCGCGTCGGCTATAGGCTCGGTCATATCGTCGCCGTCTACAAGCACGGTGTAAAAACCTGTAATGGATCCGTTTTCGGTGGTGCCTGCTCTCTCAAGCAGCTTAGGGAGCAGGGCAAATACCGAAGGAGTATAGCCTTTCGTTGTTGGAGGCTCGCCGATTGTGAGTCCGATTTCCCTTTGCGCCATCGCAAATCTTGTAACAGAGTCCATCATCAAAACTACATCCAATCCCTGATCTCTAAAATATTCCGCAATCGTAGTACCGATAAAGGCACCTTTCATTCTTACCAGAGCGGACTTGTCGCTTGTTGCTACTATAACCACCGATCTTTTAAGCCCTTCTTCTCCTAAATCCTTTTCGATGAATTCTCTTACTTCTCTTCCGCGCTCGCCTATCAGGACAATTACGTTAACGTCGGCGTTGGTGTTTCGAGCTATCATACCGAGGGTAACGCTCTTTCCTACACCGCTTCCCGCAAAAATTCCCAATCTTTGTCCCTTACCGACTGTTAATAGTCCGTCTATCGATCTTATTCCGGTCTGAAGCGGTTGGGATATTCGTTTCCTCTGCAGCGGATTGGGCGGCTCACTGTAGATACTCATCAACGAAGTTGTTTCAATTTCACCCTTGCCGTCTATAGGAATTCCCAATCCGTCGATAACCCTGCCCAAAAGTTTATTCCCTACACCTATAGAAAAACTTTTCCCCGAAGCAATGATCTCGCACGAGGGGGAAATCCTTTGTACCTCTCCAAGAGCGATTGATAGTACCTTGCCTTCTTTAAAGCCGACCACTTCGGAATTACATACATGATTTCCGTCTTTGTCAATGACCACGCAAACTTCGCCCAGTGAAACGTTGGGTCCGCTTGAGATAATAACAAGACCTATAACATCTGTTACCTTGCCGTTAATCTTAATAGGGTCGATACGGCTGAGAAGCTTTTTATATCTTTCTCTGTATTTTTCTGCGAGTTCCATAATTTCGTTTTATTTAATAGCGGCTTCGAGCTGTTTTTTCATTTCGTTAACCTGCGACGAAATCCTGGCGTCCACGTTGCCTATGTCCGTCTCCACCATGCATCCGCCCGGCTCAATTCTTTCGTCGGATTCGAACTTAATTTTCGAAAGAGTGTCGCGGCCGAAATCACTGCCGCCCTGCGACGTAATAATATCAAAATCGGCGGGATTGAGCTTTACAATCATATTGTTTGCGCCGAGCACTTTTCTGATAGAGTCCTTCAATACATTATTTATGATAGAATCCTGCAGTATCTCCCTTTTAACAATCCGTTCCGCGATTGTAAGAGAAAGTCTTATCACTATCTCATCGAATGCCTTATCATAATCGCTAAGCTTCGTGTTGCACACTTTCAGCACCTTGTCCATATATTCTACTTTCTTCTGGAGCCTATTGGAATAATCCTTCTCAAGATTTTCCACCGCCTCCTTTTGACCCGCAAGGTGTCCTTCCTCGTAATTCTGTTCAAGCTGCTTCTTGAAATAATCTTCCTCCCGCTCCGTTTCTATGCCTTTGGACTCGCGGGGATTTTTCAGTGTAACGTTCAAGTTCTTCGATTTGGCGTTTAATTTTATTATCTCAGACATATACTTCTTCCGCGTTGCCTCTCATGCTGAGAGCGATTTCGCCGTTTTCTTCGAGCGTTTTTACTACGTCGATTACTTTGGCCTGAGCGGCTTCAACTTCTTTCAGCTTAACCATACCCATGTACTGTAGCTCTTCTTTAAGAAGTTCGGAAGCTCTTTCTGACATGTTGGAGAATATCTTGTCTTTAAGCTTATCGTCGACTGTCTTAAGCGCGAGCGCAAGATCTTTTCTGTCGACTTCTCTGAGTATTTTCTGAATATCTTTGTCCTGAATATTTATAATATCTTCGAAGAGGAACATCAGCCGTTTAACTTCATAGGCAACATCCGCGTCTTTTTGTTCGAGCTGTTCGAGTATCTCTTTACTCAATCCGATGTTCGTACGGTTCAATACCGCGGAAAGACATTTAGGTCCCCCTATTTTGCTCAACGACTGCCCCATACTCAGCCCGGCCATATCGTCTACTACTTTTTCTATATGCTTTAATGTCTGCGGCGAAATTTTACCGAGGGTCGCTATTCTAAATACAACTTCCGTCCTCACATCATCGGGCAGTTCTTTAAGAGCGTTGGCAGTTTGCTCCGGATTCAGGTGAGCAAGTATAAGTGCGATGGTCTGCGGATGTTCCTTACTGAGAAAATTGACGAGCTGGGTCGAGTCGGCTTTCTTGAGCACGTCGAAGCCCTTCAGTGTGGTAAGGTTCTTGACCTTTTCGACTATCTCGCTGGCTCTATTGAGGCCGAACGATTTTTCAAGAACGGCTTGCGCAAACTCGAGACCGCCTTCAAGAACGTATTCCCTAGCGGTGACCATTTGATAAAATTCTTCCATTACCAGGTCGACCGTTTGCGAAGGAATGTTCTTGACCTTCGATATTTCTGTTGTAATGAGCTCAACCTCGCCGACGTCCAGCAATTTAAATACTTCGGCCGCGTTTTCTACGTTCAGCGCTATTAATAATAGTGCTGCCTTCTGAGCCCCGGTTATACCGGCATTCCTAGGGTCCTTTAACCCCATTTGTGCATTAGAATTCATCTTCGTGTAACCATGCATTTATTAGTTTGGCAGCATCCAGAGGATTCTTCGAAACATAGTTCGATATCTTCTGCTGCTGTGTTCTCTTCATCGCCGCCT
>CAWBBX010000035.1:0-31298 GCA_963787005.1 uncultured Bacteroidota bacterium
TTTCTTTCACAAATCATATTCTTTTTCCTGCTGAACATATTTCTAAATTAATTTGTCACGGACTTTATGGGAATATTCTATTCGCTTGTTATCATATCACTTTGGGCAGGGCATCTTCTTTATTGCCTCCTCTTCTTGAACGAATACCCGGGTGCCGCGGTAGTTATTTTGCATATAATATTGCAAGCATATCTATATACCGGCCTGTTCATTACTTCACACGACGCCATGCACGGAACCGTGAGCCGGAATAAAACGGTCAACGATTTAACCGGGAGAATTTCTGCCGTTTTGTACGCGGCTTTCTCATATAAAAAATTAAAGCGCAATCACAGGCTTCATCATTCGTCACCCGGCACAATTTCAGATCCCGACTTTTATTCAGGGTCAAATAATTTTTTCGCGTGGTGGCTCATATTCATGCTAAGATATTTAAGCTTAACACAGCTGATCGCTATGGGAATCGCTTTTAATATCCTGAATATTTGGTTCACCAGGCCTTCCTTGCTGCTGTACTGGATAATACCCTCACTTATCAGCACCCTCCAGCTGTTCTACTTCGGAACATACTTTCCCCACAAGCGGCCGCACTCCCCTGGAATGGAGCCGCACAACTCAAGGACGAGAAAAAGAAATCACATTCTTGCCATGCTTTCGTGCTATTTTTTCGGTTATCATCACGAGCATCATTCATATCCCGGTACCCCGTGGTGGAAATTATATAAGTTAAAGTAGAAAAGGTTTTTCGCCGGTATATTTTCTCCTACAAAAAGCTCTTTGCTGACTTAAGTCAATTTCATCCTGCCGCGCAGACGATAAATTAGAAGCGTAAAAACAGAGCGACTTTCCCAGGAAGGTTAGACGGTTATTGCTATATAACATTAATGAAATTAAGGATAGAAAATGGCTTTATTAATAACTGATGAATGTATAAACTGCGGGGCCTGCGAGCCCGAATGTCCGAACACTGCAATTTACGAAGGAGGGGTCGAATGGCAGCTGGAGGGAAAATCGCTCGAGCCGATCTCGTTCGACTACTTTTATATTGTGCCTGACAAATGCACCGAATGTGTTGGTTTTCACGACGAGCCTCAATGCGTTGCCGTCTGCCCGGTCGACTGCATTATTCCCGATCCCGATCATGCGGAAAGCAAAGAAGAACTTCTTGCAAAGAAAGAGCGGCTTGACCTCGTAGCTAGGTAATGCAGATTTAACTGTAATCGGCAGGCTGTTATTGTTTATTGAAAAGGGGTACGGAGAAGGTGAAAGTTGAACCCTTACCGGGTTCGCTTTCCGCCCGAATAGTTCCGCCGTTTCTCTCGACGGATTCCTTGCAGACGATTAATCCTAGTCCGCTCCCCTGTTCATCCTCCGTGCCAACGGTGGAATGTGTTATATCTATTTTAAATAAATTATCCAGATTTTCCCTACTGATTCCTACACCGTTATCCGATATGCTCACCTCAACCACATCAGTTTTCTTAGCCGAAGATATAATAACCTTTCCGCCGGCCCGGCTGAATTTGATGGCATTGGCTACGAGATTTTGTATTACTGAAATCATCAGATCTTTGTCGGCGTAAATCTCAATTCCCGAATCGATATTATTTTCTATATCTATCTTCTTTTTCACGGCATTTATTTCGATTACGCTTAAGGCGCTTTCGGCAACATCTTTTAAATTTGCTTCGACCGGTTCAAAATCGATTCTTCCAAGCTTAAATTTCGACCAGTTTAGAAGATTGTCGGTAAGCACAGCCAGCCTCTTAAGTATTTTATTTATGTTGCCTACAATTGACTTTATCTCGTTCCGGTTCATCTGCTCAAAATCTTCTTCGAGATATTCCGTGTAACCGAGAAGAGCGAAAAAGGGACTTTTTAGATCGTGAGATATGATGGAGAAAAATTTATCTTTGCTCGCGTTCAGTTCTTTAAGCTGTTCTTCCGATGTTCTCAAAGCAGTTTCGGTTTGTTTACGGACATTAATTTCGTTCTCAAGCTCATAAGTTTTTTCACGAACTATTTTCTGAAGATAAGCGTTTCTTCTTTTTATATTTTTTATTCTAATCTTATACGCGGTAAAAATAAGAAGCAGTAAAACTAAAGTGGCAGCCCCGCGGAACCACCAGGTAGCCCAAAACGGGGGTATTATCCTAATAATTAGAGAAGTGCCGGTCTCGTTCCACACGTTATCGTTGTTGGATGCCTGAACGGTAAAAACGTATGTACCCGGATTCAGGTTGGTATAGCTCGCGGTACGGTCGCTGCCGGAATATATCCACCTTTTCTCAAATTCTTTGAGCTTATACCTGTACATATTTTTATCCGGGCGCGTATAGTCCAGCGCCGCGAACCCGATGGAAAAGACATTGTCCGAATAAGACAGTTCAATTTCCTTTGTCTCGGATACGGTTTTTCCGAGTTTCAAATCATTATTAAAAATTTTAAAAGAAGTTATCACTACAGGCGGCGGATTCTTATTTACGGAAATATCACCGGGGTAAAACATGGTCAGTCCGTTCACTCCGCCGAAGATCATAAGTCCGTCGCCCGCTCTGCTATATCCAGACCCGTACTGATAGTTTCCCGTTCCGTCTTTCTTTTCGTATGTAATAAAATGTCTGTTCTTTGTATTAAACCTCGAAAGTCCCGCGTCGGTGCTGATCCACAAATTACCGTTATTGTCCTGAAGAATCCCGTACACAACGTTATTGGCGAGTCCGTTTTTTTCCGTATAACTTTTAAAAGTACCGGTGCTGAAATCAAATTCATTTATTCCCCCGCCCCATGTGCCGATCCATAATTTTCCGCTGCTGCCCTCAAAAATACTCCTGACGTTATTGCTGCTCAGTGAAGCGGGGTCATTGGGATTGTACATATATCTGTAAAATCTGTCTTTGGTGTAATCGTACCTGTTCAAACCGCCGCCGTTGGTAGCTATCCACAAGTTACCCGACTTATCCTGAAATATCCCGGTGATAAAATCATCGCTTATACTTCCGGAATCCGCAGGATTATTTTTATAATAAAAGAATTTGTTGAGCCGCTTATCGTAACGGTTCAATCCCCCGCCCCAGGTTCCTACCCACAATGTGCCTGCGTTGTCCTGATATATAGCGGAAATGTTGTTGTGACTGAGCTCAGCTTTTCCAAACGGCCGTCTGTCGAATGTTCCGGAAGCCCGGTTGAAGCGGCTGATACCCGCGTATGTACCGACCCAGAAATTATTTTCCCTGTCGATGTATGTACACCATACAATATTATCCGGCAAACTCCGGGAATCGGATCGCCGGTACTTATAGTGTTTAAAAATATTTGATCCCCGATCGAGACTATTCAGCCCGCCGCCCCAGGTGCCGACCCAAATCGTACCTTTTTTATCTGTTATAATGGATGTAATCTCATCCGCACTTAAAGTCGACTCTTTTCCTTTAATGTGCTTAAGGTTTACAAAATTCTGAGAGTTCGGTATTCTCTTATTTATTCCTCTCCCAGTGCCTACCCATAAAATTCCCGTTCTGTCTTTGAATATTGCCCTAACGTAATTGTCGCTCAGGCTTTCGTTGTCTAAGGGATTGTGAACGATCTTTATAAACCTGCCCGTTAACTTATCGAACAGATTTAAACCGGAATTATGCGTCCCGATCCACAGCTTACCTTTCCCTGCATCCGCAATGCTCATTATGTAATTCTGATTCGGTTCCTCGCTTTCGGCAGGATCCACCGGAAAGAAACTCGAATAATTACCGGTATGGGTTTCAAACCTTACCAGTCCGTTCAGTGTACCGAGCCACAGAACCGAATCGCTTTCACTGAAGATAGTCTTAATATAGTTTATGCCGTCCTGCTTCGAGTGCCCGGCTTTAAATTTAAAAACTTTATTTCCGCTTCCGGAAGAATCGGTTCCGGCATTCCGGCCGGGCCGGATCTTGTTCAGCCCTCCGCCGAAAGTCCCTGCCCATATGAAACCCGCTCTATCTTCGAAAATTGAATTTACGGCGTTGTTATTTAGGCTGCCGTTGTGTACCGTATAGTGATTAAATATTTTCTTTTGAATATCAAAACGGTCCAATCCTCCTGATGTACCTATCCAGATAATGCCCTTCTTATCCGATTTTATGGTCCAGACCCTATTATTAATCAGTGAGTTTTCTTTTCCGGGCTTGTTTGAATAATGGGTAAACTTCCCGCTCACTCTGTCGTAAACAAATACGCCTGAACTTTGCGTGCCTGCCCAGATATTGCCCGAATCATCTTCGGCAATAACCTGTATCCACGCATCGGATAACGAAGTTGAGTCGAAAGGATTGTTCTTATACACCTTGAAATTGTAGCCGTTATATTTATTCAGGCCGTCCTGCGTGCCGAACCACATGTACCCTGATCTGTCCTGAATAATCGATGTAACCACATCCTGCGAAAGACCGTTTTCAACAGTTAAATGTTCAAACTTTAGGTTTGTTATTTGAGCTGAGGTATAAGAAAAAGTCAGGAAGGCAAATGAAAGAAAGATAAATTGATTCAAAATGCGCGTTGACATATTTTTTATTTCGTAATATTTTGATGGAAGATATGATCCGTTGCGATGAATACTGAAATATATCTATCGTTATTCATGAAACAAGCGGCTTCATATTTAATAGGCTTTACGGATTTCAAAATCTATAAATATTGCGACGGCAGTCTTCATGGGTGTCGGTAAGTATAGTGAAGATAAATGAAGCCACCCCTAGTGAACTATTGACGGGGTAAAATATAAACAATTAATAATTACTATGGTAAAAAATTCCGGCAAGACCGCAGTTTATTTTGCTTTGTGTATGAAAATTTTATTCTTTCTACATCGGTGCATTTAGCGGAATGTCAAAATAACAGCAACAAAACGGTCTCTAACTTGTTGTAAACAGAACTCTTGTTTTTTATTACCGTCTTCGAAGTTAAAACAGGTTAAATAAACTTCATTTTTCCTAGCGATTTTTGTTATTTATGTCACATCGCAACATTTTTCAATTGGGAACTATTGCATCGAATAGCATTTCAGCATATTTTTATCTCGACTCTTTCAAAAGGTTCTCCCCTGCCTTTTGAAGCAAAAGAGTTAAAGCCCGTGGTCGCCCGATCATTGGGCTTTTTTATTTTAAACTCTGCAAAAGGATAATCGTATATAATTTAGAATTAATCTATTGCATGAGCATTTGATAAATCAAATGCCTACGAAAGAAAATTCAACCGACCGGAACAATTGTTAACAAGACACAGTCTCCTAGGAATTTGATTTACTTGCCTGCCCCGCCTTACCGGTGGCCCGGCTTTGACGGATCAAATTCCTTTTTCAAGTCGAACATTTTAAGATTAATTTTTCGTTTTAAACTAGTTTTGCTTAACATTATTGACAAGAAAAATCCTAATCATTTACAGGGATTAAAATGAAATACATTTCATTATTATTTCTTCCCGTGTTAATACTTTCACTCTTAATAACGGAGTCTGCTATGGCTCAGAATATCAGACCGATAAGGGACGACGTGGGCTTCTGCTGGCACCCCGATGAAATGAACGAGCTAATGTCGTACCTCGACAGTCACAATAAAGGCGGCAAGGAATTCTCTTCGGAAAATCTTGTCGCGGGAATTTCTCCTCACGACGATTATCTTTATGCCGCAAAAATTTATTATCCGCTCTACAAATTAATCAAAGCAAAGGAAGTCGTCATTTTCGGAGTAACCCACGGAACTGTGAGAAAAGCTTTGAACGATCCGCGCAACATACTGTTTTTTGACGATTACGATTTCTGGCATGGACCTTACGGGAACGTTTCGATATCGCCGCTAAGGGAGTTTATAAAAAGCAGGCTCGATACTCAATACTTTGAAGTAAATGATAAAGCGCAGGACATAGAACATTCAATAGAAGCTTTGGTGCCTTTCCTTCAATACTATAATAGAAAAGTGAAAATTACACCGATTATGGTTACGCATATGCCTCTCGTAAGAATGGACGCTATCAGCGATAATCTGTCGGACATCATCTCAGAGTATATGAAAAAGAACAAAATGAAACCGGGCAAAGATATATTCTTCTTAATCTCATCGGATGCTAATCACTACGGTAAAGATTTTAACAACGCTCCGTACGGCGAGGACAAAAGCGCTCATACTAAAGGAACCACGGTAGATAAACAGATAGCTAAAGCAGCGTTTGAGGGAAAATTAAATCAAGACAAGATTAAGGAGCTGACAAATAATTTATGGGGCAAACCTGAAAGCAAGGATTATGTAAGTCCCCTTTGGTGCGGAATGTACTCCATACCTTTCGGACTCCTTACGACGGAGAAAACGATTAAAAAGGCAACAGGAAAATCATTGACCGGAAAAATATTCGGCTACTCGGATTCCAAAACCGCAGGCGTAATTCCGATTACCGATACTCATATGGGATTGACCGCGCCGTTTTCTTATAAGCATTGGGTAGGCTACGTTTCGGCAGGCTTTTATTTAAAATGATGAGATAAGCTGCCGGCTTATTTCAGCAGAATCATTTTTTTGAAGACCCCGGCGCCCGACAAAGTAAAATAGTAAACTCCCGAGCTCAAGGAATTTCCTTTGTTGTCGGTACCGTTCCAGGCAACCTGGTTCTCTCCAGGGTTTTTAATTCCGAGATCTTTATCCAGCAGAAGCCTGCCCAGTACATTAAAAACCTTAAATCTGATATTCGACGATTTATTCAGCCGGTAACTAATAACCGTAGTTGAGTTGAACGGATTTGGAAAGTTCTGATCAAGTTCTATCTGCCGCGGAATATTGATGTTATATTTTTCTACGCCCGTAACATTACCCTCGTAATTAAAATATCCCGTTACAAATACCAGCGGGGCATTCCAGTTTATAGCAATTTCATTTGAAGCATAGCTTCCCTGGTCATCGATATAACACAAAGCGGGCGGAGTAGCCGAAGTATAATGCGCTTTTAAAACATCGTCATTCAGATACTGATCGGGGCCGCCGGCAAGTAATCCCGGTACAGGTTCCGTAATACCGTCTGCCGCGGACGGACGGTGATGCGGATGCATAACATGATGTTCTCCTACTCCCGTTACGTACGAAATATTGTTGGCGTTGCATCCGTATATATAGTTTAGCTGATCCTGTGCCGCGGTGAGAAGATCCGGATCCTTCATATAATCGTAGCCGATTATTAATACTACTGCTCTGTTTAAGGCGTTTGAGTTGCTTCCCCAGTTAAACTCTCCGGGCTTAACTGCGGCACGAAACCCGCTGTTATTTATTTCCGTTATCAAATTGTAGCAATAGTTCATAAGTGAGCTTTGTATTTTTGCCTGCGCCGCGGATGATGAAGCGGGACGGGTTAAAGTCAGATAAGTCAGCAGCGCCATGATTCTTACATTCTGCCAGCCCATTTCGGAATTGATCTGACCGTTACCATAATGTGATGTAAAATAATCATTGTACTCAGTCCCGTCTGTAACTGCAAAAAGCTCGGCGGCTGCCCAAAGTCTTTCGTCGCTGTCATTGCCGTCACCGTACTCGCCCGTATTGGTTCCGCCCGGATTTTTAAATCCGCCGGTTGGTACAATGCTCGGGTTAGCTTTTAGAAATGCCCAGGCTTTAACTGCGGCGGCGAGACATTCGGAAGAAAAGGCCGAATCGAAGTCGGCATACACTCTTGAGGCTCTTGCCATAACGGCGGCAAAATCGGCGGTGGCGGTGGACGATATTTGATAGATATATCTGTTGGCGGTATCGTTGGAAGGCATCACGAAACCGGAAAAGTTTTCCCTCGTAACCTTGAAGTAAACTCCCCCGCTAGAAGCCTGCATTTTAAATAACCAGTCCAGTTCGTATCTTGCTTCATCAAGAATATCCGGAACCGCATTTCCGCTCTCGGGAATATTCAGGTCATCAAAACTGAATCTCTCGGGGAAAAGTTCGTACGCCATAAGCAGGGTGCCTACGGTTATTCCGGCGTTTACCACATACTTTCCGTAATCGCCCGCGTCGTGCCATCCGCCTGTTTCATTAATTACTCCGCTCGATCCGGTTGATGAATGAAGAAAAGCATCATTTAAATGACACGCCGCTCTTTTATAAACGCCCGCGTACTGTTCGGTTAAAGCGGTTCCGCAGCGCTGGTAGTAAAAGCCCTTTATTGATTTATATAGTGCGTCCTTGTAAGCGGAATTATCTATGCTGAAATCGTAGGATGTGTCATTAGCCCCGGTACGGATATAGTATAAACCGGGAATGTTCAGATCCGAAAAATCTCCCAGGTAAACCGCAAGGCCGGTTGAGGCATCGTCCGGATCTGATTAATGACAGCGGGCCGCGGTACTTAATCTCCTTCGTGTTTCTAGCAATTACGAAAAAACTGTCCGCCGGCTCCGAAGCGTATACGAGTTTTTTAAAATTAGGAATATAACCCGCTTGATTTACGTATACTTTCTGTGCATGTAAGAATGATTGGAAAAGTATTGCAAACAAGACAACTGTTATTATTCTCATTAAAATGTTATTCCCACCGAAAATTTCTGAATGTTATTTAATCTTCCGAAATTCTGATAAGCGTAATCAACCTTTATCGCGACGTTATGGAGAAGATACTGCTTAATTCCGAAACCGAGCGCGAAAGTTTCCTCCGAATCTTTCAGGAAAAGAGATTTATATCCTCCCCTGACGGAAATGAAATCGTTGTATGTATACTCGCCGCCGACGTTGAGGCTTTCGTAATTATCGCTCGGATGAAGAGCGTCAACAGCAAGAGTAATTCTGTTTGTTTCAGTCTTAACAGGCTCGTACGCTATACCGACTCTATAGGTGAGCGGCAGCGACCACTCGCCGGTCGATAAGTTCGCGGGAATCTTATTGTTGTTCCCGCCGTTCAGCGGATCAAGATCGACTAGCACTACGCTGTTGGTTCCCTGCATTTGCATTTTCGTTCCGAAATTTGAGATCGACATGGCCAGAATCGCGCCGTCGAACGGCGTTCTGTACTGAACTCCGAGATCGAGAGCGAAGGCACTAGCGTTCATGTTCCAGATGCTTTGATAAATGAACTTAGGATTGAACCCTATCGAAAAATTTTCCGTTAAGCTTATGGCATAAGCAAGGCTGATCGCCATATCGTTGGCCGTGAAAACCTCTCCTGTACCTTCGGGCTCGTCTATAGTAGTTACTCTCATATCGCCGTAATTGGAGGAAGTAAAGCTGAAGCCGACGGTACCCAAATCTCCTAGGCCATAAGAAGCGGCTACAAAGTTATAGGATATTCCCGCTATCCAGTTTGTATGATCGAATATCATGTTTACGCCCTGCAGCTTCGAAAGTCCGGCGGGATTCCAGTATATCGCGCTCGGATCGTCTGCTATACCCACAAAAGCGCTGCCCATAGCCGTTGCCTTGGCACCCTCGCCTATCGATAAAAACGGAGCCGCCGTCGTTCCCTTTTTAGATACATCGGAAACGAAACTTTGCGGATACAGGAATGTAGCAAAAAAAATGATTATCGCAACTATTCTTAAAACTCTCTTCATTGTTTTCTCCGCTATTTGATTAGAGCAAATTTACCGATGTGTTCGCCGACTCCGGGTGCGTCTACATGAAAAATGTATAAGCCGTACGCGGCGTCCATACCGTCCTCGGTAACGAGATTCCAGAACAGCGAGCCGTCGGACGGTCCCGAGTCCTTATATAAAGTTTTAACCAAAGCACCGGCAATTGTATATATTCTCACCGTACATTTCTTGGGAAGGTGGGTGAACTCTATCATTCTTTCCCCTCTGCCCGTAAAGTTTAGATTTTTCGGCTCCCATTTGTCGGCGCTTATGTAAGGATTAGGAACAACCTTTATATCGGACAGAGAATTTGCCGCCATCGCGTTATCGGTAGAATAGGGCTTTGTTGAGAATGAAAAATAATCGCCGGATAAGAACGGCTTGTTAGTTCGAATGACAAACTTATCTCCTGACTTCGGCTCGACCGGCGTAGCGCTGGGATCCGCAGGCATGCCGTAAGCTACGTTCCAGGCTATCTGCAGATTGGAAATAGAGGGGGGGCCCTTGAATTCGCATATTTGAATAGTATCTCCCGGGGTCAGCGATTTGGAACCGTCGACGTCCATCAATATTACCTTTGCCTTGTATCCCTTGGTTAGGTTCATAACTTTAAAGTTTATCGGTATCTTAGGATACAGCGGCGGAGCGTTGAGGAACGTAGTGTCCTGCGGCGAATCCGAAAACTCGATCGAATAATCGGCCGGGTAAGGCAAAGCCTTGCTCGTCCTGTCTTTAAGCACCCACATCTCAAGGTTGCTGTTTCCTATAAGCCAGCCGGTTGCGGTATCGTTAACCGTAACGGTTGTATCGTTCAATATCGTCACGGTCATTCCGTCGAAAGGAGCGCTGACCCTCCCGCCGCCTATGTACGTGGAGTCAATGTTCAAAAGAAGAGTATCCGTCTTTCCGCTCAATGTTCTGTACACATTGAAGGACTGTGTCCAGTATTTGGGATAAGTTCCCCCCGAGTTAAATTTAACATCATACGATGCACCATCTTGAATAACCTCCTGGTTCAACACGTTAACTCTCATAGAGCCGGTGCCGAGACCGCTGATTACATGATCGGTATTACCCAGTATCTGGGGAGGCACGTAACCCGCCGCCGGAGCGTTTGGCGTAACGACCGCGCAGTTTATATCTATAAAGTTTACGTTGCCGGAATAGTCCACCGAAATTATCTTGCTGTTCTCGGTGGGCTGCAGACCGTTCGAGCCGAACTTAACGTCGCCCATATCGTAGGCGCATAAAGCGTAAAAATATTTTTGACCGTTAACAATGTTTGTATCTATAAACGAATGCTGAAGCCCCGTGTTGCTGCCCCGCCAGAAGCTTGCTCCGTTTATGCCCACAGGGTCGGGACCGGAAATGGAATCTTTCAGATCGAACTGCGCGATCGGCTTCCAGTAAGTCGGCGCGCCTTTGGAATCCGTAATTGTTTTGATATCGTTAAACTCGGCTTCCGTACTTCTATATATAAGATAGCCTTCAAAATCTTTCTTGTATCCTTTAAGCGGATCGTTGTCCTGAAATCCGAGGAACGGATCTCTCGACTGTTCGGAGATGTTATTCCAGTATAGGAAAACCTTGTGATTTGCCGGAACCGCGGTTAAGGTCGGCTTCATAGGAGGCTTTGAAAAGTTGTAATTCGCGTTGTAAATTTCCTGAACAGTTTCCTTATGAAAGATAAGATTATCGAGATCGGTTCCGAAGACTAACGCCATCGAAAATCTTTCCCTCTGTCCCTGATCCCACGGGAACGGGCCTGAAGAGAAAACCATGCTTATGTTCGAATTGTGAAGAGTGGTATCGAAATTATGATAGGTCATTTTTCCCCACATAGTTTCGTCGTCTTTAGGCCAGCCGCCGCCGGTACCGCCGTCGCCGAGTCTGTAGATTGACACCGACGTGAGACCTATCTGATCCGACTCGTCCTTATCCGTTTCATCGAAATGAGGTTCGCCGTGTGTCGGCTTGCCGTCGCCTTCGCCTAGATCCGGACCGGCGTACCCCAGGTCCCAGGGACCGATGCCGTCCTGCCCGACGTCGTCGTTCAGCGGCTCGTCTTTATCCCACTTGCCGTTGTTGTTAACATCCGAGTAAGGAACCCAGTTGTGGTTGTTATCTATTCCGTCGTCTCTTCTTTCGTCAATCATTCCGTCTTCATCGTCGTCGATTCCGTTAGTAGCGTTGCCGGGACTTTCAAGATATGCATATCCGATATAACCGGTTTTCCAATTATCGGGAACACCCTTTCCGTCGGTATCGTAAGCGTATGCGATATCCAGCTTGGTATCGAAAGAAGCGTTATCGTCGCCGGAATCGTCCGTTCCGCCCACACCAGGATCCGTATAAAAACCGAATACAGATTTATCGTAATTATTATCGGAGATGTTCACTATGTCGTAATGCCAGAATATATTATCCTCTGCAAGAACGTGCGACCATTGGAAGCCTCTTACCTCCACTCTGATTCCCAGTCCGCCCCTGGCCGAGTCGCTGACGATAGGATAATATAAATAAGGAAGTCTTGTGAATTCTTTATCCTGCGAATCATCCATAACAAAGAACGTTTCGAAGTCCGCGTTCTGAACTCCCTTGCCGAAATAGCCGTACCAGTAGCCGTTCCAGTCGGGTCTTAATCCGAGCGCCGTCGGCCATTCTTTCGGCCATGTATGCGGATTTGTATTGATTGCGGGGGTCGCTTTTTCAAACGGGTACTCGTTCGTCTGATTGGTATTAACGTATCCCGGAACGGGTTCCAATCCCCATATCTTTCCTGTAACTGGATCTTTATCCATCCACTCTCTGTAAGACGTTTCGAGCGAGTGGATCGTCTGTCCGTTGCCGGGAGCTGTTACTTCAGATGCGATCAGGACAGCAACTCCGTCGAGGTACGAATGTCCCGTACCTTTAGGCCATTCGGCGGACGGCTCGTAGGGCCACTGCGCAACTTCGCCGTTGTTATAAAAGAGCGTACGGACAAGGTTCCCGTCCATTATACCCTCGCGCCTGTACTGTATATTCCCTAATGGTTCGTTTCTGTATCCTTGTATCTGCGGCGTAAGCTGTGCGAGAGCTGTACCGTACAACAACAGGGAAAAAACTATTAGCGAGAATTTCTTTAACATTATTTTTCCTCCGATAAAAAAACCGTTAAAATCCAAATCCGAATCCAAGCCTGATCTCACGCGGCGAAGAATACATGCTCGGGTTATTTACATACTGCTGAATAGTATTGAGTCCGATAATGTCGCTCGCGTATTTCGTATTAAGATCAACATTTGCCCTGCCGGTTGTAGAATAAACACCGTACTCGTTTTTAATGTCGAGGACATTATAAACTAACAGGAATGTGTTCACATCTATGCCGCCTATCTTGAAAGTCTTTTCCGCTCTAAGGTCCAGGTTATACGTGGGAGGCTTTCTTCCGCCGTTTTCAAACCTTACTCCCTGTGAGATCCTAATATCCTCGGTGTAAGGCATCCCGGATCCGAATTGGAAAATGAAACCTGCCGACCAATCGCCCGGCTGTCCTACGTTTACCGAAAGGTTAAGGGTATGTCTCTGATCCCAGTTCAGCGGAACAACGGTTTTTGTTTCTTCGATAGGCGGGTTGGTCTGATTATTATTATAGACAGCCCGCGGATCGGACGCGTTGCCTTCCGCGATCTGGTAAGTATAATCCAATTTCGCGCCGACGAAGTCGGCGAATCTTTTTTCGAGCGTTATTATAAATCCCCTTACGTTGCCGTAATCCCTATTAATAAATCTTGCGTATTTAAATCCTTCGTATGTATTGATGATCTCCATTCCGAGCAGGTTCCTTATGTCCCGGTAATAAACGCTGAGATTAAGAACCACGTTCGGAAACAGTACCTGCTGTAGACCGATCTCGTACATAACGGTCTTCTGCGGTTTCAGATCGGGGTTACCCATAATGGAAGAAAGCGACTGACCGGGAGTGACGATAAAATCCGGGTTAGTATAAAGATTCTCGAAGCTCGGTATCTGAAAGAAATGTCCGTAAGAGAATCTTATGATCCCCTTATCTGTAATCGGGAAAGAAGCTCCCAGCCTGGGGCTTACCTGGAACTTGGGATCGGCTTTGCGGAACTGTCCGTATCCCGGAAACAGCGGATTGTAATACGGATTCTTTAAATCCGCCGGGTAAGATGAGTTCGCATTGAAGTAGTCGACCCTTACGCCGGCATTAATAATCATTATATCGTATTCCATCTTATCCTGAACGTAAGCCGACATGCCGTACGGGCGCTTGCTGTACATCTGGTTGCTGCCCTGATTAGTGATTGTACCGACGTTCGGGTAGCCCGGCGTGAAGAGAGCCTGGCCGGTCGAGTCGACCTGTCCGTCGGTAAGATTAACAAGATCCCAGTTATGATTGTAGAGATCGTACATTCTTCCTTCCGCACCGATTTTAATAGTATGTTCTTTATTTATCTGAGTTGACAGGCTCCACTGGGCTATATAAGTATAAGTGTATCTTTTGTAGCGCCCGCCCTGATTTCCGCCTTCTCTGAAAGTATAGCCCGAAGTAGGTATACCCTGAGTGGGATTCACATATCTTTGATCAAAAGGATCGGCATAGAGATAGCCGTCGTAATTATACAGGCTTGCCGAAAACTTCAATGTTTGAAATGTATTATTCGAGGGGTAATGTGAGATAATCAGGTTATGCGTCTGATCCACCCGGTAATGGTTCATTATACCGTCGGGAGTCCATGCAAATGCATGATCGTAATACTTGTTCCAGTTATTATCGTAAAAATAACTGTAGCTTATTTTAAACTTCGGCTGAGAATAAGTAAGCTTGCCGTTTAAAGAATACCTTGTGTAAGGATTCATAGGTATATAAGAACTGTCTCCTGAATTCAGCGGAATCCAAAAACTCTTATCCTGTTCAAATGGAAAGTACGGAACGTCATCCCATGTGTTAAAAATTCTATGTCCGTATAGATAGCCGCGGTTGTGATAATACCTGCCGGTTGCAAAATAAGATAGATGCGGAATTGGCGTAGGACCGCTCACCGTAAGCTCCAGATTTTGAGTGGGAATATTATCGATATGATTTAAGTTTGGAAATAGATCCGCGTGGTTGGTAAAATAATTCCCTACATAGCCGCTTACGTTCATCATGAAAGAAGGAGATCCGTCCTGCGTAACTATATTAACAATACCCGACATCGCCTGTCCGTACTCCGCGTTAAAAGTTCCGCTTATAACTTCCATCTGCCTGATTGAAGAATTCTCTACGGTAATTCCCTGTCCGCCGTTAAACGCGTCGGTAACCGGAAGACCGTCTACCAAATAAGCTACCTCGCCCGACCGGCCTCCCCTGAAGTGCCCGTCGATAACGCCCGCCTGGAGGTTGACTATCTGGTTAACGCTCTCCACAGGCATCATTTTAATATCGCTCGAAGATATAGTCGCGGAAGTAGAAGTAAGGTCCTTTCGTACGAGCGGCCTGGTTGCGGTAACAACAACCTCGCTTTTCATATTTATAACGGCCGGATTCAGATTGATATCGAGCGCGGTGGTATGATCAATCTGAATGAGCACCTTCTCCACTATGGTCGTCTGGTAGCCGACGGAGCTGATAGTAACGGTGTACTCGCCCGGCTGAATATTATTTATATAATAATATCCGTTTAAGTCCGCTGCGGCGCCTTGATACGTTCCTTTTATAATAACGTTGGCTCCGATTACCGGTTCACCGGTTTTCGCGTCCTTAATCGTACCCGCCAGCTTTCCGGTGGTGCCTGCAAATGCGGCCGATGAAAATAGCGTGATACTTAAAACCGCAGCGCAGAAGTACGATAAAACGGCGCCGGAGGAACCTTTTAATTTTATATTCCAATTACCAAAGTTTCGCATAACGATTTCCTAATAGAAATTATTTTTTAGCGGATAATATTACCATCCGGCAGAGGTCAGAAAACTTTCAAACTTCCGCCGGAGGAATTAAGAAAAAAATATTTACGTCGTGTCTCAACGAAGCAAGCCCTGGCATCGTATCGTAGTAAATCATACCTCAACTGCCCCTCTCCAAAAGGGAGAAGAGGCAGAGGAGGATAATTTTTATTTCATCAGTATCATCTTCTTAACACTGTTGTAATTGCCGGCCTCGAGCCTGTAGAAGTATATCCCGCTGGCCAGAGAAGCGGCGTTAAAGTTTAACGTGTGTGATCCGGCTGTCTGGTATTCGTTAATAAGTGATGCTACCTTTCTGCCGAGAACATCGTATACGTTCAGAGTAACCATACCCGCTTTTTCAATACTGTAGTTTATCTGCGTAGTAGGGTTGAACGGATTGGGATAATTTTGATACAATGTATAGCTGTTTACACTTTGTTTGTTATTATCCACAGCGGTTACCCAGTCGTTTATCCAGGTGTAAGTCCATACCGAAAAATTGGAGTATGAAGTTCCTTCGGCATCCTTAGAATAATCGAGCTGACCTTCGCGCTGCGCCGCAACGTCGCCGTCGTTATCGCTTACCTCAAAGTCGATAGGTATTCTCATGCCCGACTTAGGAACGAAAAGAGCTGTCTTTACCTCTGCTCGCAAGCTCGGCAAGAGGAATCTTTGCTTCGATGACGTAACCCGAGGGGAATTTCTCCGCCCAATAATAATTGTCACCGGGCACAAGAATGGAATCACCACCGGTGATACCATCTACTAATGCTCTGTCTTTCGCAAAGCGAAAATGATAATCAGGTGTTGCGCCTCTCTTCAGGCTTGTGTGTGTCTTTCCGTGGAAGTCATAAAGGCCGATGAAAAGATCGACGTTATCGTTAAGCCATGAGCTGAGAGAAGGATCGAAGAATACTATGTCGTCAGTAACATCGAATGCTACATAAAGATATGTCTGATCAATAGCAACGTAGCCGTTTGCCGAGCAGTCGTTATCGCCGTCGATCTTCGTGTTCACTACTACAGTACCGCTTCCGTCGGAGGGGAACATTCTAAACGGTTTGATGCCGCTCCATTCGCTCAGATCACCGTCGGCAGTAAACGTAGGAGTGCTCTGTGAGATTACCGCGTAGCCTTTTGCAGTATTTGTAATTTCGGCGGTACCTATACTGGCCGGACTTTCGTTGCCGGACTGATCGGTTGATGTAACGGCATAATAGTAGGTAACCGACTGATCATTTGAAGGCGCGCGGAGTACGTGAGAGTAAGCCTGCGATCCTCTGGCAATTCCGGAGCCCGCAACATCAACACCAGCCGCATGAATATCCGTTATCGGGTTTTTGCTAAAGTAGATTGTGTATACATCGCCGGTTTCACCGGGCACATCGGTCCAGGTAACCAGGTTGTTGTAATCGCCCTTTGCTACGGCAACGCCCTGCGGCGCATCGGGAGGAATAACGTCGAATACGGGATTGCCGGTCCACATGTTGTCGAAATAAATAACTTTTCCGTTAACCGCGTTTCCTTCTGCAAGGATCTGGAATACGTTTACCTTGGAAGGATCAAAATTTGTAGTACCGTCCATAGGCTGGAAATCACCGAGTGCATATTTATAACTGTGCCACTGGTTATCGTCGTTCGGTTTGAATTTGTATCCGACTTTGCCGTCGGCACCGGATTCGAACTGAAGCCTCACTGTATCAACGCCGGCTTCGGCTTTCATATCGAACCTAATACTGTCCTGCACCCATGCGCCGGATAAGATTCAAAGTAGGACTGATATTCCAGCCGGATCCGGACCATGCGTCGCCTTGTGTCCATTTGATCGCGTTGGTCTTAGGATTGATACCGGCTTTTTCCGCGATCTCAAAAGATGAGCCGCCCCAGTTGAAAAGCGATAAGTCATTCGGGACAGCAATTCCGTTAAAGATGATAGCCGGAATAGCTTTGTTACCGGTTCTCTCAAAATCATCAAATGCAACTTCAAGTGAATCCGCGGGAATGTTTGCGCCGGGGGTGTAGCCCGAGGTTATTATCCCTATCTGGAACTGGACAATTTTATCTGTATTAAGTTTGCGGTCGTTGTAAGTGAATCCGCCCCAGCTCGAAGGCGCAATAACAAAGCCTGTGCTGTCGGGTACGTAAGAACCGTCCGATTCAATTTCCTTGAAAGGCACTTTAAGCTTGAACCAATCGTGAACATTATCCAAAACAGTAGCATTCTCATAAATGTACTGTTCAAGTTGTGCATCCGGCGTGGGCTTATCGGCTATTTGAATACGGAAAACCATATTCTCAGGATAAACCGGTGCTTTTATTACCTTAATCCAAATGGTTAAAGTATCGCTGGAGGACCAATCCAGCGTAGCACTGTCTGGTAATACGTAAATATACTGGGCATAACTTCCCCATTCGTGAAGAGCTCCGATCTTAACGTTAGTAAGTAAAGATGCGGCTCCCTCTACCTTATCGGTAGAATCGTTTTTAACGGTCATAACGCTCGGCGCCGACTCAATATTGGTCTGCCAAAGAGAATCTTTGGTAGATGCGTCGAAGCTTTCTATCTGCTGACCGAAAGTCAGGAAAGAGAATAAAAGAGCTGATAGAACTGCGGGTAACATGATTCTTTTCATAGATCATCTCCCTTTTTGGGCAATTAATTATAGGACCTTGTTATTTAGAAAAAATTATTTTTTAAGCTTAGTACCAGATACTCCAGAGACTTATTATTATTAAAAAGATGAAAACCGACATCGCTATATTGGTTCTAAATCCCCGAATAGAGCTTAGGTTCGAAAAATCGATCTTAATATCATTTAAGCAATCCGGTATTAAATATTGAATAGAACGAAGTTTTAGGTTTTTATTCTCGGGCGACAGTAAACTGACCAGCACCATTGTAAAAGAACTGACAAGGAAAAGGAATACCGCAAAGTGGAGAAAGCTTATTCCGGTAACGTAAATGGAGAACGGGTCAGTCGCGATACCGGCCCGAACTAAAATACCGAGTATAAGCCTCGACACACCCAATATCTCGCCTATAATAAACGTCCACATCGCCCCGGAGGCGGTAGCCTTCTTCATCAAAAAAGCAAAGGCAAATACCGCGGCAATAGGAGGACTAACAAATGACTGCATCTCCTGAAGGAATAAATAAACCTGATTGCTAATAAGCTTAACAAGAGGAATACACAGAATAGCGGTTACAACTATTAAGACTGTAGAAAGTCTTCCTATTAATACCAACTCTCTGTCCGAAGCGTTAGGATTTCTCGGCTTGTAAAAATCGTTCGTCATCAAAGATGCGGTCGTATTGAAGACCGCGGAAAGCGAAGACATAATTGCGGCAAGAAGCCCGGCAAGAACAAATCCTTTTACTCCCGAAGGAAGAAGATTACCTGCAAGCAGAACGGGATAAGCTTCGTCACCTTTTATTTCCGGGAAAAGCACTATCGCGATAAGTCCCGGAAGCACGAGCATAAAGATGGGAAGCACCTTAAGAAGAGCGGCTAGCAGAGCACCTCTTCTTGCGTGGTCTATGCTTTTGGCTCCAAGAATCTTCAGAGACAAAATACTGATCGGTGGCCCAGTACCAGAAAGCAATGATCGGCGCTCCGAAAATTATACCGGTCCAGGGGAAATCATGATCGGATACCGATTTGAACATTGTGAAATAATGAGCAGGCAGCTTCTCTTCAAGACCGGCAAATCCGCCTACGCTGTGCAGCCCGAAGATCGTCAGCGTTACAGCGCCGAAAATTAAAATTACTGCCTGGAAAACGTTTGTCTTTATAACCGAAGTCGCGCCCCCCAGAACAGTGTATATTCCCGTTATGAGTACAATTACCATTGTCGATGCGTAAATATTAATTCCGAAAATTCTTTCAAATAAAATTCCGCCGGCAAAAAGAGTAACAGTAATCTTCGTAAGTATGTATATGATGATGGAAAGTGACGCGAAAAATTTCCTGGACCTGCGGTCAGATCTTTTTTCTAAAAATTCCGGAGTAGTTATTACACCCGACTTTATATAAATAGGAGCCAGGAACCACCCGAGAATAACCAATATAAAGATCGCCATAATTCGAATTGACCTACTACGAGGCCGTGAAAAGCGCCGAGCCCGCAAGACCGATGAAGTGTTCGCTCGAAATGTTCGTTGCAAAAATTGAAAGTCCTATCGCTATCCAGCCTAAATTCTTACCGCCCAGGAAATAATCGTCTACATTCTTGTCTCTTTTTCCCGCATAGTATAGACCGAGACTCAAGACGATGATCAGATAGAAAATAATTATAAGACTGTCTAAGAAAGTAAAATTGAGCAAACAGGAATTCCTCTTTTATTCTTTGTCAAGCACAAATAATGCCAGTTAAATTGCGGTTAAATTTCAAAAGTTTTTTTTCTATAATAACAATTCGTAGCACAACTTTTATAATATTGATAAACATGTTTTATCAATCTGATAAAAATATTACCGCAAATTTTTGTCAATTAATCCGGCGTGTGTGCTTCCGTTATCTGCATCGTTAATTACTAGACACTTCATTACTTCATTAAAATTAATTTCTTCATATCAGTAAAATTACCTGCTTTAAACACACAGAGATAAACTCCGCTCGGGAAATTCCCTGCATTTATGTAATGTGATAATAACCGGCATCCTGTTATTTACTAACCGGTTCTGACCGCCTTTCCGGTTATATCGTAAATTTTAATATCGACATAAGATCTTTGAGGAATAGAGTATTTGATATCGGTAGAAGGGTTAAACGGATTCGGAAAGTTTTGAAATAGCATGTATGTCGCAGGAAGACTGTCATCTTTTTTCACATCAACCGTAGACGGCGTAAATTCCAGGTAGTTGAAATTAAATCCGCCGAATGCAAAGTCGACTCTGACAATATGCTTGCCCGCGGGCAGGTTAATCCCGGTGACGGAAATGGTCTGCCAGCTCTGCCACCCGCCGGTATAAGGAACGTCTAAGTAGCCTGTGAGCGGCTGGTTATCGAGTCTTACCAGTATTTGTCCCCCCAACTGGCCGCCGGCTATTCTATATTCATATCGTAGCCGCCGGCCTTCTCTATGTTGACCGTATATGTCAGCCACTCGGCGCTGCCGGTGTAACCTACATCGTAACCGTTCGTCGGGAAATCGGTGCAGCTCTCGAGATCTACCCCGTCATTCCTGAAACCGCCTCCCGGTTCCATGCCGACTGTGAGGAGCCGCTGACCTGCTGATAATCGGCGTCCTGGTACGCAACTCCTCTCGGCCCCATATCGTATCGTTGACCCGAAGATCAATCCTGGAATAACGTTCTGAGTATACTGAACGGAAGTTTCCGATGACGGCTGTCTAATTAGAGCGTCAATTACATCCGGACGAAATGTGCATTTATCAAAAAGAAGCTGATCGGCTTCTCCCATCAATGCGCTGAATGCAGCCGCTACAGTTGGCTTAGCACCGTTCCCGCCCCAGTAATTAAGCAGAGCCTGGTACTGCGGCGTTAATTTCGCGGAGAGCGGAACGGCAATAGATTCTATTTTCTTATGAGGCCACCAGGCCCAGCCTATGTCGTTGGCGTCCATCAGCTTAATGCAGTCGGTAAACCAGCTGTTGGAATTTTCTCCCGACTCACCGAGCCAAAGCGGAACGTTGTTATCGCTTCTCAGCGAAAGATAGTTTTGAATTGATCCTTGCGAGTTGTCGTTCCAGTATTTGTGAAAGCTGTAAACCATGTTGTCGTCCCACGGCGGAGTTAGACCGTTAAAGTCGGTTGCATACGTATTGCCCTCGATAAAAATTATATGGTTCTTATCTACTTCTCGTATAGCGTTTGTAATTCTAATGAAAAGATCACGAAGCGGTTTGTTATCGGAGCCGAGGTTCCAGTGCGTTTCGTTGAGAAGATCGTATCCGCCTATCCACGGATCGTTTGCGTATCTCTCGGCTAATTTCTTCCAGAGATCAACGGTTCTCGTCTGGTTTAATGTATCCTGCCAAAGAGAAGGGCTCGAGGGATCGTAGTCGCCTATGTTATCGCTATTCTGCGAGCCGGGCGCGCAGTGCATATCGAGTATCAGGTAAATATGGTTATCACTGCACCAGCTTAGCAAGCTGTCAACAATAGTGAAGCCTTTATCGATATAAACATAGGGCTGATCTTTGGGCGTAAAAAGATTGTAGTGAAAAGGAAGTCTAACCGAATTGAATCCCCACGAGGCAATCGCTTCTATGTCTTTTCTATTGACGTAATTTGCAATGTACGCGTCGTAAAATTTATCCGCGTTGTCTTTGCCTACGAGTCCTTCTATTTTATTTCGTATTTCCGTCGGCGAGTTTGCGAATCCCGATGTGTGCAGCATATAGCCTTCCTGAACAAGCCATCCGCCTAGTCCTATTCCTTTTAGATGTACTTCATGACCGCTGCCGTCTACAATTTTTCTGTCCTGCGTCTTCAGGAACGATTGAGCCGACGCAACTTGAATTGAAAATAAAAAAACAGTTATTAAAATTAATTCTGAAATAGTCACCCGGTAAAATAGCTTCATGGCGCCCCGTTTATTCTTAGAACACGATTAATCGTCAATTTTCAGACCAAGATTGGTTTAGTGATTTGCTGTGTAATTAATTGCGGGAATTTTTCACGGCATGCGAAAATTCGACTCTAACAGCGGATTTTTAATTTTTAACGGATAATATTTGCAGAAGAGCTCCCCATTTATTAATAAAAACTTCAACATGATTTCCTTTATCAATCGGATAAAGACGGTTTATTAAATTGATAAAACTAATAACAAGATTTTAAATATAACCGTAGAGGCTGTCTCAAAAGAACGTTAAGCAACTTTGTGCCTTAGAGCCTTCGTGGCTACAGTAATTAATATGATTGATAAACGAAGTTTTTATTTGCCACAAAGACGCAAAGGCTCAAAGAATCACAAAGAAAATTCCTTTTGAGACAGCCCCTTTAGAGAGAGTTCAAATACTGCATGAAGAAACTCCACTAAATAGAACTCATCCCAACCCTTCTCTTGAAAAGAGAAGACCTTATTGATAGAGATAAGTCTAACATTAACATTCTGTCAACGACTTATAAATCTATTATTTATAGTGTTATAAATTTCTATTAAATTGATAAAATATTTTAATGTTTTCCGCAGCACAGACTATTAGTCTGTGCATTTAAATTGTGAGTTTAAAATAACATCAATTATCTATTTCAACCCCAGTTCCTTCGCCATCCTGTAAAAATTCGACGGTGCAAGTCCGAGCTTTCTTGCGGCATCGCTGTCGGACTCGGATTGTTCCCTTACGAAAGTTATATATTTTTCCCGGACAAGGCGTTCCATCTTCGAAAGAGGAATAATATTATTTTCAAAAATAGACTCGAGACCTTTGTATTGATCCTCGGTATCGTATAAATGCAGAGAGCCAAGCGCGCTTTTCACACCGGCCTTGTCAATAACTTTATCGCTGTGAAACAGCATTCTCTGAACGATGTTTTTTAATTCTCTCACGTTGCCGGGCCACGCATAATTTTCCAGCATTTCCAGGGCGTCGCCGGATATTTTCGGTTTTTCCTTTCCCATATTATTGCTTGAAAGAGTAAGGAAATGATCTACCAGAACCTGAATATCGCTCTTTCTTTGTTTGAGGTCCGGGACTTCGATATAAATTACATTAAGCCTGTAGTATAGATCTTCCCTGAAGCGCTTTGCTTTAACTTCTTCTTCAATGTTTCTGTTGGTTGCCGCTATAATTCTGATATTAACTTTTATCCTTCCTGTTCTTCCGATCTTTTCGATTTCACCTTCCTGGATTACACGAAGCAGTTTCACCTGCGCCGGAAGCGGAAGCTCGGTAACTTCGTCGAGAAAAACCGTGCCGTTATGAGCAATCTCGAACAGGCCGGGTTTCTTTTTATCCGCCCCGGTAAAGGCTCCCTTTTCATACCCGAAAAGCTCGCTCTCAAAGAGCTCGTGCGGTATACTTCCGCAGTTAATCGGCACGAAGTTCTCGAACTTCCTGTCGCTGTTGTAATGTATATTGTATGCTACAAGCTCTTTGCCGGTACCCGATGAACCTTTTATTAATATATTTAATCCGCTCTGCGCGTATTTGGAAGTATCCTCTTTAAGTTTGCTTATCTCGGGCGAATGTCCGATTATCCTTTTCTGCGCAAGTATATCCTCGACGTTCTTTACGAGCTTCTGGTTCGATTTATTCCACTCTTTCTCAAGCACGCATTTTTCGTACGCGTTTATAATGCTCAGGATAAAATCCGTCGGCTGATATATATAGTCCTCTATGTCGCTCGGATACTTTGTGCAGTACCAGAACGCGCCCGATTTAATGAGTTTGTTCGCGAATTGATAATCGGTAATGTTGATAGTCATCTTAGTTATGACGATAATCTGCACCGACGAATCAAAGCTTTTGATTTTTTGTATAAGCGATTCGCCCATCACCCTGCCTGTAAGATGGTAATCCATTATCACCACGTGGTACCGGTCCTTGTGCGAGTTAAACAAATCCAGCGCCGATTCGCCGTCCGACACGATATCTACGATCTTAATCTTATCCTTAAAAGGAGCGATAGTGTTTACCACCCTGTTAACGTCGTATTCCTCGTCTTCAATCAGAAGAACATTTATAGGATCATTTATGAACATTTAGTGTCCTTTTAATTTTTAATAGTGATGATAAAAGCGCACCCGCCTTCCGGCAGATTCTCCGCGTCGAGCTTCCAGCCACAGCGCAGGCAGAACTGGTATGCCAGGTAACATCCGTAGCCGGTATTTCTCATAGCCACGCTTTTTGTAGAAATATTTTCTTCGAATATTTTTCTGAGCCCCTGCGCGTTTTTCTCGAGCATTTCGGGAATTATACCGTTGCCGTTGTCCGATATTATCAGCTTCGATGTGTTCTGCTCAGGGTCATAGATTGTTTTAATCAATATCCTGATATTCTGAACACCGGCATGATCGATACTGTTCTGAATAAGCGGCTCCACTATCTCCCAGATTACGAATTCATTTATTGAAACCGCAGGCATTTTTTCATCGAGTTCTAGATTCATCTCATAAAGGCTGCTTTTCTTATATGTCCTTAGGAAAATATTTTCCACAATAAATTTAAGCACTTCGTTTACGCTCGTTTTGAATACCGGATTGCGTATAATCTGAAGCGGCGGCTCGTACCATTTCATATCGTAAATTATCCTCGATATGAAATTGGCATATTTCGTAACCCGGAACTTAATCATATTTATGTTCTCGGGCGATAAAAGTTTCAGGTCGTTCTTAATAAAGCCCACTACTTTTTCAGCCTTGTGGTGGGTATGATATATCCTCTTTGTAAAAGCGAGCTCTTTCTCGAAAGTAATTTGTTTCTTAAGGTTTTTTTCGTGTTCTTCGAAGAGCAGTTTCTGCGCCTCGTCTCTCTCCCGGACCGTGTACGAAGAGATAAAATACATGGACAGCAAGCCCAGCGATATAAGCGATAAGTATATAAGAGAGGTCTCGTCGTAGTTTGAAACTATGCCGCTGGTTATAAAAGAGAAATCCGGTGTATTTTTAATATAAACGGCACCTTTGTACTCGCCTCTCAGCACAAAAGGAACAAACGTGTTGAAGGACCTCTCGTCGGTAAGAATGCTCTTAATTCTTTCTCTCGAACGCAAATCGGCTTTAATCTTATTGTAGAGGCGGATGGCATCGGAGTGTATCCCCGGGCTCGAGGTACCGGCGGTATCTCCGTTGAATATAAAAGAAAAAAGATCGCGGCCGTTGTCAATTGCGTACACTTTTTTCCCCTTGTTCAGAAGGATGCATATATCTTTTATATTATGCTGAAGCACCTGCTGGCTCAGAATAATATTAAACGACTTGATGATGCGGCTCGAGTCTTCCCTCGTGAATTTTTCTTTCCAGCTAAGAGTCTCGAGAAGAAGCTCGATTGAAGTAGTGGAAAGGTTAGCCATCTTTTCGGCCGAATCTTTTTGATACCACTCCTGGGTATTGCCGAGGAACCCTTTGATGGAGGTTTTGTTTATGATAGATACAAGCAGCTGGAAAGAAAAGAGAACAATAAAGATTACGGTCAGGTGCTTGAACTCAAAGTGGTATGCTTTAAACTTCTCGGAGATTTTGTTTTTAGACATAACATAATTCGCAATTATTATTTTATCAAAATACTTTCCGAATTAACTTTCTCCGTCGCGGTTTTCAGCGCTTTTTCGACGGATATTTTTCCTTTTATCGCCTCGTTCAAATAATACGAGAGGATATCGGATATACTTGTGTAGCGCTCCAGGAAAGGTCTGTGATAGCCGTTCTTCAGCAGCTTTTCGTAAAATTTCAGATCCGGATGCGCGTTCACATAGTCGGTATCGGCATATATGCTTCCGTTAACCGGCAGATAACCGCCGTTCTCGTACAAAAATTTCTGAGCTTCAGGACTTATCAGATAGCTGACAAACTTAACGGCTTCCGGAACATGATTTGAAAACTGGGAGATCATTAAATTCCATCCCCCATATACGGACGACACCCGTGAATTCCGAAAATGGGGCGTCGGCGCCTTGCCTATATTTTTAACAATGTACCTATAGGTGCTGTCGTTCTGATAGTGAATTCCGAAGGAAGGCCACCCTCTTAAAAAGACGCCGTTGTTTTGAAGAAAATATTCGTAGCTCGGATCCTCTTTAAATTGAATCACCTGCTTGGGCGCCAGCTTATATTTCTGCACAAGGTCAACAAGAAGATGTGCGGCGCGCTTTGCCTGAGGAGTATTCAGCTTCAGTTTCCCGTTAACAATGAAGGGCGTATTCTGCTCTCCCATCAGCTCGGAAAAGCTGCAGATCAGCCCTTCGTAATCGTCGGCCTGGAATAGGTAAAAAGGATTCGGAAAATCCTTCATTTCCTTGTGAAGCCGAATGAATTGGTCCCATGTAATGGAATTATTTAATTCGGTTTCTATCTTCTTATAATCTGGCAGTTTTCTAAGAATATCTTTTCTGTAATAAAGCAGAGCTACATCAATGTACAAAGGCACGGCTACAAGCGTATCACTGTAGTAACACGTCTCGAGCGCGTATTTAAGCAGGCCGTCTTTCATCATGGGGTCGAAATACTTGTCCATGCCTATACCCCACTTTGCAAATCTGGGGACCCATATTTGATCAACGGAAAAAACATCGATTCTTTCGCTCTTGCTTCTGAGATAGCGAGCCAGAAGCTCTTTTCTCTCGTTTGTGCTGAACTTTGTAAAAGGAAGATTAATTGTATGCACTTCAATCTGGCCGGTATACTTTTCATTAAACCTGTTAATCACTTTTTGAAGCGACGGCGAGATATAATCGGCGAAATAAATTTTAACTACGTTTGACCCGGGGTTTCCGGTTATGCCTAAAGGAGTAAAGATATTGCTGAAGAGAATAAAAACCGTAACCAGCACCGTACTTAGAAGAACGTAAAAAAATTTACCGAATTTCATCTTGCTGCTACCTATTTTCAAATTTCTGAAAAATCCGGTTATGAAAATTACCGGCTCCGAAAATTAAAATTAATTTAGGAATGATTTTTATAAAACAAAAAAATAATAAAAGGCCGTCCCGTGATAGTAATAAAAATGAATAGTACAGGCAGGCCGATCCTTTAAGGAAATTCCGCGCATGACAAAAGGAAGAATTATTATGCGGAATTTTTGTTTTTGCTGAGTCTTTGCTCCTTTTTATTTCTCCCCGACTAAGATGGCTCCCCTTCCAGTTTATCATTTTAATAAAGTTGTTTATTAAAATAATAAAAGAATTTCTATATGAAATTCCGGCCTTAACGATTTATTATCTTAAAATACCTCTCCTTATCATAATATACATAATGCGTATAAAAATATTAATCGGGCATAAAATTTGACATAAAAAAGGTTATTACACAAGACATAAATGAAAAATTTCCAAACTTTTTTCGGCCGCGAGGGGAACCGATCGTAACGGAATTTTTTCTCTAATCTTTAAAGCTTGAAACAGAGCGAAGCTAACGTTCGTCTTCTGAAAAATACAGACTTAACTTTTCGAGGAGTTTAACTTTATGGCAGTATCACCTCAGACCAAGTCCGCCTCAAGTTCAACGCTGCAGGGCTCCGGTACTAATTACAATATGGCACTTACTGTTTTAACCACTCTTTTCTTTATGTGGGGATTCCTCACGGCTTTAAACGATATTTTAATTCCTCATCTTAAAGCGGTATTCAGTTTAAATTACGCGCAGTCCATGCTGGTGCAGTTTGTATTTTTCGCGGCGTATTTCATCATGTCCCTGCCGTCAGGCTTCATAGTTGAGAAGATAGGATATAAAAAAGGAATTGTAATAGGATTAATAACGGCGGGAATAGGATGTCTCGCGTTTTATCCCGCCGCGAGCATCAGAAGCTACCCGCTGTTCTTAACGGCATTCTTCGTACTGGCAGCCGGAATTACTCTTCTTCAGGTAGCGGCTAATCCTTACGTTGCTATTCTCGGGAAGCCGGATATGGCTTCGAGCAGACTCAATTTAACGCAGGCTTTCAACTCGCTCGGAACAACCATCGCCCCGTTTTTCGGATCCATACTCATTTTAACTTTAGCCGTAAAGAGCAGTGAGGAAATTTCAAAGATGGCGCCTGCACAGATATCCGCTTACAAAGCGGCTGAAGCTTCCGCTGTTCAGGTGCCTTATTTGGGATTAGCCGCGTCATTATTTATTCTAGCCGCAATTATCGCATGGGTAAGGCTTCCGAAGATAAAGGCCGAATCAAACAACGATAATACCGAAAGCGGAACTTTCGATCATCTTCATGAAAGCGCGTGGAAATATAAGCACGTAATTCTCGGCGCGATAGGCATATTCGTTTACGTCGGCGCGGAAGTGGCGATAGGCAGCTTTCTGGTAAATTACCTCGGAGAAAAAAATATAGGCGGGCTCACAGAAGCCCAGGCAGGCAAATACGTATCTTTCTACTGGGGCGGCGCAATGGTAGGAAGATTTATAGGCGCTGCCGTACTGAGGAAAGTGAAATCCGGCAAGCTTCTCGGGTTGAATGCTCTGATCGCCTCTGTGCTGGTTATGGCAACAATGATTTTTTCCGGCGGAATTGCGATGTGGTCAATACTGCTGGTCGGACTCTTTAACTCGATTATGTTCCCGACCATTTTCACTTTAGGCATCGCGGGCATGGGAAAACACACCGGTCAGGCATCCGGTATTTTAATTATGGCAATTGTAGGCGGCGCGCTGATACCGGTTATACAGGGCGCTCTCGCCGACGCAATCGGTATTCATCACGCGTTTTTAATTCCGGTACTCTGCTATTTGTACATAGCATATTATGGATATAAAGGGCACGTGCCCGCACATAAAAGAAAGAGCAAAGTACAGTATGCCTAAAACTGATGTTGTTGTAGGAATAGATATAGGCGGTACAAATTCCGTATTCGGATTTGTGGATAAAGACGGAAATTCCGTGAAGGAATCATCCGTCCCTACTAACTCCCGCGAACCCGCAGAAAACCTTATAAGCAGGTTGCATGAAAAAATAGAAGAGACTTTCGAGCCGCTTAAATCAGATTACAATCTCATCGGAATAGGAATAGGAGCGCCGAATGCAAACTATTATAAAGGAACCGTTGAGTATCCCCCAAATTTGAAATGGGGAGTAGTGAAAGTTCTCGATATATTCAAAAAATATTACGATCTCCCTTCGGCCATTACAAACGATGCGAACGCGGCCGCAATAGGAGAAATGCAGTTCGGCGCGGCAAAAGGGATGAAGGACTTTATTGTCATCACTCTCGGCACGGGACTCGGAAGCGGTATTGTGGTCAACGGTCAGCTTGTTTACGGAGCCGACGGATTTGCCGGGGAGATAGGACATACGGTCTACGAGCGAAACGGAAGAACGTGCGGCTGCGGAAGACGCGGCTGCCTGGAAACATATGCATCCGCGAGCGGAATAAGAAGAACTGTATTCGAATTATTATATAAGACAAACGAAGAGAGCGAACTTCGATCGGTCAGTTTTAACGATCTCGATTCAAAGATGATTTACGAGGCAGCGCTCAGGGGAGATTCCGTAGCGAAACAGGCCTTCGAGTATACCGGTATGGCGCTCGGTACAACGTTAGCAGATTCTGTGGCGTATACGAGTCCCGAAGCCATAATTTTATTCGGCGGACTCGCGGCCGCGGGCGAGCTCATATTCGAACCGACCAAGAGATACATGGAAGAAAAACTTTTAAACATATTTAAAAATAAAGTGAGGATAATACCGTCCGGCCTGCCGGAAGGTAATTCCGCCGTGCTCGGGGCGGGTGCTCTAATTTGGAATGAACTCAAGAAGAATGTTTGATCCGCCGCCGGTTAAAACAAAGTGTACCTCGTAACTCTCTCCGGATATTAATAATTTCTCAGCCGGAGAGAGTTTGTTTGGAAAATTAGTATAGGCTGCCGGCTTTCGGAAAAATTATAATTAATGGTTATTTAATCCTTCAACTAACTCACAGAGAAAACATGGCAAAATTAAATACAAAAATCTTTTTGATACTTCTACCTTTTTGTTTAACCGTGCTGTTGGGCTTCAACAGCGGAGATTACCATAAGGAAGATAAAGGAATGTATTTTTCAAAATTTGAAAAGCAGGTTGATTCTCTCCTTTCGATGATGACCCTTGAGGAGAAGATAGGTCAGATGACGCAGGTAGATCTGAACGCGATAAAGATTAATCCGGACGACGTAACCAAATACTTCCTGGGCTCCCTACTTTGCGGGGGCGATTCGGAGCCGGGCGATATTTCGCCTTCAGGCTGGGCCAACGTTTACGATAAGTATCAGTCGTATGCACTGAAAACAAGGCTGAAGATACCTTATATCTACGGCATCGACGCCGTGCACGGGCACAACAATGTATTGGGCGCCGTAATATTTCCGCATAACGTAGGGCTGGGATGTACAAGAAATCCAGAACTTATTAGAGAAGCCGAACATGTCACAGCCGAGGAGATAGCAGGTACGGGAATCGATTGGGACTTCGCGCCGTGTATAGCAGTATCAAGGAACGAGCGCTGGGGAAGGACCTATGAAGCTTTCGGCGAGACCCCGGAATTATCTTCCGAGCTAGGCATCGCCGCTGTTGAAGGATTACAAGGCAGCGAACTGTCGGGCGCAACTTCCATACTCGCATGCGCTAAACATTATATGGGAGACGGCGGTACAACGGACGGCAAAGATCAGGGGAACACGGAATGCGACGAGGCAACTTTGAGAAAACTTTATCTGCCTCCGTACGAAGCCGCGGTAAAAGCGGGCGTCGCTACCGTCATGGTGTCTTACAGCAGCTGGAACGGAGAAAAGATGCACGGCAACAAGTATCTTATTACCGACGTTCTTAAAGACGAACTAGGATTCAGAGGATTCGTAGTATCAGACTGGGCGGCGATCGACCAGCTTTCCCCCGACTTTAAAAATGATATTGAAAAATCGATCAACGCGGGACTAGATATGATAATGATCCCCAATGGTCCGGGCAAAAAAAATAATTACATAGAGTTTATAAATGATCTAAAGGATCTCGTTAAGGAAGGCAAGGTTTCAGAGTCGAGGATAGACGACGCTGTAAGAAGAATACTCCGTGTAAAATTCGAGATGAATATATTCGAGCATCCTTACACTGACAGAGCGCTGACTGCTAAGATCGGATCTAAAGAGCACCGCGAGGTTGCGCGCGAATGCGTAAGGCAATCGCTCGTCCTTTTAAAATTAT
>CAWBBX010000036.1:0-13723 GCA_963787005.1 uncultured Bacteroidota bacterium
AAGATCATCCTCTTAATCCCGCTACCATTGCAGACAACGTGGGCGATAACGTGGGTGATGTCGCCGGAATGGGTGCGGATCTTTTTGAATCATACGTCGGCTCTATTGTAGGCACAATGGTATTGGGCGCCGAATTTTTCGCGTATCCTGAATTCGCATCAAAGTTCCACGGTCTGGGAGCCGTACTTCTTCCTTTGGTTATAGCCGGAGTCGGAATTGTGATGTCGATACTCGGTACTTTCTTCGTAAAAGTAGGCGAGGGCGGAGATCCTCAGAAAGCTCTTAACCGCGGTGAATTCGGATCGTCGGCTGTAATGATAGTTGCGCTTTATTTTATTATTAAATGGATGCTCCCTGAAACATGGACTCACGAGGATCCTCTTTACGGAATTACATATACAATTACTTCGACGGGAATATTTTTAGCGACCGTAATCGGGTTGGTAGCGGGCGTTATGATCGGAATAGTAACAGAATATTATACGGGTACAGGTAAAAGGCCCGTACTTAATATAGTGCGCCAGTCGCTTACAGGTTCGGCTACAAATATTATAGCCGGGCTAGGCAACGGTATGATGTCAACGGCGATCCCGATTTTGATTCTCGCTGCTTCAATTATCGGCGCTTTCCATTTTGGCGGATTGTACGGTATTGCTATAGCTGCCGTAGGTATGCTTTCGAATACGGGCATACAGCTCGCAGTTGACGCATACGGACCTATATCGGATAATGCCGGCGGAATAGCCGAAATGTCGGAGCTTCCCAAGGACGTTCGTCAAAGAACAGATAAGCTCGACGCAGTTGGAAATACGACCGCAGCAATCGGCAAAGGCTTTGCCATCGGCTCTGCCGCGCTTACTGCCTTAGCTCTGTTCGGCGCATTTATGACAGCCGCGCAGATCAAGTCAATAGATATTTCGAAGGCTAACGTTATGGCCGGGTTATTCGTCGGCGGTATGCTGCCGATGCTTTTCTCGTCAATGGCTATGAAGGCTGTGGGAAGAGCCGCAATGTCGATGATTGAGGAGGTGAGACGTCAGTTTAACTCTATACCGGAATTAAAGGCCGCCTTGAGCGTGATGAAGAAGAATGAAGGCAAGGAGATGGCCGAGTGGAGCAGCGAGGATAGAACCACATTTGAAAACGCTGACGGCAAAGCCCAGTATGGCAAGTGCGTGGAAATTTCGACAAAAGCCGCTATCAGGGAAATGGTAATTCCCGGCCTGCTTGCCGTTGTAGCCCCTGTGTTGGTCGGCTTTTTCGGCGGTCCCGAGATGCTTGGCGGCCTCCTTGCAGGTGTAACCGTAACAGGTGTCTTGATGGCAATATTCCAGTCGAATGCCGGCGGCGCGTGGGACAACGCAAAGAAAACATTTGAGGAAGGCATCGAAATTGAGGGACAAAAATATGTTAAAGGCTCCGATCCGCATAAAGCGGCGGTTGTGGGCGATACTGTGGGAGATCCGTTCAAGGATACGTCCGGTCCTTCATTGAACATACTTATTAAATTAATGGCAATAGTTGCCCTTGTAATTGCGCCCTTAATTAAATAAATTGTACGCTTTGAAAATAACTTAATTTATTAACCCTGCTCCCTTGCCAAGTAAGGGGGCCATTTAGTCCATAGGGAGGTGAATAAGACACTATGAAGAATAATGTCTACGAGAGTGCTGTAATTATTAATGCCGCGCTCGATGATGAACAGATCGAATCCGTTATTTCCCGTTTGAAAGAGGTAATAACCAATAACGGCGGTGAAATAAGAGAACTTGAGAACTGGGGAAGAAAAAGATTGGCCTACCTGGTTAAGAAGAATAAAATCGGATACTATGTAATCTTTAGATTTGACGCTCCGTCAAACATAGTCGCAAAACTCGAAAGAACCTACTCGCTAGATGAGCACATCCTAAGATATCTTACCATTACATTGGATAAAGATGCAGTAGAACACCTTGAAAAGAAAAAAGCCGTTGAGGAAGCAGAAAGTGCTCCCAAGGAGACTGCACCCAAGGAAAGTGCACCCAAGAAGGAAGAAGTTCGTGTGGAAGCTGCGGCAGTGGAAAAAAGCGAAGATGAATCAACTAAGGAGAATTAACTAACTTGTGATTTAAGTATGGAGGATTAGACCATGGCCGATTTGAAGATGCCCGAAATAAACTACGTTATTGTTGCCGGAAACCTGACTAAAGATCCTATATTCAGACAGACCACCAATAACACTCCTGTCGTTAACTTTTCTATTGCATCAAATAGAAAATATAAAGACAGTTCTAACCAGTGGCAGGAGGATGTATGTTATGTAGGCATTGTAGCATGGAATAAACTGGCTGAAAGCTGCCGCGACAGGCTTAAAAAAGGGTCCGCTGTTCTGGTTGACGGTGAGCTCCAGAGCAGGAGCTGGAAGTCCGAAGAGGGGCATAACAGAAGCATAGTTGAGATTAAAGCCAGGAGAATCCAGTTTCTCAACAAGAGAGGAAAATTAAACGGCGGTGAAGAAAACCTCAACGGTCACAACGAAAGTGAAAACGAGGAGATCTTTGCTACAGATGATTCCGCCGATTATACGGACGATTCGTTCGATAAGTTTTTATCGAGTGAAGAATCAGATTTAATAAAGTAATTTAGGTGAAGAAATGAGAAAAGAAATTAAAGCAAAAAAAGTCTGCAGATTTACTCAGAACAAAGTAAAATACATTGATTACAAAGACGTAAAACTTTTACAACGCTATGTAACCGAGCAGGGCAAAATAATTCCTAAAAGAATTACTGGCACCAAATCGAAATATCAGAGACAATTATCAATCGCAATTAAACGCGCCAGACATATGGCTCTGCTTCCTTATGTCTCGGATACGGTTAAATAGCTAATTTTCAGGAGATAAAATGAAAATTATATTAAGACAAAATTTTGAAAAACTCGGACAGATCGGAGACGTGGTTCTCGTAAAAAATGGTTACGCCCGCAATTTCCTGATTCCACGCAAGATTGCGTACGCTGCTTTGGCCGGTAATATTCGTGCCCTCGAAGAGGAAAAGAAAACGATGGCCAAGAAAAGTCAGCAGGAGATTGAAGCTGCCGAAAAACTCGCTGCCGAACTCGAAAAGGTATCGGTTACCATACCGGTTCAGGTAGGTGAGGAAGACAAGATCTTCGGATCCGTTACTACCCAGATGATCGGGGATGCGCTCAAAGAAAAAGGCTACGAGATCGACAAAAGAAAGATAGAGATCAACGAGCCCATTAAAGCTCTCGGTATTTACGGTATCAGCGTTAAGCTGCATCAGAACGTAAATGCGAATATCAAGGTCTGGGTTGTAAGAGAGTAGTTATAATTTAAAAACAGAAAAGTCCGGCAACTGCCGGACTTTTTTTATTTTAAAAGCTTTGAGACGGGATTATCTGACTTTAATCTTCTTATCCTTTATCATCTTGGCCACTTCGGCGGTCCCGTTCTTGGAGATGTTCTTCAAACCCTGGGCGGATACCTTCAAGGTAACGAATCTGTTAAGCTCCTGAACCCAAATTCTCTTTTTCTGTAAGTTGGGCAGAAATCTGCGTTTGCTTCTGTTGTGTGCATGCGATACGTTATTACCGGTTATAGGGCCTTTTCCCGTTATTTGGCATCTTCTGGACATTTAATTCTCCTTAATATCTTACCCATATTTAAAAATCTGAACTCTAAATATAAGAAATTTTTTTAAAAAAAATAGCCTTGAAAACAAATATTTTCCTGGAGAATGCTACAAAATGTGTCTATTTGTAATTTTTTACGATTGTTATTGACAATAATAAATACCTTTATATCTTAACGGTAGAAACTTCATCGATTCTAAAATGAGGAGTTTTGACTGCACGCTTACATTCCAGATCTCACTTATTTAAGATACTATTAGTTTAACGAAAGGAGAACTTTATGGAATATTATGAGCTTCATCCTGAAAATCCCCAGCTGCGGTTTATTAATAAGGCAGTTGAAACGTTGAAAAACGGCGGTATTGTAATTTACCCGACTGACACTGTTTACGGAATTGGCTGCGATATTTTCGATAAAGATGCCATAGAGAGAATATTTCACATTAAAGCAGAAAGTGATTCCAAATTATTAAGTTTTGTCTGTTCCGATTTGAAAGATATTGCTCGTTATGCAAAAGTATCCGATTACGCCTATAGAACCATGAAACATCTTTTACCCGGTCCCTATACTTTTATTCTTCCCGCCGCTAAGCTGGTTCCGAAAAAATTATGGAGCAACCGGAAAACTGTAGGAATTAGAGTGCCGAACCACGCAGTTACGCTGAGGCTTGTGCAGGAATTAGGCAATCCTATTATTAGCACAAGCGCAACGAACAGGAAAGGGGATATCCTCTATCATCCGGCGGAGATAAAAAGTATCTTTAATTCTCAAGTGGATTTGATGCTGTCATCGGGCAGCCTTGCCGGCCACCCATCCAGCGTGATTGATCTGAGCGAAGAAGAGCCCGAAGTAATCCGGGAAGGCGCGGGTGATGTAAGTCTCTTCGTCTAGTACTTGAATTCGATCCTATTTTTAAAAAGTCCGGTATTTCCCGGACTTTTTTTATTTACTTTTTCTATAAACCTGAGTTGACGATGCCTGTGCAATCGGCGTTAGAATTACCTCGTTTATATTTACATGAGCCGGCCGGGTAGCGCAGAATAAAATAGATTCCGCGACGTCTTCAGGCTTTAGCGGCTTTAGTCCCGCATATACTTTTTTTGCTCTAGAATTATCACCGGAGAACCTAACATCGCTGAACTCGGTTAAGACCATTCCCGGATCTACCGAGCTTACTTTTATGTTCTTGTCCAGCACATCCACCCTGGTCGACTGCGTTAGGGCTTTCTCGGCGAACTTAGTGGCGCAGTAGACGTTTCCGTTAGCGTAAACCTCGTGCCCCGCGGTTGATCCTACATTTATAATATGGCCCTTCTTTCTCTTTACCATAAAAGGAAGCACCTGCCGGGTCACGTAAAGAAGTCCTTTTACGTTGGTGTCTATCATTTCATCCCACTGTTCGGTATCGCCTTCATATACTTTTGAAAAACCTCTTGCAAGACCGGCGTTGTTTATGAGTATATCAATTTTTTTCCATTCAACGGGAAGAGAAGCTACAGCGGCTTTTACTTCATCCAGATTTCTAACGTCGAGTTTTAACGTGTACACTTTTACCCGATATTTTTTCTTAAGCGTTTCAGAAAGTCTTTTAAGCCTATCGTTTCTTCTTGCGGCAAGAATTAAATTAGATCCTTCTCCGGAGAAGCGTTCCGCGCATGCTTTACCGATGCCCGAGGACGCACCGGTTATAAAAGTTATTTTTTTTGATAAAAGCCCCATGATAGTATTCCTTATTTGGTTCCGTAAAATTATTTGCTCATAACCGGAATGTTTGTCCTAATCCGCTTCGTCAGAATATTGATGTATGTTAAAAGCAGAATTAAAATGAAGAACATAAACATTATCTTTTGCCCCCTGCTGTAATGCCCGAACTCCATCAGCTTAGACCAGTTGGTTGAAACAGAGGTTTTCAAAACCAGCGTCAGTATTCCGAGCACAGTAGTGAAAATTAAATACCCTATGTTTACCAGCTGAAATATTATTATTGAACTGCGAAAGCGGTCGTTTGCGGTCCTCGCCATCATCATTAAAGAAATTTCAATAAGAACGATGCTCAGTAAATAAGGAGATAGGAAAATCGCAGTATAAGACGCCATGCTATGAAACTCTCCGGCCCGAATCGACGCATCCAGCATAATGCCCCTCCAGGCAAACTCAACGCCGGAACCCGTAAAAATGAAAGCCACCAGTCCTTTAAACAGCTCGTTTACGATGAGAACCGTAAGCAATCCGGTGAGAAGAGATAATAAAACGAGAAAAAATTTATTGAACGATTTTTTTATGTTCATCGGGTCATCTCTCTATCCAACTGGGGCGTTCAGCTATAAAATTCGGGGCGATTACCAGCCACGGGTAATCTTTTGCCTCCGTCTTCCTCCATTTTTTCATTCCCTCGGGCTTGCCTTCCCAATCACCCGGGTGCGTATCTATGTTCGCGACGGATTTGCCGGTTTTAAAAGTAAGAAGCAATATTAAATCCCGCCGATCCGTTCTCATTATAATTTTCGACTTTTACAAGGAATGTATTAAGTCCCTTTTTAAGATATTTCTTCACGTTTAGAAATTTTATCCTCTTATAATCCACCAGCAGAGAGCCCGACCTTTTTGCAAGAACATTATCCACGTACTTACCGTTTATATAAAGTCTCGCGTATGTGTCTCCCATAAGCTGAAGATAAGCTTTGTCGGGGACGGAATCCAATTTTATACTCCGTTCGAACTCGGCTTTCTTAGCGAAATCGGATCTGCCTTCTTTAACGTAAATCCACTCGCTTTTGATAACCGGAGAATATAAATATTCGGATCCTTTTTTCAGCGAATCATTAATCTCCGTAAAATAGGCAGTGAGCCTGTCGAACTTATCTTCTATCATATTAAGATTAGCCGGTTCGTAATATTTTAACCAGAGCTTAATATATTCCTTCTTCAATTTTTTCAGATCGGAAATATTCTCATCGACTAATCTGGATACCTCATTATTATTCTCTGTAAAAGCGGAATCTTCTATACTGTGAAGAAGCGTTTGTGTTTTTAATTTTAGCCTGTACCATTCATCCAGATTGACGATAAATTGAAGAAGGGCAAAGTGTTCTTTGTTTCTTTTTACTTTCTCTTTTAAACCAGAAATTTCCGCGGATACTTGGCCGAGGCCCCAGTTCATCATAACAGCCTGCTGCCATGTATCCTTAAACTTAAACGGAAGAAGCGGGTGGCGCCATATTTCGTTCCAAGTTACCTGGTTATCTTTACTGCTCAATGCGGCGTATATTGACGAGAACGCCGGATCATTTATGCCGAAGAAATCGTAAAAGTAATTATCGCTGAATACGGGGAAACTACTTCCCCTGAAGTTCCAGGCACACTGTGCCGACCATGCGTAATCGAAAAGTACAAACTCTTTGAAAGTCTCGGCTCCGAAGTCGCCCCAGTTTGAGTTTATCATCCCCTCCGCGCCGTTCTTCAATCCCGATTTTACCATGCCCATAATATTCAGGACAGCCTTCTCGTTGTTCGGGAACGAAGAAAGAAAATTCCATGAGGCCGGCGATACGATGTAATTAAATCCGTTGTCGTGAAAAGTCTTTGTAGAAGTGTAATCTTCCTCGGGACGGTAGTGCCAGTCGACAATTGTAATATCCTTCGGCAGCATTGTAAGAATCTCGGGATGCTTCAGAATTATATCACCGTACATCATCACTTTTTTCCCGTGCTCTTTGCAGAAATCGTAAACTTTTTTGTAATGATCGGCATGAACTTTAGCTATGCCGTATTCGTCAACCAGATGCTTGCTTTTACCCAGACCAACGTCGTAGCTTTCATCGGCTCCCATATGAAAGTAAACTGAAGGGAATAATTTAAACACGTGTTTCAGCATAGAGAAGAGAAAAGTATAGGCGGAATCGCTCGAAACGTTTAATGAGGCCGCCCCGGGAAACTCGGCGTACTTAACAAACCTGTCCTGAGTTAAGATGTTCTCGTAATGTCCCAGCGTCTGGAAGATCGGGATTATATCTACAAAATAATTATTGGCAAATGCTACAAGCTTTTTTACTTCAGCCTCGGATAACGCACCCCGGTTTTTCCCTATGGAAGGATATTCCGGGAACTTGATCATGTCCTCCATGTAAGGCATGTAAGTGTTCATCTTGTAGCGAGCTATAAATTTTATTATTCTCTCGAAATTTCCGAGCGTGGAAACCTGGCCCCGGCTTATATCGTCGGATACTCCGCGGATCTTCATATCCGGCCAGTCGATTATGTTCAAACACGGAAGTGTTTGATCCGTCGATTTATCCAAAAGCTGAATCAGACTCATCGCGCCGTAGAAAATTCCCCTAGGGGAAACAGATTTAATCCGTATCCCGGCGGGACTGATTGCAAGACTGTAGCTTTGATCGATAAGATCAGCGGGGGCGTCGGCGTAATCTGCTTTGTTAACCTGTTCGAGGATTACATTAGGAACGATTTTCCCTTTTTGTATCGATGTTATACCTATAACTTTTTTTATAGATTCTTTAATTAATTTAGCGGTAAAATCAAGGCTGTCTTTCGAATTCCCTTTTATCTCAACCTTTAAACCGTGTTTCAACTGAAGTCGTCCGTTTTGCAGTGTTACCGCCTGCGGCGACGGTACAATAGGTATGCTATTTTGCTGGCTATAATTTTTCGTCATCGTAAATAAGAAAATAATAATTACTAATTGAATTCGCATATAACCGCTCCTGTATTCGGATGGAAAATATGAACATTTTATCTGCCTTAATGATATTGAGGAACGGGCCGTAAAAGTAGGTCCTGTAAAAATATTTCGTGCCGCCCAATTCAAAAATAAGGAATTTTTGGTAGAATGAAATGTGTTGAAACTATTTAATGTGATAACTGAAGGAAAAGGCTATGAATTAAAGAATACTCCCGCAATTTTTTCGCCGCACTTGTGACATCTTCCCGACACAATCTTATTGACAAGAATTGAATGCCAGTCTCTTTTAACGAGCGGTGTTTTACAGCCGGGGCAGTACGTAGTCTGACCTTCGAGATTATGAATGTTGCCGAGATAACAGTATTTGATGCCTGAAGAGAGCGCGATGTCCCTTGCGTCGCTTAAAGTTTGGGCAGGCGTTTTTTCTTTATAGCGCATCCTGAAATCAGGATGAAAAGCCGTAAAATGAAGAGGGACGGAATCGCCCAAATTTTTAAGAATCCAACCGCACTCGCTTTTTATTTCGTCGGGTGAATCATTCTCACCGGGAATGAGAAGGGTGGTTATCTCGAACCACACATCCGTATCGTTCTTCAGCCATATCAAGGTGTCGAGCACGTCGCTTAAACTCGAGAATGTCAGCTTATTGTAAAAGCGCTCGGTAAATCCTTTGAGGTCCACGTTGGCCGCGTCTATGTATTTATAAACATCTTTGCGTGCGTTTTTGTCTATATAGCCGGCTGTTACCATTACGGATTTTATTCCTTCATCTCTAGCCAGCTTCGATATATCAATTACATATTCCCCGAAGATGGTCGGATCATTATAAGTATATGCGATAGAAGGCGCCTGGTAGTGTTTGGCGAGATTTACCACATCCTCAGGCGAAGACTCCAATGAGTTGCTCTCGTCCAGCCTGGCTTTGCTGATCGACCAGTTCTGGCAGAACTTGCATCCTAAGTTGCAGCCGGCAGTGCCAAAACTGAGGATAGAGGTGCCGGGATAAAAATGATTGAGCGGTTTTTTTTCGATAGGATCGATAGCGAAGCCTGTGGGTCTTCCGTAACCGGTAGTGTAGAGTTTGCCTCCGTGGTTCTGCCGGATGAAACAAAAACCGTTTTGCCCTTCGCCTATCTTGCAGTAGCGCGGACATAAAGTACACAACAGCCTATTCTTATCCGCGGGCTCCCACCATTTTGCTATCTTGTTCATAATTTCTTTGCCGAAGATAGATTATCGTTACTTACATAATAAAATAGATTCTGAACGGTGCAATATAAATGCAATAATTTTTGCAAGATAAAATTACATAACTTCGAATCTCAGCCAGTTTGCGCGGCTTTTCTCCGAGTAAGGCGCACCGGCGGCAAATAAAACAACATCTCCGGAAACAACGTGGCCGGCTTCAAGAATCAGCTTCTTTGCTTGGTCAATGGCAATATGTTCTTTGTCTATTTCTTCAAGGAAGAGGGAAGTAACGCCCCATCTCAAGCAAAGATTGTTCATCGTATCGAAGCTGTTTGAAATTGCTATTATTCTCGATTTCGGTTTGAACTTTGACAAGTTTTTCGCAGTTCTCCCTTTAAATGTGAATACCACTATAGCGGCCGCATTAACCTGGCGGCTGATAGTGGCAACGGCTCTGCCGACGGAATCGAACAAATTTTCCTCTATGTTCTCGGGTATTTTAAAGCTGTTTTCATCAACGGGCGGCATATGCTGCTCGGCGTTCTGAACTATGTCGTTCATTATTTGCACGCTGCGGAGGGGGAATTTTCCAACTGATGTTTCGCCGCTCAGCATTACGGCATCAGATCCGTCGAGCACGGCGTTCGCAACGTCGGAGGCTTCCGCCCTGGTGGGAATAGGATTATGCATCATCGAGTCGAGCATCTGGGTAGCGGTAATTACAAGCTTGCCTACTGCGTTGCATTTTTTAATTATAGTCTTTTGAATAATGGGCACTTCCTGCGGTGCCATCTCAACTCCGAGATCTCCGCGTGCAACCATAATACCGTCGGCCGCGTCGAGAATCTCGTCGAAATTATCCACTCCTTCCTTCTTTTCTATTTTCGCTATTATTGGTCTGGCGAATCCTTTTTTCTTAAGCCATTTTCTTAAGTCTAAAATATCACCGGCACTTCTTACGAAAGAAAGCGCGATATAATCCACACGATGCTGAAGTGCAAATTCGATATCCTCATAATCTTTTTCCGTAACCGACGGAGTAGATAATCTCATTCCGGGGAGATTCATTCCTTTCTTAGGACGAAGGATGCCGCCGTTCTCAATGAAGCACTCAACCGATTTTTTCTTACGCTTCTCTATCCTAAGACGGATCAGCCCGTCGTCAATAAGAACAGGATCCCCGACGCGCGCATCATCCGCAAGGTATTTATAAGAAGTGGATATTCGCTTGGCGTCGCCTTTTATTTCATCGGTAGTAATCTCAATCCTGTCACCGGTTATCAGATTCACCTCAGGTTCCTTTAACTCTCCTACTCTTATCTTGGGTCCTTGCAGATCTATTAGAATTGAAAGAGGGGTGCTTTCTTCCTCGCAGGCTTTATCTATGTTTTCGAGAAGTTCCTTAAAAAAATCGTAGCTCCCGTGCGAGAAATTTAATCTAACTCCGTCCAATCCAGCGAGAATAAGCTTTTTAATTTCTTCGGCTTCGGCCGTCGCGGGTCCCAGCGTACCGAGTATCTTGGTTTTGGCAAATACTTCCGTCAGTTTTCTGTTCATTTCTTCTTCTTTTTTAATTGAGTAGTTGAATTATCCCCTCCCCGTGCTCTCGATTTTGCGTATAGATTTTTTATCTTCTGCTCTACCAGGAAGAATACAGAGTCCTTTTCATAGCACCCTTTCGAGTCGCGATTTCCGGCTTTTACTCCCGTTAAAATTTCAATGCCTTCTTCTACGCGGGTTATTGTAAAAATATGAAACTTATTTTCCGCGACTGCTTCGATAACGTCGTCACGCACCATAAGCCCCTTTACGTTCTGTATCGGTATAATAACCCCCTGCTTTTTTGTTAGTCCTCTAGATTTGCAAACGTCGAAAAATCCCTCGATTTTTTCGTTAACGCCGCCTATCGGCTGAACATCGCCTTTTTGATTTAACGAACCGGTAACCGCTATCGATTGTTTCAGCGGCAGGCCGGACAAAGTAGAAAGCAGTGCGAAAATCTCGGCGCACGAAGCGCTGTCGCCGTCAACAGTTCCGTACGACTGCTCGAACACGAGGTTGGCGTTAAATGAAAGAGGAAGGTTCTGTCCGAACGTTTCCCTGAAGTAACCGCTGATGATCAAGACGCCTTTGTTGTAATGACGACCGCTCATTCCGGCTTCGCGCTCTACGTTGATAATGCTTCCGCTTCCCAGAGATACGGTTGCTGTAATTCTCGTCGGCCGTCCGAACGAATAGAAATCCGCGTCGTAAACTGCGAGTGCATTAATCTGTCCGATCCTCTGACCATCCGTATCGATCAGTACGGTGTTCTCTTCGATCATATCGTTGACTTTTGTTTCAAGCAGACCGTGCCTATCTTTTGCTGATTCAAAAGCCTTCATAACATGAGCTGCGTTTACTACTTTAAACCCGTCGTCAACAGCCCAGAAGTTCGCTTCCCTGGCAAGATCGGCAATTCTGGAAAAGCGGGTTGTTAATTTGTCCTTTTGCCCGGCAAATTTGGCGCCGAGCTCGATTAGATACGCGATGGCGCTTTTATCGAATTCGCAAAGACCTTCTTCCTTAATTAACTTCTTGATTACCTTAGCGTACTGGATCAGAACTTCATCGCTGCGCTTGATTTCATAATCGAAGTCGGCTTTTATTTTAAAGATCTTTTTAAAATCGTCTTCGTACGAAGCCAGCATTGAATAGATGTACTGGCTCCCGATAAGGATAACCTTCGTATCGATAGAAATCGGTTCGGGCTTTAGTATGGAGGGCGCCAGTTGGAAGAGAGTGTGAGAGTCCTGAATTTCGAGTTTCCTGTAGGTTAGAATTCGCTTTAAATTTTTCCAGACGCCCTGTTCTTCAAAAAGGTGCTTAACATTAAGAACAAGATAACCGCCGCTGGCTCTCAGTAAAGCGCCGGCTTTTATTTTTGTAAAATCACTGTACCATCCGCCCTTGCCGTCGGCAACTTTCTCGACGGTTCCGAAAAGGTTAACGTATGTTGGTGAAGTCTCTATAATAACAGGGCACTGTTTCGATTCGCTGTTGTCGAGTATAATGTTTACTTCGTATTCTTTAAAATAATCTATAACGAAGCCCTCGGGAGTCGCGTCTCCTTCCGGCTTTACACCTTTGAATACCTGTATGTTGTCCAGTATGTTTTCCTCTACCTGAGATATGTAATCTAAAACTTTTAGGTCTTCGTGTTTTTCTTTATAATTCTCAACTACGCCTTTAACAACTATATTGGCGGTGTCTCTCTCGAGTTTAATTAATTTATTCTGAAGTTCCTGGCTTAGCTTCAGTCCATTTTTAAATAAGTTGTGCAGTCCCGACTGCTGATCGTTATAGTTCTTTACAATTTTTTTCGCCTGGTTCTCTGTCAGCTTTCCCTGCTTAACCAATTCTTCCAGCTGATAAATCGGTACCGGCTTATTGTCTATAATAGGGAAGATATCCGGACGTGCTGCCTCGCCCACCTTAATCTGTCCGAGCGAGAAATTTTCTTTTTTAAGTTTCTCCTCGAAAGACGACATCAAAGTCTGTTCTTTTTCGTTATAGTGGCTTACTATCTTTTTCTTTTTATTGGAATAAGAATCGCCTTCAAGTGCTTGAGGAATTTTTTTGCGCAGGATGTCTATCATCGAGGCTATGTCCTGTTTAAACTCTTTTGCTTTTCCTGCCGGGAAAGTAAGTATAATAGGCCTGTCGCCGTCTTTGAAATTGTTAACGTATGCGTAGTCAAAAAGAGGCGGGCATTCGGCACTGATTGTCTCAAGCATCTTCTTGACCGTTGTGGCTTTGCCGGTTCCGGATAGGCCGGCTATGAAAATATTGTAACCGGGACTCTTGATCTCTACTCCCAGGCGAATAGCTTTAAGAGCCCTTTCCTGTCCGAGAATTCCTTCGATAGGTTCCAGGTTTTGGGTAGACTCGAATTTGAAAATATTTGGATCGCATTTCCACCTGAGGTCTTCCGGTTTGAGTCTTGTAGGTTTTGAAGGGCGAGGATGTGCCATATTTTACCTTTAATTGTTTTGCAAACGGAGTGTTATTATGCTTGAAAAGCCTGTCCCTCTATTTTTTGCAAACAAAATCTAACCATTATTAGTATGAATTTCAAAAAGCGGTCATACCGCAAATATCACTTATTCCCATCGCTGCAAATTTTTAGGTGATTTCTTATTACATTTAAAATTAAAATTTG
>CAWBBX010000037.1:0-15825 GCA_963787005.1 uncultured Bacteroidota bacterium
TCAAAGCGTCGCCCTGCCCGATTGGATCGGCCCGGAGGTTACCAACGATCCCCGCTACCTCAACGCCAATCTGGCCATAATTTGATACTCGCGATGGTCGTTCATGGTGACGGGGGACGTGTAAACACCGGCCCCTCAACTGCGCCAGAAATGCGGGGTGAAAATCACCAATATGGTGAAGACCTCCAGCCGGCCGACCAGCATCCCGACAACCGACGTATTCGATATTCAGGAGAAAGTGTCTAAAGAAATAGCTGACGCACTTATGCTAAGGCTCTCCCCTGTTGAAAAAGTTGAACTAACCAAGAAACCTACTTTAAACGCTGAGGCATACGATTATTACCTCCGGGCAAGGAATTTTTTATCCAACCGGACCAGGGACAAAATTGATCTTGCGGTCTTACTCTTTCAAAAATCCGTCCAGTTAGATTCCAGATTTGCCGCGGCACACGCGGGATTAGGCGAAGCCTACGCAATTATATACCGTGACTTTGACCGGCTCGAAAGCTGGCTGGATAAAGCAATGGACGCAAGCTTGAAAGCGCTTATGTACGACCCGACATTGTCGGAGGCGTATGCCTCTTTAGGCCTCGCGTATTTCGGGAAAGATAATCTTGATGATTCTTTGACCGCCAGTAAAAAAGCAATAGAACTCGATCCGGACAATTACAACGCGCACTGGATACTGTCAAGGATCTATCACTCAACCGACCGTGATAAAGAAGCCTTGGACGCGCTGAATAAAGTGGTGTCTATAAATCCGAAATTCTTCACCGCCTACGACGATCTTGAGATGTATTATGAAAGAATCGGCGATGAGGAAAATTATAACAAAACACTTATAACAGTAGCTTCAATTGTTCCCGAATATCTTCGCCTGCATCCTGAGGATACTTACAGGAGAATGGCTTACGCCGTTACTCTTGCTAAACTAAAACGTTTTGATGAAGCGAAATCCGAAGGAGACAGCGCTCTCGAATTAAGTTCGAATGACCCTATAATGATGTACTACGGCGCGTGTCTTTATTCCCGTTTAAATGAGCCTAAACACGCCGCCGAACTTCTTAACAAGGCGGTTGAAAACGGATATGAGAACTTCGAGTGGATAAAACGCGATCCTGATTTTAACAGTATAAGAACCGAGCCGGCTTACGTCGACTTAATGAAAGGCAAATAAATGAACGAATTTATAGGTCGTGAAATTTCTCACTATAAAATTATTGAGAAATTGGGCGAAGGCGGAATGGGTGTAGTATATAAAGCTGAAGATTTGAAACTCGGACGTAATGTAGCGATAAAGTTTCTCCCTTCTCACCTTGCCGATTCTAAGGAGAATAAGGAAAGATTTATGCGTGAGGCAAAGTCCGCCGCTTCGCTCAATCATCCGAATATTCTCGGGATATATGAAATAGACGAGCATGATTCTACCCTGTTTATAGTAATGGAACTGGTTGAAGGAGAGACATTAAAATCTTACCTACCTAAAATTTCAAAGGGTACCGGTTTGCCTGTCGCTCAGGCTATAAACTGGGTCGAACAAATATCGGCCGGATTAAGCGCGGCTCACAAAATGAATATTATTCACCGCGATATCAAGACCGAAAATATAATGATCACTAAAGACGGCAGAATGAAGATAATGGATTTCGGACTCGCCAAACTCAAGGACCATGCGGGTATAACAAAGACCGGAACGTCTCTTGGAACATTGTCCTACATGTCGCCGGAACAGGCTCACGGACAGCCTGCCGATAACAGGTCCGATATCTGGTCGCTGGGAGTAGTATTTTATGAAATATTAACCGGTGAACTGCCTTTTAAATCCGAGCATGAAGCCGGACTATTTTATGTGATCGCAAATGAAACTCCGACTGCACCGAATTTGTTGAATAAAAAAGTTCCTCATCAAATCGACACCCTTGTAATGAAATTAATAGAAAAAGATCCGAATAAAAGGTTTCAAAATGTCGACGAATTATTAAAATCACTTGATGCGATTAAAAACGAAATTCAAAATGCCGATAAGGTCGAGAAGGAAAAAGCGATTGTCGTTCTGCCGTTCGACAACATAAGTCCCGATACGGACAGCGATTATTTTACCGACGGATTGACGGAAGAATTGATTGCTAGCCTGTCAAAACTAAAAAACATTCGACTTGTTCCGAGAACAACATCTATGCGATATAAAGGAACAAACAAGGATATTAAGACGATCGGCAGAGAATTGGGTACGCGCTATATTCTAGCCGGAAGCGTAAGAAAATTTCAGGATAATCTCCGCATAACGGTGGAGCTAATTGACGTAAATAACGACTCCCAGCTTTGGGCGGAGACATTCAAAGGAAAACTGGCGGATGTTTTCGATATACAAGAACGGGTATCTAAGGAGATTGTTGACGCGCTCAGATTGAAACTATCACCTAATGAAAAAGTAGTGCTCGAGAAGCGCTCTACATTAAACGCAGAAGCGTTTGATCTTTATTTACGCGCGAGGGATTTTCTTTACAGGATGACAAAAGCGAACATTCATTTTGCGATCCAACTTTTCCAGAAGGCTATTGCAGTCGACCCGCGCTACGCCTCGGCTTACGCGGGATTAAGCGAAGCTTACGCATACCTGTTTTTATATTTTGAAAGGAACAAAACTTTACTCGATAAAGCTATTGAAGCCAGCTTAAAGGCCATGATGTACGATGCGACTCTTTCCGAAGCCTACGCCGCACTCGCACTCGCCCATTATAACGGGAACTCTTTTTCTGAGGCCACCACTGCGGGTGAAAAAGCTGTAGAGCTAGATCCCAACAACTTTACCGGTATATGGATCTTAGGCAGAATATACCACAGCACCGACAGGGACAAGGAAGCGGTAGAGCTTTATAAGAGAGTCATTGCGTTAAATCCCGATTTTTACTCCGCTTTTATGGACATTTGTGCTTCATTTGAAAAACTTGGAGAAACAAAGGAATACGATAAATACCTTAAAACTTCCGCCGATTCGTTCGCCAGGTACTTAGACCAGCATCCGGATGACGCGAGAGCTCATATACTTTTTGCAAGTACATTGGTTCAGTTAGGCAGGATTGAAGAGGCAAAATTAAAGGGCGCGGAGGCTCTCAAATTAAGTCCCGACGACGCACTGATGCAGTATAACGGCGCTTGTTTCTATGCCAGGCTGAACGAAAAGAAACTGGCGATCGATCTTCTTAAAAAATCAATAAGTACCGGCTGGGAAAACTATGAGTGGATGAAAAGAGATCCCGACCTGGATTCATTGAGGAATGAGCCGGATTACTTGGACCTCATTAAAGATAAATAGGATAGATGAGTTTTGAATTAAACCATATCGTCAATCAATCTGAAAATCTTAGGCAGATCAAAAAAGCAGATCTAAGACCTGGCGATGAGCTGCATTTAAAGACGAGAAATTCGGTTTACCATATTGTAGTGGATCACGACGGAGGTTATTTAGTATCGGGAGGCTGGTTCGATAAATCGGCGGACTCCCCTGTTAAAATAAATATAAACGGATGCACATGGGGCGGCAGCGTTATTAAAACGGATATTGTCGCCGCGCGCGGCTTGTTTCTTGAGTTCGGCAACAGAGTTGTAACCAGCTCTATTGAGAATATCTTTTATCTTCCCGGCAGAATTAAAAACTGATCTGTTCGGGCAGACTTCAAACAATATTTCGCGGATATATACAGACAAACTACACTTCATTATTTGAAATAATTAATAGGCAGGAAGCGTTCAAGACTGCGGCATTGAAATCTTGAATATCGGCTAATCGTTATGAAACAATCAATTATTAAAGATGCTTTGACGGGAAGGGTAATGCTTCACTATACGATTCTCGATAAGCTGGGCGAAGCCCGTCTCCACTTCGTTGCGCCGGACTTAAAAATGACAATAGGTGAATCATGATTGGAGAGAGTATACTGCACTATAAGATACTCGAAAAGCTTGGAGAAGGCGGACCTGCCCGCCGCAGCACTTCAATAATATTTGCGAAAGTATTATGACCGGAGAAACTATTCTGCATTACAAAATTTTGGAGAAGCTCGGCGAAGGCGGGATGGGAGTGGTCTATAAAGCCGAGGACACAGATCTGAATAGATTGGTCGCATTAAAATTTCTGCCTGCCGAAATTTCTTCTTCCTCGGAAGAGTCTGCAGTGCTCAAGAACGAAGCCCAGGCAGCGGCCATGCTTAACCACCCGAACATCTGTACCGTTTACGCGTTTGAAGAAGATGATGAGAAAAGATTTATTTCGATGGAATTTATGGACGGTATTACGCTTAGAAAAAAGATAGCGGACGGTCCATTAACTATTGATGAAACTATATCATACGCTATTCAAATAGGCGAGGCTCTGAGTGAAGCCCACAAAAACGGCATGGTTCACCGCGATATCAAAACAGAAAATATAATGATCAACGCAAAGGACCAGGTTAAGGTTATGGACTTCGGGCTGGCCGTACTAAGAGACCGCGCACATGAGTCTGCATACGAAGGCACATTCGGGACTCTTGCCTACCTTTCGCCCGAACAGACCTTAAATATGCCGTCGGGCTTTACATCTGACATATGGTCTTACGGAGTCGTCTGCTATGAAATGTTTACCGGCAGGCTTCCGTTTTTCGACAAATATGAAGAAGCGATAATTTATTCCATCCTTAATGAAGAACCCGTACCGCCTACGCACATCAGACCTGATATTCCCTCGGAATTAGAGGCGATTATACTGAAATGCATCCGTAAAGAAGAAGAGAACAGGTACCAGAGTACCGAACTGGTTGTACGCGATCTAAAAAAATTGAAAAAAGAAATTGAAGTCCGAAGTATACGCGAAGATTTAAAAAAAGAACATCGCCGGAAAGAAAAGAAAGCGGCAGAGCAGAAACAGGCAACAATTGTTTACATGCAGATACAAAATTATGCCGAGTTGACCGGAATTGTAGGCCAGGAAAATATGGTAGATATTCTAGAAAAATATTATGAGATAATAAATCACGCCGCACAAAAGTACGGGGGTACGGTAAACAAAACCAGCACGAGCGAAGCAGTACTGTATTTCGGTCTGCCTGAAACGATAGAGAATTCTGCGCATAAAGCAGTAAGGGCGGGAATCGAAATTAAAGAAGGATATAATTCGATAAGAAAAGAATACGGAATATCCGAGAAGTATTATCTGAATACAGCGGTCAGCAGCGGAACAGTTATAGCCGGCAGTATCTCTTCGGGTGATAAATTGGAATATACAGTTTTAGGTGACACGGTTGAAACCGCGCTGGCTCTGCTGGAATCGGCTTCAAACGGCCAGACATTGGTAAGTTCGATAACTTATAAAACGTTAAGAGAATTTTTCAGCTTCAAGCAGTTAAAAACAATCTCATTAAAAGGTAAACGCGACCCTGTCGCAGTTTACGAGCTTTTAGATTCCGGAATAAATTTTAAAAGCGACCGGATGCCCGCGGAGAGATTAATTAAATCGGAAATGATCGGAAGGACCGAAGAGCTTGATAAATTAGAGAATTTAATATTAGACTCACTAAACGGCCGCGGATCAATAGTAAGCATAATTGCCGAAGCCGGAATCGGCAAATCGAGATTATTAAACGAACTGAAAAATAAGGAAATAATAAATCAAGTTACCCTTCTGGAGGGGAAAGCCGATTCAACCGGGAAAAACGTTAGCTTTCATCCGGTAACGGGCATCCTGAAACAGTGGATGCAAATCCGTGAGAATGATGATGAAAGCGAAGCGTTTGCAAAGCTAGAAAATTCGATTCAAAGCCTTTTTACGGGCGATGCCGGAGAGATACTCCCCTTCTTAGCCGCGTTAATGGGATTTCAATTAAATAAAGAATACGAAAAGCGTATCAACGATATTTCTTCGGATGCATTAAGCAAACTTATTCAGAAGAGCATGAGGGAACTTATTTTAAAGGGTTCTGAAATTAATCCGCTTGTTTTTATTATAGAAGATCTGCATTGGGCGGATCAATCCTCAATTGAATTACTGCAGTCTCTGTTTCGCCTAGCCGAAAATAATAAGATACTATTCATCTGTACCCTGAGACCTAACTATCAGGAAACCGGGGATAAAATGCTTTCCGTAATCAAGGAAAAGTATACCGACTTTTATTCGGAAATAAAGCTCGAGCCTTTAAATGACAATGACTGCAGGCTCCTCCTGGAGAATCTCCTGAAAATGAAAATGCTTCCCGATAAATTGAAAGATTCTATTTCAAAAAATACCGAAGGGAACCCTTTCTTTATCGAAGAAGTGATCCGTTCGTTAATTGATGACGGAACAATAGAAATTAAAAACGGTCAATTTATATTATCCGGCGATATTAAAGATATTGTTGTCCCTGCATCCGTAAAGGATGTTCTTCTCGCAAGAATAGATAAGCTCGATGAGCCCGTAAAATACACATTAAAAATTGCCTCGGTAATAGGAAGATATTTCTCTTACGATCTGCTTGAGAAAGTAGCGGAAGGGGAAAACAATTTAGAAACTATTATCGGTACATTAATTAAGCTGGAATTAATCAGGGAAAACAAAGGAAGAACGGAACGTGAATATCTTTTTTATCACGCCCTAGCGCAGGAGGCTGTTTACGATACCCTGCTGACAAAGAACCGCCAGGAACTGCATTTGAAAGTAGCATCGGCAATTGAAAATATTTTTGCGCAGAAGATAAGTGATTTTTATGAAGTACTCGCCCGTCACTACAGTTTGGGAAACGACAAAGAGAAAGCCGAAGAATATCTGATTAAAGCCGGCGAGCGTACTTTGAAAAATGCCGCCTCTAGCGAAGCTCTTAATTATTTCAATGATGCATTGAACCTGTATCAGCAGAAATACGGTGAATCCGCAGATCCTGAAAAGTTGATTATGTTCGAACAGAACATCGGCATAGCGCTTTACAACAAGGGAAAACTCGTCGATGCCGTGGCACACCTTGACAGGGCGCTATATCTATTAGGTGATAAGGATCCGATGGGCCGCGCAGCGCTTGTCTTCCGGGCTATCAGAGATTTTATCTGGCTTCTCAAAGATCTTTACCTTCCCGGCCGAAAACAAAAAATAGATTTAACGCCTAACGACCAGCGGCGTTTTATGCTCAGGCAAATGAGAGCTTATGCGCTCGCTAATTTCGACCCGCAGCGACTATTCTTTGATCTGCTTAGAACAATCCGCTGGCGCAATGGTTATAAACTATCAAATCATGAATTCTGCGGCATGTATTCACTGGGCTCCTCGTTGATGACATTCGGCGGGGTTTCAAAGGCAATCGCAAAACGACTGCTGGATAAGGCAGGCGCTTTCGCCGTCCCCGAAGAAACTAGAAGTTATCTTATTTACAAGTATGCATATTATATATATCATTATCACATCGGCAGCTGGAGTATCAATCTTGACTTCGATGAAGAATTGTTCCGCAAAGGTATTGAGCTCGGAGAATTTTACCCGGCCTGTTATTACATCTCCTTCGTCTGCAATATTGCCGGCGGTCGTGGTGATTTTGAGTATGCTCGAAAATTAGCGGCTTCCCTTCTCGAGATGGGAGAAATCTATGATTCCGAGTACGCTCTTCTGAATTATCACAACACTATTCAATATTACCATTGCAACAAACGCAAACCGGAAGAGATGATGCGGGAGGCAAAACTCTGTTTGGATATGGAAAAGAAGATGGGGCTCGCTACTTGGATAGTCGGAGGCGAAGCGCTTATTGCGCGGGCATATTTGCTTGCCGGTGATCGTTCAAATGCGGAAGAAGCCTTGCACAGAGGCGAGGAAAGGCTTGCTAAGCTCGGTAAAATAGCTCACATGTTTACTATGAATCCGTTTCTTGCCCGTCTGCAGCTGGAAGTGCTCAAGCTGGAAGAACAGGTTTCCAAGAACACGGACATTCCCGACCGCGCAGCAATAAAGAAAATTACTAAGCGGGCACGCAAGAGTTCGCAAAGAGTCATCGGACAGTTTAAAGCATTGCAGGAGCTTAAACCTGAAGGTTACCGTTTAACCGGTACGCTTTTCTGGCTGGAAAGAAAAAGTTCAAAAGCTATTCAGTATTGGAAGAAATCAATTGAAGCATCTTCTTCTATGCCCAAAAGACAGGAACTGGGAAGAACATACCTTGAAGTGGGTAAAAGACTTCTCGAAAAGAATAGTATAACAAACTCGCTGGATAATATGGACGGAGCTCAGTACTTAAAAAAGGCCAAAGAGATTTTTAATGAGATGGATCTCAAATACGATCTGCTCGAACTCGAACGTATTGAGGCTGCAATGAACCTGGTGAACGGTAATTAGTCTATTTGAAAATTACAAAGGAGCAAGTGATGTTACAAATTGATGAGTTAAAGGAGTCTTTGGGCCCGGGTGAAAATATTCCGCCAGACGAAGAAGTTTATATCGCAAAACTAACGGAACTTCTGAAGAAGACGGTGATTGAGACTTATCCGCCCGGTGCGACTCTTCGTGATGCTCATCCAAAGCAGCACGGCACTGTGGCTGCCCAGTTTACGGTAGAGCCGGATCTTCCGCCTGAGCTGCAAGTCGGAGTGTTCTCAAAGCCGGCTACATACGATGCTTTCGTCCGTTTCTCTAACGCAAACCCGACTGTGAGCGCCGACATTCGCAGAGATGTTCGGGGGATGGCGATAAAGCTCATCGGCGTTAAAGGCAAAAAGGTTATTGATGACGGCCTGAGCGAGAACACTCATGATTTCGTCCTGATCAGCTATGATGTTTTTTTGACCAAAGGCATCAAGCAGATGTATGAGTTTACCCTCGCATATATGTCCGGTGCCTTTGGTATTTTAAAGTACTGGTTCAATCCGTTTAATCCTCATCTGCGGGTTTTCTGGAATTTCATAGTCCCTTTTAAAAAGGTAGCCAGTGTTTTAGACATTCAGTATTACAGCATGACACCCTACCGCTTCGGCGATACAGCAGTTAAGTATTCGGCAAAACCCTGGTCCCATCCAATTAGTACAATACAGGCAAAGTCGAAAGATAATTATCTGCGCGAGGTTCTGCAGCAGTATTTCAAATAAAGAACCTATCCATTTCGATTTTATGGTACAGTTGAGGACGGTACCGGATAAGATGCCGATTGAAGACGCGGGAAAAAGATGGAGTCAATCGCTTTCACCTTTTATAAAGGTAGCGACTCTTGTTATACCTCCGCAGGAATTTGAAACCGCGGAAAGAATGCAGTTCGGTGATAATCTTTCATTCAATCCCTGGCGTTGTCTTAAAGAACATTCCCCTCTCGGCGGAATAAATCGCGCAAGAAGGATGGCTTACAGAACCATCTCTAAACTTCGTCACGAAAGAAACGCCGTACAGGTGTTTGAACCTACGCAAGAGGATTTCAAACTTTTCTGGGAGAACAAGGTAAAAGTCCCTAGGTCAGAGAGTCATGAAGGGCCTCCCAAAACTCTGCCGGCTGAACCGTCAGGCTGGTCCAGAATTGTATGGTGGGTTAAGGTATATTCCTACATAACAATTATTGGAGCACTCTATGGAATTGGATACGCTCATATTCCCCCGCTTACCGGTCACGATTGGACTGTCTTCTCGGGACCGAATCTTTTGTGGCTAATACTTACGATCCATTTGTTCGAGGTTCCTATGGTCGTATTTAATTTGGTTGTGGCCTGGTACGGACTAAGCCGGTTCTCGCGGGAAACTATACCGCAATACAATTCCCTGCTCGGATTTGCGGTCGCTTTAAACATGGTATTTTTCCTGTTCGAAACGAATTTGCTCATAGAAGGTTTTTCAAAATTGTTCCCGTTCTGGGAATTGTTTGCTTTCGCTTCAATAGCAGTAATGCTTCTGGGCGGCACCATCTTCACAATTGTACTTAGACAAATGCTGCTTAAGCCGATGAAAAATATAAAATCACAAACAGCAAAGGTGCAATGATGGAGATATACAATATGGTGGAAATCGGTGCAGACGGCTTTTATCACCCGGATAACGAAGACCAGATTATCGCGTTGGTAAAAAAAGCTTATGAAAAGAAAATACAAATACGCGTCCGCGGCGCGGCGCACTCTATTGCATGGGCAATTTATACGGATCCCGGAGAAGGTTTTCCCAGCGTTCCCAATACAGTCTCGGAACAATCGCCGCCGGGAGGTACTAACATTAACGTTATGCTCGATAACTTTAAAAGAATGTACTGGCTCGACGAGGAGAAAGGAATTTTAGAAGTTGAGGCGGGCATTCGTCTCGGTCCGGATCCGCAGGATCCGACCGGTACGTCGCCGCTTGCCGAGAGTCTTCTCTACCAGGCTCATCTTAAAGGTTGGACGCTGAACGATCTTGGGGGCATAACTCACCAGTCTGTCAGCGGTTTCCTGATGACAGGCTCATCGGGCGGAACTTTAATGTACTCTTTAGATGAAAATCTATTAGCTTTAAGAATTGTTGACGGAAAAGGACACGCGGAATGGATTGAAAAAGATAAGCAGCAGGATCTCTTCAATGCCGCGGCGCTTTCGCTCGGTCTTCTCGGTGTTGTAACCAAAGTGCGGCTTAAGCTCACTAAAGAGTTCAGTATCTACGGCGAAGAAGTTACTTATAATATCGGTCCAAATTGTCCCATAGATCTTTTCGGCAAAGGAAATCAAAAAACACCGAGCCTGGAAACATTTTTAAAAGAAACTCCGTACACGCGCATTCTTTGGTGGCCTCAAAAAGGAGTAAACCGCATAATGGTATGGATGGCGGTCCGCGGCATTAAACTGCCCGTGTTCTCCCCGTTTCCTTACCATGAATTCGATAAGAAGAAATTTTCAACTCAGCTTGAAGAACTGGCAGCCGCGGTTTTATTCACGACTCTAAGTAACAAAGGATTTTTTAATATATGGTCGAAACTGAAGAAGGATTTTACCCAGTTCCGGAAAAATCTCAGTAAGAAGCCCGGAAGAACGAGTGAGGGAAAACCCCGCCAGGCATGGCTCTTACCTTTTTGTATCACGTTTATTCTGCGGCTGGTTTTCTTCCTGGTAGTGTTATTTTTTTCACTCTTCCACGGCGTGCTGATCTGGCTGTATCCGAAAATTGTCGATATTCTCGAACCACTTTCGGGCAAAGAAAAAGGCAAAGTTTTTATGGATTATATGTGGCGCAGTTTACCGATGGATAACGCGGCAGATGATGTTTTGATGGGAACAGAGTTTACCGAAATTTGGATACCGATAAAATACACTTCCCAGGTAATGCAGTTATTGAAGCAACAGTTTGAAGAAAAAGGTTTCGAAGCATCGGGTTTCTACGCGACGGAATTGTACACCGGAATAAAAAGTGAAATGTGGCTTGGGCCGAGTTACAAGACGGATACTTTCCGCGTGGATCTTTTCTGGTTCATAAATAATCCGGGCAACCCGGCGGCAAAAGACGGATACTACAGTCAGTTCTGGGAACTGCTGCGCAAAAATAATATCCCGTTCCGGCTGCATTGGGGAAAATTTCTTCCCGAGTACAATTATAAAGAATGGACCGAATATTTCAGGGAGCAGTATCCAAGATGGGATGATTTTATGAAGCTGCGCGCCGAACGCGATCCGGAAAACATCTTCCTCACGCATTACTGGCGCAGGCATCTTTTGGGAGAGGAATAATACTATGGTCGGAGAGACTATTCTTCATTATAAAATCATAGAAAAGCTAGGCGAAGGCGGAATGGGCGAAGTCTTCAAAGCGCAGGACACAAAGCTCGAACGCTTTGTTGCGCTGAAATTTCTTCCTTCTCAGCTAACAGCATCGGAAGATGGTAAAGCAAGATTTATTCAGGAAGCAAAAGCTGCTTCTGCGATGAACCATCCGAATGTCTGCACGATACATTCCATTGAAGAATACAATAATCAATTATTTATTGTTATGGAATATATTGAAGGGACAACGCTAAGGGATAATAAACAAACTCTTTCAGAAAAAAAGATTCTTGAAATTGCGGCTCAGATTGCAGACGGACTAGGCGCCGCGCATGAGAAAGGAATAGTACATAGAGATATCAAGCCCGAAAATATAATGATCCGCAAGGACGGTATCGCGCAGATTATGGATTTCGGATTAGCTAAGCTAAGAGAAACGTCCGGTGTTTCAAGATTAACAAAAGCGGGGACTACAATGGGCACCATGGGGTATATGTCGCCGGAGCAAGTGCAAGGATTAGACGTAGATTATAGAACAGATATATTTTCCCTGGGCGTTGTTCTTTATGAAATGCTGGCAGGAGACCCGCCTTTTAAGGGGGTACACGAAACTGCAATAATGTATGAGATAGTAAACGTCAATCCGCCGCCGGTTTCAACAAGAAAAGAAGGAATAGACTCCGACTTGGATCAACTGATATTTGAATGTCTGGAGAAAGACAAAGAAGAAAGATTTCAGTCGGCGAAAGAACTAGCGCGAAGTTTAAGAAAATTAAAAAGAGGAACAACGGGAAAAAGAAGCAGCAGGCTATACAATATTAATAAGGATACCTACAAAGACCCGTCAAATGCTAATCCGGTTTCAAAATCATCCGGATCAATTACCATTGAAGCTTTTAACAAAAAATTCGAGTTGGGCAGAATCTTTTCATCTGCCTATTTGGCCTGGAGTGCGGCAGGAATAATTTTATTGGCCTTATTATACGTTTTAGTATTCAATAAACAAAGCTATAACCCCCCTATTACGGCCACCGTTTCTATTAATGGACCTGACAAATTTAACATTATCGGTGAAAGTGCTAAAATCTCACATAGCGGCAAACTAATTTTCTTTGCCGGGATCGATTCGACGGGAAACAGCGTTCTGCTGGTTAGACCATTAAATTCAGATAAGGCAAAGCAATTAAAAAAAGTAGAAATGAAAAATTTGTTTTCCAGCGGCGGACTTTATCCTTTCTGGTCTTACGACGATAAATATGTTTTCTATTTCTATGAAAGCAAACTGAAGAAACTCGATATAACATCAGGTACAGAGGTCGATATTTGCAATGCATTACTCGGCAGAGGCGGCACTATTAATAAAAACGGAGACATTATTTTTGCGCCGAAAGCAACCGGAGGGCTTTATCTAGTCTCATCAAACGGAGGGACTCCAAGGGAAATAGTCAAACCGGATTCTGTGAATTCCGAAGCAAGCTTTCGTTTTCCCTATTTCCTTCCCGACGGAGAGCATTTCTTATATACAATTGAGGCAAAATTTTCCGGTTCAACACGGGGCGACGAGATAATGATCGGCTCAATTAACTCCGAAACTAAAGACACCGTTATGCAGGTTTCTTCAAACGCAGAATATGCGGACGGCTATTTATTTTTCGTGAGACAGTCGGCTTTAATGTGTCAGGCGTTTGACCCTGATAACTTCAAACTTTCCGGCGATGTCCATACGATATCGGATAATGTTAACTTCCTTGATCAATACATTTATGCCTCATTTTCAATTTCGGATGCTGGCAATCTGATTTTTCAAGCTAAAAATGATAACAATTTTAAAATTGTCCTAACGGATGATAAAGGAAATACAAAGGAAGAACTATTTCCCAAAAACATATTAAGTACGGCTAAATTTTCCCCGAACGATACTAGAATTGCCTACGATGCCATCGGTCCGGACAATAAAAGTAACATTGTGTGGCTTTATGATATAAGCCACAAAATTTCTTCTAGAGTAACCTTGAATTCAAATCTGAATCTGTCTCCGGTATGGTCAAAAGACGGGAAAAGTTTAGCCTATGTTTCAAACGACGGTATGAATTTTAATATTTATGTTAGAAACCTTTGGGGAACGGGAGGAGAAAAGCCTGTATTGCCTTCATCAATTGGAGAGTTATGCACTACCACAGATTGGTCCAGCGACGGGAGACATATTTTGTTTTCAAAGCAGCAGCCGAATTCAAGTACCAAAAGTGATATAGTTATTTTAGATCTAAGAGATAATACGTCGAGATACATATCCAATACCGAATTCAATGAGGAAAACGGAATTTTTTCAGACAATATGAAATGGATAATTTATGATAGTGACGAATCAGGCAAATCCCAAATATACGTGCAGCCTTTCGGCTCTAACGGTATGCGTTCACAACTTACGGCAAACGGCGGAGTTCCCTTAAGATGGATTGATAATGACCGGGCAATTGTTTACCAGTGGCAGAATCTTGTCTTTAAAATGAATGTTCATGTTTCGGACGGGAATTTAATTCCGGATAAACCTGAGGAACTGTTCAACACTACGGATAAAAATATCATACGTGTATATGATGTAACTAAAAACGGGAAAACTTTTTTATGCTCCGTTCCCAGCGGAACCACTATTCTGCCTCCGCTTACGTATATACAGAACTGGCAGGGATTAATAAACGGTAACGTAAAATAAATTACTCACATCGAGTAAATACATTTTAATTATTCGATCTGGTCAGACTATCGTTTTATTTTAGCAGAATCAATTTATGTGAGACGACAAACGAACCGGCCTGAAGTCTGTAAAAATATATTCCGCTCGCCAGATCACCCGCGGAAAAATCCACATCCGTAATTCCCGCCGGCGCGTAGCCGTTATAGAGAGTTTTTACTTCCCTTCCCAGCATATCATATATCGTTAGACTTACGTTCTGTCCTGCAGGCAGTTCAAACTTAATTGTTGTTACCGGGTTAAATGGATTGGGATAATTCTGAAATAGCTGATAAGAAAATTTTGTAATCCCTCTACTGTCCCCGGTTGACGTAGGGACTTCAAATACTCCCGTACCTCCCGCATCATTATATATTTTCTTGAAGTTCTGCAGATACTGATTTGTAATTTTTGCGTCGTGAATAATAAGTGTATTTTCATCGTTGTTGTTCTCCGCGGCGGCTGACCAGTTGTGTGATCCCGTAATTACAATCGGATCGCTATTGAGCTTCTCAGCATCAACAATGCCGTATTTATCGTGAAGTACATTCCCCGAATTGGGGTGCATATCGGCAAACGTGCTCAAAAAATCATATTCACTGCCGGTACCGCTCGTGGTATAGACTACTCCTCGTATATCTTTAGCGCCACTATCATATGCACTTTTTATCGCGCTAGCTATATCATCTTTTGTAATTACATATTGCGCCATATAGATATCGTCATCCGCCGAATTTATTGCGGAAATAATGTGACTCGTTGTATGGTCGGACGGGCTGAAATAAACGTCGACTTCTCTTCCTCCTATTGTAAACAGATGCTGAGTGTTGTCGGATTTATAGGGACCGAATTTCGCGTTAGCCGGATTCGGTGTATCACTGCTGCTTCCCCACATCTCCTCAAATTCTGTCTGGTATGCTTTTGTAATTACGGGATCGTTAATCTCTACGACGTTATTCTTCCAAGTTAGTTCGGTATTGGTTACGTTCCAGGATCCCGTCCAGAGCCAGTCGTTGGAAGCGACGGTATCCCGCGCGTCGAAGATGAAGAACTTATTGTGCATAATTCCCGGGAACGATTGAGTTTCGGGAGGACGCTGACTGTATTTTATACCCGCATTTAAAAGCGTCTGCATGCTGTTCTGCATGTTCCGGTTATCGTATACAACTCTTATTTTAACACCTCTATTTTTAGCTAGTACCAGGGCCTGAGCCACATCCGGCATATCCTGGAAGCTGTATACCGCCATATCGATAGAAGTTTTCGCAGCGTTTATCCTGTTGATTAATTTTGATTGAAAATCTACTACACGCGCCGAATTTCCCGGAAGTGCAACGGACGTATCAACCGGATTATTGAAATAAATATTTATTGTTCCCGAGCCCGGGTTGACCGCCAAAGTGGTA
>CAWBBX010000038.1:0-27910 GCA_963787005.1 uncultured Bacteroidota bacterium
CGACAGCCCGCAGCCGTCGTACAGAGTCAATCCTTCAGTTGAGATACCGTTCGATTTTAAAAAGTTCTCGATAACTTCTATACCCGCATAAGTGCTGCCCTCTCCTTTTTTCTCCAGTCCAAGAGTTTTAAGTAGCTGTTCTGTATAAAGATTGTCGCTTTTCTTATTTATAATATAGACAATATCCTTAAGGGGCGGCGAGATCGTTTCGGTAATCAACTTGTTGGGATCGTATTTAACCGGCTCAGAAATTGTGCCCGCCGGGAGACTAACGCTAATCCTTATTGCCTTGAGATATTTTTCTAGATACTGTGCCGAGAAAAGCGCAGGATCGGGAATGGAGCCTTTGATGGAAAAAGCACTGACGCCCGCCGGAACTGTGCCGCGAAGTGTCGCCTTAAACTGTCCCGGTCCGCAGTAAATATAGCCGTTATCTCCAGAGCCTTTCGCGCCGGTCTTCATGTGATTTATAAAATTCAGTCCGGGGATATCCGGATCCACGCTCAGCAGTTCGGCTCTTTGTCCTACAATCGCCGACGGATGGAAATATAAATAGTATAAATTATCATGAATGGTTAACGCGCTGGTTCCGGCACCGTAATAATTTCCTATATCCATCCAGTTCCAGTAATCGGGTACACGCTTGCCGTCGAACAGCAAAGCGTCCCCCATAACTGAGCCGGCTATTCTCTTGATTCCCATTTTTTTTACCGAGATGCCCCATGTATAAACGAGACTGTCGAGAGGTATCGAGCCTTTCACTAGATCGGAGCCGAGCGTAGGATCTCCTCCGCCGGCTATATATATGTTACCGACTAACACCCCGTCGTCGGTAATGTAGCCGTCGTAATAAAGCTTTGTCTTAAACGTATAATTCTCACCCAGCAAATTGAGCGCGGTTGAGGTGGTAAAAACTTTTAACCCCGATGCCGGGGCAAGACTCTTTTCCGAATTATAATCAACGATCTCTTTGCCGCTGTCAACATACTGGGCGTACACTCCCCACTCTCCGTGCTTTAGTAGATCGGAATTACTTTCCTTTACTATTTCTTGTTTCAAATTTTGATAATCTTGTGCATACGAAAGAGATAGAAAAAAGATAAATATAATCGCGATTTTTAGAATTTTTTGCATGATGATGATCCGAGTATTTTACAATGTGAATTAATGAACTGCGGTTAAAGACAACTGAGGATGTTTTTTCCGTAAAAGGTTAAATAAGCTTCATTCATTAGACTCATTCTTATAACGCTCACGCCAAATAATTTTCTGAAGCTGTCTTTGAATAATCAAGTCTGCGAGTGAGCCGGGTATAAAATCCCTGTTATCCGGAGCGAACAATTCTTTTACTTTATCCTCGTCGACATCGATCCTGTATAATACGTTCAGGAACAAGTCGAACTTATTATCTAGAAGATAAGTCAGCTTCCCGATAAGATAATTTCTGAATTCTTCCATCTCCTCAAAATCGGTTTTAGGCGCAAGCGAATAGATACCGTTGTTCGAAAAATCCTTCGCTATTATCCTTGAGATCTCGTTAATTCTTTTCTTTTCGATATCGGCCGCACCGCCTTTCGAAATATTTATTTTACAATTATTATTCCGCGAAGAGCGAAGACAAATATAAAAAATCGTCCGCAAACATGAACATGAATAATCGGGGGATGTAACTTTCAGCCGGTCATGGACATCCTTTCCTTGAATAATATAATCGCGCGGTAACACCCGTAAGTGAAGAACGGGGCGGATAATACGTCGACTGTGTAGTGCACGTGCTGGAGAAGAAGAAGTAAAGCGGCAATTATTGTACCCGTCAGAAAAAAGTACTTTGTTTTTTTTGAGGCCGCTGTTAAAAATAAAATAAATAAAGTAGCGGTATGCCCGGAGAAAAAGAGATCTTTCGTGAGCACCGCGCCGCTGCCGAAAAACTGAACGAAGGGGTCTGCCAGCGGTATCATCTTCAACGGTGGATTAAACGGAACAGTGTACATAGCGACGATCCTTACGATGACCATTAATGTGTAGATCTGCAGCGTAAACAGAAGTCTTGCCGGATCTCGGCTCAGCATTATAATTGCCGCAATCAGCGAGCCGTATATTATTAGAAAAATAATCCACGTAGAATTTACAGGCTGAAACGCGGCAAGTACCGGATCGTTTAAAGAGACACCGTTTCTGCTTTCAATATAATTCAGAAAAGCGGAGAGTGATTCGAGCACCGCGATCAAAATAACAACTGAAATTATAAGCTCTGTTCTTTTACTTCGATTTCCCCAAAATTCTTTCCAAGTCATAAAAGGAAGGTCCCTAAGATTACAACAATTAAACGTTAATGTTTTTTAAGAAATGGGGAAGCATACCGCACCAGGTTGACCAGTCGTGAACCATATCAGGTCCCCATATATCGAGCCAGTTGCCAATTCCTTTAGAATTGAGAATCTGCGAAAGCTGTCTTGCCGCATCGGGATCCTCTTTTTCTCCCTGTCCGCTCGCTATAATAATATTTTTATTCCTCATGTGTGAAAGCACGTGTTCGTCGGTAAGATTTAATAGATAATCTACCGGCGAATTAAAGTAGACGTTATCGTCGAAATATTCTTCAGCATAAATCTTAAGATCGTAAAAGCCGCTCATCGCTATAACGCCGGCAAAAAGATCCGGCCTGCGAAAGAAAGTATTAGCGGCGTGAAAAGCGCCGAATGACGCGCCGGAGGTTATTATAGGAACATTCCCACCGCAGCACTCGTTTATATACGGCACTACTTCGTCGATAAGGTAATAATTGTACTGCTGATGCCTGGCTGCCTTATCCTCGGGCATCATATCTTTATTTAACCAGCACTCGTTGTTAATGCTGTTTATCGCAAAGACCTTTATCGTCCCGCTGTCAATCAGATCGGTAATACTGTCGATAAGGGAACTTCTTTCGAATTCGGTATAATCCGAATACGAGGTAGGAAAAAGCAGAAGCGCGTAACCGTAGTATCCGTAAACCGCAACTTCCATGTCCTTGTCGAGAACCGGGCTCCACCATTTCTCTATTTCTTTTTTCATGATGAGTTTCCGATTTGTAAAACCTAAGAGACTTTAATTACAACTTAATAAAAACGGGGAAAAATAGATTAATTTTTCTTCCGGCAAAATTCGGTAAGAACCCCGGAAGTAGAACTCGGGTGAAGGAAGGCGATAGACATGCCCTCAGCACCGGGGCGCGGTTTCTCGTCAATTAATTCTATTCCCTCCGCATCAGCTTTATTCAGGCTCTCTTCAAGGTCATCAACGGCAAACGCGATGTGGTGTATCCCTTCGCCTCTTTTTACGATAAACTTCGCTACGGGCCCGTCCGGTTCGGTTGATTCTAGCAGTTCTATTTTTGTATCACCTACGAGGAAAAACGCCGTCCTTACTTTTTGATCCGGCACATCCTCAACTAAGTAACATTCAAGTCCGAGGACATTTTCGTAAAATTTCTTCGATTCCTCGATGCTCTTAACCGCAATACCTATGTGCTCAATTTTTTCGGCCTTCATCTCTTCCTTTATTCCTCCGCATATCAAAAAATTATATTACGACTGTCTCTTTATATTCTCCGAACACGCTTCTCATCACGTCACATATTTCCCCGACAGTAGCGTAAACCTTAACGGCATCTAGTATGTAAGGCATAAGGTTATCGCAGCCTCCGGCGGCCTTCTTCAATTTATTTAGAGATTCCGTTACTTCTGCGGCGCTTCTTTCATTTTTAATTTTATTTAAGAACTTTATCTGGTCTTCCTGAACTTTAATGTCTATTTTCAGAAGATCGGGCTTTGTGTTTTCCTTCGACTGAAATTTATTTACGCCTACGACTATCCTCTTCCCGCTCTCCAGCTCTTTTTCAAATTGATACGCGGCGTTTTGTATTTCCGACTGAACGTAGCCGTTCTCTATTGCGGCAATCATTCCGCCAAGCGCGTCGATCTTCGAGATATATTCCTCTGCTTCTTTTTCTATATTATCTGTCATCGCCTCAACGTAATACGAGCCGGCTAGAGGATCGATAGTGTTTGTAACTCCGCTTTCGTATGCGACGATCTGCTGCGTCCTTAAAGCGGTGCGGACCGATTCTTCCGTGGGAAGCGCCAGGGCTTCGTCTTTAGCGTTTGTATGAAGGCTTTGTGTTCCGCCTAGAACGGCGGCGAGGGTCTGCACTGTAACCCGTGATATATTGCTGTCGATCTGCTGAGCTGTTAAAGTAGAGCCGGCCGTCTGCGTATGAAACCGCATCATCATGGAACGCTCACTTTTTGCGGCAAAGCGGCTGCGTATAATTTTTGCCCAAAGTCTTCTGGCCGCCCTGTACTTCGCAACCTCTTCGAGAAGGTCGTTGTGCGCGTTGAAAAAGAAAGACAACCTGCCGGCAAACTCGTCGATGTCAAGTCCGGCTTTAACCGCGGCCTTTACATATTCGATTCCGTTAGCTAAAGTAAAACCTACTTCCTGGGAAGCAGTAGAGCCGGCCTCCCTTATATGATAACCTGATATAGATATCGTGTTCCACCTGGGAACTTCTTTCGAACAGTATTCAAAGATATCGGTAATCAGGCGCATAGAAGCGTTCGGCGGATAAATGTATGTGCCCCTGGCAATGTATTCCTTGAGAATATCGTTTTGTATTGTGCCGCTAATTTTATTCTTCGGCACATTTTGTTTTTCTGCAACCGCGATATACATAGCAAGAAGCACTGAGGCAGATGAATTGATGGTCATTGAGGTTGAGATTTTATCGAGCGGGATAGCATCGAACAAAATTTCCATATCAGCAAGCGAATCGATGGCAACACCGACCTTCCCGACTTCTCCGTAAGCCATAATATGATCGCTGTCGTACCCGATTTGCGTGGGCAGGTCGAACGCGACTGAAAGTCCGGAAGTGCCCTGTTCGAGAAGGTAACGGTACCTCTTGTTGGATTCCTCCGCCGTTCCGAAGCCGGCGTACTGGCGCATCGTCCACAATTTTCCCCTGTACATACTCGGTTGAATTCCCCTGGTAAAAGGGTAATTGCCGGGGAATCCCAAGCGCTCTATATAATATTCATCACCGAAATTTAAAGGTGTGTAAAGCGGATCAACAGGCGAGAATGACACGGTGGTAAATTCCTTTTCGCGCTCAGGCTTGGACGCAGTAAATTTCCCGTATGTTTTCTGCTCCCAATCTTTGTATGCTGTTTGAACCTTTTCTCTTAAGCTTTTAAGATCGGACATGCGTAAACCCTTATTATTTTACAACGGGATATTTGAGGGAATAAATTTAGAAAGAAGCAGCCTGGTCGATTTTTTCGTGCCAGCTAAATACTAAGTGATTCCAAGATGCCGACAAGATCGCTTTTTGAAAACGGTTTTACAAGAAACTTGTCCGCTCCCGCGTTATAGAACTGCTTAATTTTTTCCTCGATGAATTCGCTGGATATAATTATTACAGGCCTTTTCAGAGGATCTTCCCTTTTGATAGTTTTGCAGATTTGCAGACATTTCTTCCATTGAATTTGCGTAACGTCGAGGACAAAGGCCTCAACATCCTTTTGTCCGATGATTTTAGAATTGAAGTCATTTAAATTTTTCGAGTCGATCACATATTTATTTTTCAAGAATGCATTTATCAGTTCATATGATCCGCTTAGGTCGTCAAAAATAAACAACTTCTTTAAAGTTTTTATTTTCGACTCGGGCGCTATTTTTGCTTTACTGCTTTTATTCTGGGACAAAGGAAGAGTAAACGTAAACGTAGTGCCAACACCTTTTATACTGTCAACAAGAAGAGAACCGCCCATCTTTTCTAAATATCTTTTAGCCAACGCCAGCCCCAAACCGTTACCTTCGAAATTCCTTCCTACGTTCAGGTCCTCCTGGCTGAAGGGCCTGAATAGATGGTCCATATATTCCGTAGATATCCCGATGCCCGAATCCTTAATTTTACACACCGCCAGATCTCTTTCGACAAGTACATTGGTTTCAATTTCAATAAATCCCTGCCTTGTAAATTTTACGGCGTTATTTAGAAGGTTATTCAAAGCACTCTCAAGGCTCTGAACGTCCACATCGACGAAAACTTCTTTATCGTGAAACTTCATCTTAACATCAAGCTTCTTTTCCGAGGCTGTTTTCTGAACCAGGTTCAGGGTATTTTTCAATATCGTAAGAAGTTCGACCGTTTCTATATTCATCACATAGCTGCCGGCTTCTATCTGAGCAAATTCCAGCATCTGGGTAATGCTTTTAAAGAGTCTTTCACTTCCGCTGTAAAGGTTATCTAGATAAATCCTGTCCTCGGGAGTAACCTTGTCTTTCATGCTTTCTTTAATAATAGAAGAGTAGCCTAGGATGATATTAAGCGGGGTTCTCAACTCGTGTGACAGAACCGTGAGGAAGGTATCTTTTAATCTCTCGGCTTCCTTGTTTCCGTCGCGCGCTTTTTTAACCTCGGCCTCCGTCAGAACCATCTCTGTCTGGTCTTCGTGGAAAAGCACCACGTAATCTTTATCTCCCGAGCCGACATAAAATATTTTTGTTCTGAAAATAGGTATCGTTATTTCTTTGTCGATGAGAAGGGAATCGGCGTAGTTATTAACGAAGTTAAACCCTTTCGTTTCGAAAGTATTCAAAATGGAAGTGAGCATGCCGCTTTTTTTAAGTTCCGAGTCGTTGAAGATCTTATACTCTTTCAACTCCGAAATATTGTATCCCCACTGAAACGTAAATGCCTGGTTTACATAAACGATCTTTCCCTCGTCATTAATTACCTGAACGGGAAAATGTATCGGATCATAAAGAAGCCGAAAATATTTGATGATTGAGTCTGCCATATTTAATTTACCGGTAATGAGAATTGAACCGCAGCACCTTTCTTCATATCCAACATCTTTATTTCCCCGTTATGTCTGTCTACTATACTCTTGCACAGAAAGAGTCCGTAACTGGTTTTCTTCGGAGAAACAACTTCAAAGAAAGGATTCGCCAAATCTTTGGGGAACCCGGGACCGTTATCCTCAACCTCTACAAAAATTTTGTTTTCCTTTTGATAGGATCGAATAGTGATGGTCACATCTTTCCTGGCTTCCGCCGAGTTTGAGAACAAATGTACCAGTAGATGCTGTATCTGCTCGGAATCGTAATTACAAAGCGGGATACTGTTAAATTCGGTTTTGAACACAACCTGATAGAATTTTTTCATCGGTGAGATATATTTAATAACCGATTGTATGGTCCTGTTTAAATCGCCACTGTCTTTATTCAAGTTCATTATCGAAGTCTCAACAAGTACCTGAGCATACTTCTGTATGTTCCTGATGCTGTCTATGGCAACTTGAGATTTGAGTTTAAGCCTGTCGAACAGTATCGGGTCCATTTCGGGAATGTTTCCGTCATAGTCCTTGTGGGCTTTCTCGATAGTGCGTATAAGACTTTCGTTCTCCAGAAGAGCTAAGTGCACTAGCCCCTGCAGAGACTGCCCGATCTCGGAATCTATGCTGGATTTAAGCGCTTTACGCTCGGACTGTATTAGCTGGATGTTGGCTTCGTTCAGGGCGTTGTATGCACTTATCTGTCCGTTGTAAAGCTGAGCGTTTCTAATAGCCGCCGCCGCCTGACCCGCGAGAATCTCAAATGTATCGGTTATTTCTCTCGCTTTAATTTTATGAAGATGTTTGCTGTCGACATAGATTACGCCGATCTTTTTTTCTTCGGTAATTAAAGGCGAGCATAATATAGTTTGAAGCTCAAGTTTCAATATACTTTTGCTGGGGTCAAAGTTCGTATCGCTTTGAGCGCCTTCGATAAAAGTAGATTGCCCCGTATTGAATACATCCTCCACAACTGTAGTAGAAACATCAAACGAAACCTCGGGGAGGGAATTCCCGTTCGCGTCCAGCCCGAGCTTATATTCTAGTTTACCCGCAGAATTCCGAAGAACGATAAAGCCTCTCTCAGAATCTGTGAGTTTTATCGCGTTTTTAAGCACCAGTTCTAGAACATCCTCGAGTATCAAAGATTTGTTTATCGTTTTCACGATGTCCAAAATAACCTCGAGATTCTTTACCCTGGCTGACTCTTCGCCCGATAGGAATTTCTCTTTCGAGCTTTCGTCTACATTCTTTTTAAATTCCGCAAATTTCATTTTATAGTAAAAGTTAAAATTCTAATTGAAAAACAGAAGTAATATAAGATTTTACACTTAAATTAAAAACATTATCCGAGGCACCTGAAACGCGCCATACGGCAACTGCCGAAGTGTGCGGACTTAATATAAAAGCGTATCAATCAGAGGTCTCCATTTCCTTCAGCAAATTCTCAATTGTTTCACTCATCTTCTTTTCGTTTATCTTTTCGTAATATTCCATAGACTCTCTCAAATAGCGCGCAGCTTCCTTCTTGTTGCCCATTTGCGAATACAGCAGGCCGATCTCGTAAGAGGTTTCCGCCTCGTTCATAAAATTCTTCAACTCCTTGTTGATCCTTAGGCTCGTGAAGAAATAATTCTCCGCTGCCGAAAAGTTTTTCTGGTTCCTTTCGATAATACCTTTTATTTTATAAATATCGGCGATCGAAAGGCGGTCGTCTATTTTATAGCTTATTTCCATCGATCTGTCAGCCAAGGCATTGGCAAGCGGATAATTTTCTAACTGTGCATAGATGTATGCTTTGCTGAGATAGGATATAGCGAGCGTCGGCATGTTCCCTACTTTCAGGGCTACGGAAATGCTTGTATCAAATTCCGAGAGAGCGGCATCGTACTCTTTCTTGTGAAGATACAGCATACCGATATTGTGCCTAGTTCTGGCTATCTTTATCATATCCTCGAGCTGCTCAAATTTTACCAATCCTCTTTTATAATACGTAACGGCCAGATCGTAATTGCCCTGCATATTATGTAAAATACCGATATTTGTTTCCAGTGCCCCTACTAATGCTAAATCTACCTTATCTTTTAAATTCGTGAGACTTTTTTCAAAATGGTTTTCCGCGCCGACAAGATCTCCCCTGTCGCCGCAAATTGTTCCGAGCAGATTTTCACACCATACAAGTCCTTTAAAATCTTTTTGCTTTTTGAAGATCTTTTTTGCCCTGTTTACATATGCAGTACTTTCTTTCCATTTAGCCTGACGCCTGCATATACCGCCCAAAGCCAGCAGGGCGTATGCGGATATGTTTTCGAACCTCGGATTTTTGCCGCCTATTTTTATTACATATTCTTGAACTCTTATAGCAAGATTGAGATCACCCTGCTGCTGGAAGTTTTCTCCGAGATAAAGAAGAAGCTCCAGCAGTTTTATCTCGGATAGATTTTTTGAGGCATAGGTTATAAGAAGATCTATTTGAGCCTGACTGCTGCTGCCCACGCCTATCTCGGAAGAAAGCTGCATGTAATCAGAAGGAGATAACGGCGCACTAATTTCTTCTTTTAATAAAGACTTCTTTGTCAGAATTTTCCTGTACTCGTCTGCCGTAGCTTTATCAAAATAATTAACGAGAATTTTATCTAATATATCTTCGTTTGTGGGCATAATAATAAGAACCGGCCTTTCCCCTTATTATTAGTTACTAAAGTTATGAAGTAGCTTAAACGAAAGGAACCAATCCCAAGAACTTTCTTTTCCGTACCAAGCTTTGGCTATTCCGGCCGATAACGTGGAGTCAAGATTAAACCAGTGCTTGAAAACGAAGTCGATTTGTCCTCCCGTGTCTACCCATAATTTATAACTATCTGACTTAATTAGAAGTCCCTGTGTATATGCAGAAATATCTATGCGGCTCAAATAGTGTTCTCCCAAATATAAGCCGCTTACCCGGATAGGGGGCAGACCCTCTTCCAACATTAAATTTTACAAACCTGTCCGTAGGCAGACTGTATATCGGAATTCCAGGAAACCTGAATACGTTCCTGTATTGTTTTACCGGCATATTTTCCACTGTTCGATTTCCGAATCCGCCAAAAAAATAGTACGCCTGTAGCAGATTTTCATTAGTAAAATCGTAGCCGGACGAAAATTTAAAATGAAAGACATTATGCGGTGCCAGCCAAGTTGAGTAATTATCCCACTCTGCGTATACTGCCTGAGCCGACTGAAGTTTATTCTGTTCTGCAATAAATGCCATTCCGGTTATGTTAAATTCGTTTCCTTTTTCGAAATCAGAGCTCCCGATACTTCTCCTCAAATATTTATAATTCAGGGCGGTTTGTACGAAAGCAAAATTCGGCTGTGATACTTTAATCAAATTATCATTAATTGATTCAACGCCGGCATAATATTCAACCTGGGATTTCTGAGTTACTTTTAGGGGATTATCATAAATCCAATATTGTGTATGCCCCAGTGAAATCTTGGTTCCAATCATTCCCCTTTTACGGTCATTAAAGAGATCGTAAAAGTCGGTTGCATTGTAATCTATTCCTATATCGAATTTACTCTTGTACTTATACTTTCCTTTAAAATGATACCGTGGCAAACCCTTATTATTTTTAAAAGGTGAAATACCAAATTCCATCGTAAGATCGTGAAAAATCATTGGATCGGCAATATGAGTATAAAATCCTAGCACTTTTTCGGATTGAAAGCCAGTTATAACGGGCACAAATGATTCTATCTTAAGATTCGCAAGTCCCGAATACGGAACTTCCTTGGAAAAGGTCGGCTTCGGGACTGAAGTCTCCGCAGGTTTTAATGCCCATTTAGTCACTTCAGGATCCTTTTCAACAATCTCTTGGCCAAAATAATTTATTGCTGGTAGCCTATCGGCGGTTTTATTCAGAATGAGAACTGGCATAAACCCTTCTGATGTAAATTCAAAGGCAAATAGAGTATCATGATTTATATATACAGGTTTAAATAATCCCCTAATAGTATTGGTAACGGGTGTAATGTTAAAAGTTTTTAGATCCATCGAATAAATATTTGAAACTCCGTTGGTATATGCGTTCCAATATATGGTATTATCATCGGGCCCCCAAGACGGACAGTCCGGGGATCCTTTATCCGTTATGGTCCTAAACTTAAAATTCCCGCCCGCTTTAAGTGTATCGCAGTAAATAAGAATAATCGACTGCCTACCGTCACTGCGGTGGAGCATTGCCGCAAGGTATTTACCGTCGTCGGAAGCCGACAGAGAATATAAATTATCACCGATATTAAATCCGTTGACTTTTTTAAGCCTGTGATACGGATATGCAGTGTAAACTAGGGTCATCTTTCCGCTTGAATGCTCAACTCCCCACAACTCGTGAGTTTTTGAGGATACAGTTATATCTCCGACCCTTACATCTTTAAATAATTCCTTTTTCTCACCCGTGTGTGTATCCGTTACCCAAATATCTCTGAAGAACTGGTTGTTGTTAGTAGTATAAAAGAAAAGCCCCAGATTTTTATCGTAGGCTGTAGAAGCTACCTGCAGAAGATTGGGGGTTGGTACGGTTCCAATATCTTCCGATACACCGTTTTCTAATCCCAGTTTTTTAATTGATGCAAGCTTATTGGGTTGATTATATCCAAATATTACTGATGACGAGGAACTGTCGTAATATGCTTCGGTGACCCACCCGTCCGGACATTGACTTAATGTTTTTATCGGAGTCAGTTCGGCGGATTTAAGCTTTTTTATGTTCTCTTTCTGAAATTTAACTTCATCTTTTAAGAATGATTTCCAAGCATCACTAAAATCTACTCCGAATATCTTTTTAAATTTCTCTTCCAATGTTGTAAATGCAACACCCGGATAGACTTTATACCAAGATAACGTTTTTTCAACTCCGTATTTAACGGCAAGATGGGCAATAAACCTCGTACCGTACAGATAATAGATAGATTCCAGTAAAAATGAATTTGGACTGTAAACAGATTCCAAAGAAACGGGAGTCGGGAACTTTTTTTTATCCAGCACCATAGTGCGAAAATACATTTCATTAAAATTACCCAATATTCTGCCAAATCCTCCGCTCAGCCAAGTTTCCATAAATACTGCAACTGATTCCTGGTACCATCTGGGAGTGTACCTCTCGAAGTTTGTCATCATACTATAAAGAACCGTTAAAGGCTGGTCCTGTTCTGGTTCAACTTTCGAAAAGATCGATCTATAGAGTGATTCGATGCCTGACTCCTGATCATTTACAACAATATGCACTAATTCGTGGCTTATGACCCATTGAATTCTTTCGTTGTAAAGTACGTTTTCGTAACCGTTTAAAAACGGCTCTATATGAAGTAGTATTTCGTTCCTTGGAACAGTTGTAGTAGACGCATACCCGTAATCCTGCAAGTCAAGTGCTATTATTACAATTTTTTCGGTAGGATGGTAATCGAAAATTTTCATTAAAGGTTTTAGTGCATTCTCTGCGGAAGATAAAATATGAGGAACGAGATATGAGTAGGAGTTCATATAAATTACCTTAAAATGCTCACTCTCCTTTTCATACCACTCGTTTTGTGCCACTAAAGTCTTAGACTGAATTAAAAATGCCACTAATAATAAAAACAGATAAGAAGTTTGTAAGTGAATGGAAAAGATTTTTCGGGAAGAGCTATTCACAGGCTATATACTCTGATGATTAATTAATAAAGCCTACAATCGTTTAATTGCAGGCTTTAATTTAAGAATCTTTTTCTTAATGCGGCAACAACCAAAATTAATTTTCTGAATTCAACGGGTTGTTCGCATTATTAATTATTTTGCAAAGCCATATCGGCTGCCGAGTCCTTCGAGCTGTGAAGCTGAAGTAGCGAATCCGTAACGGCTGCCGAGTCCTTCAAGCTGTGAAGCTGAAGTAGCGAATCCGTAACGGCTGCCGAGTCCTTCAAGCTGTGAAGCTGATTTAGCGAATCCGTATCTGCTGCCGAGTCCTTCAAGCTGTGAAGCTGATTTAGCGAATCCGTATCTGCTGCCGAGTCCTTCAAGCTGTGAAGCTGAAGTAGCGAATCCGTAACGGCTGCCGAGTCCTTCAAGCTGTGAAGCTGAAGTAGCAAATCCGTAACGGCTGCCGAGTCCTTCAAGCTGTGAAGCTGAAGTAGCGAATCCGTAACGGCTGCCGAGTCCTTCAAGCTGTGAAGCTGAAGTAGCGAATCCGTAACGGCTGCCGAGTCCTTCAAGCTGTGAAGCTGAAGTAGCGAATCCGTAACGGCTGCCGAGTCCTTCAAGCTGTGAAGCTGAAGTAGCGAATCCGTAACGGCTGCCGAGTCCTTCAAGCTGTGAAGCTGAAGTAGCGAATCCGTATCTGCTGCCGAGTCCTTCAAGCTGTGAAGCTGAAGTAGCGAATCCGTAACGGCTGCCGAGTCCTTCAAGCTGTGAAGCTGATTTAGCGAATCCGTAACGGCTGCCGAGTCCTTCAAGCTGTGAAGCTGAAGTAGCGAATCCGTAACGGCTGCCGAGACCTTCAAGCTGTGAAGCTGAAGTAGCGAATCCGTATCTGCTGCCGAGACCTTCAAGCTGCGCCGATGACATGCTTTTTAAAGTCCGGAAACTCAATTGATTATCGGTACGAATAGCATTTAGTGAAACTTGAACCTGAATTGTAGTTGAATTTTGAAAGGTGCGATAACGAACGGCTTCTTCAACCTTTTTATTAGGAGTATTAGCCAGTCCTATTACGAATAACGCACATGACAGAAAGACGGTTAATAATGTTCTTTGCATGACTTCCCTCGCAACATTGAAAATAAAAAATGAAATAGTTTTTAAGCAATATTATTATTGCAAGGATTATGCCATTTTAAAAAGGGTGCAATTTGGCCTAATGGGAAGGAATATAGGAGATAACGGTAATTACTACCGATTATTGCAGGTAAATAGTATCGAATTGTAAAATTTCTTTACAACTCTCTAATCTAAAAATATGAATATAATTTCAAAACCTCAGTTAAGATTATCGAAGATTAATTCCAAAAGTTTAATGTCAAGTAATAAAACCATATCTTGAAAAGTGAGGAATTTTAGCATTTTTTACCCTTAGTATTCCTCTTGCTACGTCGACAGTTATACCATCATTCGGAGCTAGCTGAAGACTTCCGTCTCCGGCTATATAATAAAAATTTACTTTTGAAGGATTAATGCCTCTAAGATCCACTCCAACAAATGTAAGGTCTAGGGAAAGAGGACGGTCGAAAGTCATGGACGGATAAAAATCTACGGCAGCATCATCCCCGACTTCCATAGTAAGTGTTTTTACACCTTTAAATGCTCCAGAAGGTATACTAAGCTTTGCGTAAACGTATACCCTGTTATACCATGACCGCGATAAACTGCCGAATAAAGTAAAATCCCCCCCCTTAAATCCAAATATCTTTTCACTTTTCGAAAGACTGCCCTCATTCGAAAGTGAATTGTCGTTTGACAATTTAATCCACGATGCACTCGATGATGACTTCGATACAGGATCAACGTTTGTGATGCTGTCCGAACACCCGAAATAGATCATGGAAATTAAAGTTAAAAACAACAGTAAACTTTTTTTCATTTTCTTTTCCAAATTTCTTTTTAAAAAGTATTTGTCTAAGAAGTAATTCCAAAGGAAGATTTACTAACAACTGTTATGCCAGGTATGATTAATGCCAAAATGGGCTTATTTCAAAAAATTTTCGAACAGAGAGAAGAAATTGGGACTACAATTCGGTAATAATTACACCTTAATTAGGTAATTAGTACATAAGACTACGGAGTGTTTATTGCAGCCTTAATGCGAAAAATAAAGATTTTAGCAGTTAGTTTAGGAGAGCAAAGTATCCAGCTTAGGGCGTGAGATACCGAGGATTCTTGCGGTTTTACTCTTATTCCCTTTAGTCTTTTCCAGAACTTCTTTTGCGTACATCTTTTCAAGTTCTTTCAAATTTACATCGGAATAATTCAAATCGAATCTTATGAACTGCGGAAGTAGTGTAATATCTGTTTTTTGCCCGGATTCGGTCTGCGGAACAATTTTAAGAAGATTTTCGAAATCTTTAAGCCGGATTGTTGAGTTTTCGTTTAAAAGGACAGCCCTTTCCAATGCATTGCGGAATTCCCGTACATTTCCCGGCCAGCTGAAGTTCTGTATAAATTCCCTTGCGTCGTCGTCTATTTTTTTAACCGACTTACCAAATTGCTTGTTGAAGCTGTCAATAAAGTAAAATGCCAGACGAAGAATATCATTCCCTCTTTCCCTAAGCGGGGGAAGTTTAAGCGGCACAACATTCAGGCGATGAAATAAATCGCTTCTGAAACTTTTTTCACCTAACATAGAATCGAGATCTTTGTTGGTTGCCGAAATAATCCTTGCATTAACCGAAATATCGCGTACACCGCCAAGTCTGCGGATAACTTTCTTTTCAATGGCTCTTAATAATTTAGATTGTATGCTCAGGCTTAAGTCCCCTATCTCATCTAAAAACAAGGTTCCGTTCTCCGCTATTTCAAACAGTCCGAGCTTTCTGTTTTTAGCGTTGGTAAAAGCCCCCGGTTCGTAGCCGAATAGTTCCGACTCGAGAAGATTTTCGGGTATCGCCGTACAGACTATATCGACAAAAGGAAAAGAGCTGCCGTTTGCGTATTTATGAATGGCTTTTGCGAGAACACCCTTTCCAGTCCCAGTTTCTCCTGTTATTAAAATATTTGCGGAACTCTTTCTCGCAACTTTTTTAGCAAGCTCAATCACCCTTGCAAATTGATCCGAACTCCCGATAAGCTCATCGAACGACGAGTCGACATCTTCACTGGGAACATTATGAAGACGCTGAGTTAGGTAGAGGTTGTTGGTAATTATTTCTTCAAGGTATGCTATAAATTTGTACAGTTCGTAAGGAAGAATAAATATGTTGTTAAACCCGAGCTTTGCAATCGAACTTACGAGCAGTGCGTCTTCGGTCTGCAGGGCGAAGATAACTTTGTTATCTATAATTTGCTCGGACTCGATAATTTTGTTGAGAATCTCGGACTCGATATCTTTGATCTGAAGGATTAAGATATCGTTTCGCTCAATCTGATAGGTCTCAGGAAATTCGGCATCAATATTTAAGTCTTTCAGCTCAAGCTGTTTAATAGAGGATATAATAGATGATACGTCTTCCAAATCGGAATATATTTTAATATTTACCTTTTCGTTAGCCATTAATTATAATTGGTTTTCCAATTCCTCGATTTGCTCAAGCGTTTTTTTTCTCTCGGTTTGATTTAAATATATGGTACGAAGATTTTTTTTGTCGATATTGTTTTCGGCAATAAATGTAATAAGCGACTTCGAATAATTCAGGAACTCCTTTGCCTTCGCAAGATTCCCCCTTTAAAATATATAGAGCCAATCTCGAACATTACCTGCCATGTAATTTCCGTGATGCTTGCCTCTTTTAAAATATTAAAAGAGGTAAGGTAATATTCAATAGCCGGTTTAATGGTAATACTGGGCTCAATTTCCGATATTTTCCCCATCATATAGTTTCTTTCGGCATTAAAAAGATGATTTAGAATACACAATTCCGAGAAGTACTCTTCGGAAAGTTCATCAAATGCTTCGTGAACCATTCCCCGGTATAAATACGTCTTGGTTATTTCAATGGTTGTCTTAAAATAATGGAATTTATCTTCGAGATTTAAGAAGTTTTTTCTGATTTGCGTCAATTCATCAACAGCTACCTCTTCGGGATCCCAGGCAGCATTACCGATTTGAACAAGATAAGCATACAGATTTGTATAATTATCGGGTTCTATAGACTCGTCGACATATATTTTAAATATACCCAAGGAACGATTGAACTTTTCATAGTCACCAAGTGTAAGATGTAATTTTGCCAATAAGAATTGAGCTTCCAATTCTTCTTTTGAATTCTGTATACTTGCAAAAATATTAATCGATTCATTCAATGCTTGAAGTGCTTTTTCGTATTCGCAAATCAGAAGATAAATTTCGCCCAGGTTGCTGTTCACCAATCCGTTTCCCGATTTCTTTCCGAGAGTGGAAAAAATTTGAAAAGCCTTCTGGTAATATTCCACTGCTTTATCAAAATTCAGCTGCTCATAATAGTATATCCCGTAATTCATAAACAGCATAGCTTCCTGGTCAAGATTACCGATGGACAAATTAATACTAAGCGACTTGTTCCAGTATAGCTCTGCCCTGGAATATTCTCCTTTCATATTATAAACATTGCCGATGTTCATTTGCATCTGAGCGAGTCTAAATTTCACGTCCGCGTCCTGATAAAGCTTTTCTGCCTGCTGAAAATGATTGAGAGCTGTATCAATATCGTTTAAGCGGTAAAGATCAAGCATTCCGATGATGGTGTAAGCCCTTGCCTTATCCGGCGCATCGGAATGTTTGCTCTCAATGATGGCCGAACATTTATCACTCGCTGAATTGAATCTGTTCAAATAGAACTCCGCGTTAGCCATATCCAAAAGAAGTTCGTTCTTCTTTTTTTTGTTTTCAATGGAAGGTAAAAGGGAATTTAATAGATCGATCGCGAAGTCGTACTCACCCAACCCGATAAAAGAGCTTCCTTTTAAGATTAAAAGTGAATTATCAGTATAAGGATCCGTTTTTTTTTCAAGGAGCTCGTTTGCGAGATCAATTGTACTCCTGAAATTGCTTACCTTATAATAAACGTGACAGAGTTGATATTTAATGTCAAATTTATCCTTCTCGTCGAGCGGAAAAGTCTTTAGGTGCTGAAGAAGTCTTTCCTGGTAAGAGAACGCCGAAAGCTTTTCGGCAGCGGCAAGTTCCAGCTTCAGTATTTCGTAGCTCTCTTTAAACTTATTGGCAAGATCGTACTGTCTTGCTAGCTCGATTCTGTTGAAATCTTTTAGTTTTGTGCTTAGAGCTTCGGCAATTTTAAGATGATGTTCAGTTTTATTTTTTATAGTCGAATAGATATAATTCTTCAAACCGTCGGAGGTAAATAAAATTTCGGAGCTCCTGTTAAACTGCTGAAGAATGTTTTTATATTGGAGATTTACGAGCAAATCCAGTGTCCGCTCCAATTCCTTTCCGTAAAACTTCGATATTACTGAATGGTCAATCGTAATGTCGAATGAAGAAATAAACCTGGCAGTCTCGAATTCCTCTTCGGAAAGCGATTGGAGCCGGAGAGCATAAATTTCTTCATGGGACTTTTTAAGCGTCTCACCCACATCTCCGCTCTTGGCTATATCTATTCCGGACGGTCCGAATTTAACAATATCGAGAAGCAATATATCCTTTATAAAGCTTTCCACATTTCCGGGAAGAAGATCGGCATACATTAAAATCAGTTTTTTGAGATCGTCTTTTGGAAACGGACCGTAAAACGTCTTATTAAGATACTCGGTAAGATTGGACTCCGTGAACGGTTTTAAATCGATTTCCCTCAGATTAAAAATGAAACCGGATTTGTAATTAAAATCCGATGTTTCTGAAAGTATTACCTTTGTCTTTTCAACCTGCAGTATAGGGATTATGTTTTTAAATACTTCTATTGAGAAATCATCATAGCTGTTGAATCCATCGAGCAACAGAATAAAATCACTCTCACTCGATATTATAGTAAAAAGTGATTTCAATTCGTTGATGTATTCGGTGGGTTCCGAACTGAAAAACGAATGTACCGACTGTACGGTAGTCTCACTCAGTTTCCGGAATACGCCCCCCGAAAAAACTATCTGCTTAATTACAAACATTAAAAATTCGGCGCCGGATCTGGATTTATTGTTGCGAATCAGTACAGTGTCATCAAAGCGGTTGTGAATCTCGTCAAGAAGAGAACTCTTGCCGGAACCTTCGAATCCTTTAATGGCAAAAACCTCGCTGCTGGTTTCGTCGGCTATATAAGTTTTAACTATATTTAGAATGTCCAGCCTGTCGGCAAAAACTTTTGCAGGCACCCAGTTGCGGCTTAATGATTTATCTATCTCAAAACCGAGTGCGTTGATTACGTTCAAAGCCGTTTTGAATCTTTCGGATGGATCCTTTTGCACAAGATTTTTAATAAAATTTATAAACTCCGGCGAAAAATTCGCATCAGGAAAATTAAAATCTTTTTCGAGATGGGCTTTATAAATCTCAAGCTCGTCGCCAGTATCGAACGGGAAGCGCCCGTAAACGATTTTATAAAGCATTATACCGAGTGAATAAAAATCGACACGGTAATCGTGGTCTTCTTTCCTCAGTATCTCGGGCGCAATATATTCCGCGCTTCCTCTTATTACGAGTTCTTCATTGTCGACCATATATTGACAGAACCCAAGATCGATCAGCTTTATTTTGGGAGCGCCGTTTATTTCCGAAACTAGAATATTCTCCGGCTTAAGATCGTAGTAAATAAAATTCGACTGATGAAGGTAATATAGAACCGCTGCAATTTGACGTGTAATCTCTTTGAGTACGGATTCATCGGAAAGCCTCGGGTATTCCGAAAGTTCCTCACCGGCGGAATATTCCATCGCGATAAATGAACTTCCCGTAAAAATATCGGAGTCGTTTTCATCAGTTTTTGTTACAATACCGATCTCGTTCGCTTTAATAATAAAAGGATGATCAAGCTTCCTAAGGGTAAAAAATTCGTCTCTGAAAACCTTAAGCTCTTCCGAGCCCGCGTCGGTCGGTAGAATTTTTACCGCAATAGCCTGTCCGGGTAAATCGAGATCTTCGCAAAGATAAACCTTGCTTCTTCCCTCTCCCAATTTTTTCTTAATGAGGTATCTTTCGTTTATCATTTTGCCAGTCGGGGATTAAAATATGAATTAATTTCTCTGCCTAAATTGTTAGCCGCGAAAAGTGTGAAGAAAAGCGTTATGCCGGGGAAGAATATCATCCACCAGGCCTGAGAAAGGTAATTCTGCCCGGCTTCTATCATCGCCCCCCAGGAAGGATAATTGCTCCCGGTTCCGAGTCCCAGAAAACTTAGTGCTGCTTCGGCTAATATCACGTTGCCGTACTGGAAAACGAGATTGACCACTACAGGCGCCATAATTACCGGCAGCACCTCTTTTATCAGCAAACTTTTTTTATCGAGACCGATAAGCCGCGCGGTAATAAAGAAGTCCTTATTCTTCAAAGATATTACCTCTCCCCTTACTATTTTAAACAAGCTCATCCATCCCGAAAAACCGAGGACAAAAATTACCGTAAATAGAGAGTTGCCGAAGAGGGCCAGAATTAAAATAATAAGGAAGATAACCGGGAAAGCCATGAACATATCGGTGACTCTATTCAGCAGAGAGTCTACTGCCCCGCCGGGATAGCCGGCAGTAAACCCCAGAATTAAGCCAAGCAAGAGCGAAACCGCTACTGATCCGAGACCCACAAAAAGCGAGATCCTTGCTCCGTAGACCAGCCTTGAAAATATATCGCGCCCCAGCTCATCGCTCCCGAGAAGAAAAAACTTCGATGTAATTACGGGTGTTCCGGCATGATTCAGTTGAATTTTGTTTCGGGCGAGTGTATACTCTTCACCTTTTTGATAATAGTTAAGTCCGTTCCCAAGTCTTATACTGTCGGCTAGTATTATGCTTTCGTCGAAGCTGTTCTTTACCACATCCGGCTTGAGTCCCAGAAATTTTTCGAACGAGCTTCCTCCGCTTTTGCCTTCTTTAAGATGAATTACTTTAACCGTACTGAACGGGGGCAGAAGTTTTGTAACTCCGATATTCTTCTGGAAGTCCGGATTATTTCCTGCAATCAGCGGCGCGAATACGAAGAAATAAAAGAGCAGAACTAGAACCGTCGACGTGAGGTTAATCTTATTTTCAAGGAACCGCAGCTTTGATTCTTGAGTCAGCAAAATAGCGACAATAAAAATAAGCGCGAGCAGTGAGAAGAAGGAGTCGAACAATCCGAAGCTGAGCTGTCCGGCAGCGGCGCGGAAGTCGGTGAAGAGAAGAATTACATAATACCAAAGCAGCACGGCGGTATCCGCCAGTAAAGAAAATCTTATCGCCGCAATAAGCAGGGTGATAAACAGAATCAAATACCGAAGTTTAATTGCCTTAATCATTAATTCATTATTCCTTTGAGGAGTCTCCTGTCGATTTTAGCCTTAACCAGGTCAGCCGCAAGGTTGGATATAATTACAAGAACACCTGCGGTAAAAGTGCAGCCTGTAACCAGCGGATAATCTCTCGAAAGTATAGCGTTTATCGTAAGCCTCCCCATTCCGGGCAGCCCGAAAATAACCTCGGTAATAAGAGCCCCGCTGAACAGTATGCCCAGTTCCACTCCCGCCACCGAGATCAGCGGACCGATGGAGTTGGGGATAACGTGCTTTCTGATGATCTCTTTCTCTTCAAATCCGTGGGCGCGCAGGTTAAGCACAAACGTTTTGTTAAGAGTTTCCTCCAGGTTGTCTCTCAGGTATTTATAATAAACCGCCATTCCGCCTAGCGAGAGAGTAATGAGCGGAAGAATGAGATGCTGAAGATAGTCGAGTGTTCTTCCGAAGAACGACATTGAGCCGGAGCCGAACGAGCTCAATCCTGACGAAGGAAACATTCCCAGCTTCTCCGAGAACAGGTATATCAGGAAGACGCCTATAACAAACGACGGCAGAGCGTAAACTCCCAGACTCATCTTCGTTATCGTCCTATCGGCCCTCCCGTTCATCTTTTTAACGGCGATAAGAGCCAGCAGAAATCCCCCGGCGATTTGTATTATAAAGCTCATCAGCGAAAAGATAACTGTAAAAGGAAGAAACTCCCCTATCACCGAGACAACCGGGATACGGTAAGTATATGATACTCCGAGATCGCCGCCCGCGAGATTTACTATAAATGTTTTGTATTGATCAACCATCGAACTGTTGAGATCGAAAGATTCCCTGACTTTCTCCGCAAGCTTCGGACTGAGTTCGGGTGAAATAAACTTCTGCGCAGGGTCGCCGGGAGCCACCCGAAGAAGGAAGAAGATAAAAGTAATCAGTAGGAACAGCACAATAACGGAAGTGAGTATCCTCTTCGAGATCGCTTTAAAAATTTCCTTGTTCATAAGCCCGCTATTGTTTTATTGCCCAATTCCAACAGTGATATACTGCGCCGAGAGGAGTGACCTTTAAATTCTCTATTCTTTTATTGTAAGCTACTATGTTGTCTATCCAGTAAAGAAATGTGACAGGACAATCGTCCGAAATTACATCCTGAAATTTTTTATAATATTCATCGCGCATTTTCCAAGATCTTTCACTTACGGCTTTGTCCAAAAGTTTATCGGCTTTATTATCCATATAGCTTGTTACATTTAAAGGCGTTTCCGAAAGATCGGAATACCAGTACGATTTAAGATCGAGCGGAATAGGAACCGACCACCCAGCTATCCACGCGTTGAACTTCTTCCCGAACATATTATCGAAAAACACGCCGGGCTCTTCTGAAATTACGGTCACGTCCGCCCCGACAATTTTAAGGTAGTTCTTGATTACCGCGGCCTCGAACTGTCTGCGCGGGTTCCCCGACGGGATGTAAAGATCGAATGCCAGCTTCGTTCCGTTTTTCTCGAGTATGCCGTTGTTGTCAGCATCCTTCCAACCGGCCTGCTTCAACAGTTCCCTTGCCTTATCGGGATCGTAAGGGAGCGGCTTAATCTTTTCATTTAACGCTCCTTTAAAAATCGGCGCAACAGGTCCGGCTGCAATTTGACCGTGTCCGTCCAAAAAATCATGCAGTATCTCTTCCCTGTTAACCGCGTAAGTTAACGCCTTTCTGACGAGAGGATCGCCGAATAATTTATTGGGTATTATCTTATGTTTTTTGTAAGCCTCGGGATCGATGTTGTTCCAGCCGATATAATCACACTCTCTTCCTTTAATGGCTGAGATCATGATGTTTTCTTTTTTCTCTAGAACCGGAACGTTATCCGCCTTCACGTCCTCCATAAGATCAATTTCACCCTCGATAAGCTGCGTAAGTCTGGATGTATAGTCCGGAACGACTTTAAAAATTATCCGCGAAATATTACCCGGTTTTGTAAGGTAACAATCGGGATTTGCTTTGAGTATAATAGACTGGTTCTTGTTCCACTTCACGAGTCTGAACGGCCCGTCCGTCACTAGCTGCATTTCTTTTTCGGAGGTAATGATGTCCTTTCTCGGAATATTTTTAAACACATGCTCGGGGATTATGGGAATATTTGTATCCGTTAATCCGGGGACCGAGCCTTTTATAAATTTTACGGTAAATGTGTTTTGATCTATTACTGCAAACGTTTCGTTGAGCCGAATGTGCTGGGATGTATCTACATCAAATACTTTGAAGCTGCCGTAAAGTCTGCTTTGAACGGCGGGATCTGAATAAAGGTCGAATGAAAAGACAACGTCGTTTGCGGTAACGGGCTTGCCGTCGGACCACTTTGCGTCTTTTCTCAAATTAAACGTAACTGCCGATGAATCGGAATTCCACTCCCAGCTCTTCGCCAGCATCGGGTAAACGTCCATTTCTCCCCTTGCGTCATTCCACTTGTACTGTACCAGGCTCATGTACATCAACTCAGAGATTGATCCTTCGTTGACAATGTAAGAAAAGAGCGGATTGAGCGATTCAACGTCTGAAGAAATTCCTATAACTACGGTATTGGAATTTGCAGGCTGATTCTTTTGACAGGCGGGGAAAACCGTGATAATTATGCAAAAAATTATCAGGTAGATACGCTTATTTGACATAGACTGCTAAAGCATAAATAATGGTAATAATTGTGCCTTTAATTTATTATTTTGTCGACTAAATGCAAAAATTTTTGAGTTCAATATAATGCTCTCGGCTGACATAAAAAGCATAAATATACGCGGCGGTTATCCGCTTCTAAACGATATCAAATTTTCGCTCGGAAAAAATAAAGTCCATACCGTGCTGGGACTGAACGGCAGCGGGAAATCAACTCTGATTAAAGGACTTACAAAGCTGCTCGACGAGAAGATCTACGACATTAGCGGCTCGGTCATTTTCGATGATAAAAACCTTTTAACTTTAAATAACCGGGTGTTGAACGAAATAAGAAGAGACAAGATCAAATACGTCTTCCAGGACGCGGTGAACAGCTTCGATCATCTTAAAAAATTCGGCTACTATTTCGACCGCCTGGCTAAAGAGAAAAATGATATCGACGAGATCCTGGATTATTTTATTTTACCCGGACGCGACGCCCTACTGAAACTTTACCCGTACGAGGTTAGCGGGGGAATGGCACAGAGAATTAACTTTGTACTCGCTCTGCTCACCCGCCCAAAAATTATTATACTCGACGAGCCCACATCCGGCATTGATTCCGCCATCTCTAACCTTTTTCTCTTAAAGCTAAGGGAATTCGCCTCGGAAAAGGATCACGCAGCTTTGCTGGTTACACACGATCTGGTCTTTACCGAAAAAATAAGCGACAGAATAGCTTTTTTATCGGACGGAAAGCTGACCGATTTCGTTTCAACCGACGAATTTTTTAAGATGAAGAGAGACCGGTCGCTTGAAACATTTTTGGACGCACATTCCAGGTTATCAATATGAGCGAACTGCTTAACGTAAATAAAATCGGTTATTCCGTCGAAGCCGATACCGGTGCCGGGAAAGAGCGGAAGGTAATTTTAAGGAATATCTCTTTTACTCTGAATAAAGGAAAGATACTCGGCGTCTCCGGCGAGTCAGGAAGCGGAAAGACAACTTTGGCAAAAATACTTTGCGGAATAATTCCCCCAACGGAAGGCCGTATAATTTTTGATAAGTCGCCCGAATGGAAAGGCCTGAACTCCAGTCCGGTTCAGATACTCTTCCAGAACAACGGAGAGATACTGAATCCCTTCAGGGAAATAGACGGCATCGTAAAGGAAGCACTGAAAATCAGAGAAGGTAAATCGGGTGATATAGAAAAAAGCGCCGAAAAAATATTCGACTCCGTAGGCTTCCCGGAAAGATTAAGAAAAAGAAAGGGCTACGAATTGAGCGGCGGCGAACAGCAGAGGGCGGCCCTGGCGCGGCTTCTTGCGGTAAAGCCCGAGCTTCTTATTCTCGATGAGCCTTTTTCCGCACAGGATACCGAATCGCAGCTGAACCTTTTAAATTTCTTTAAAAAGATTCAACACCGAGTTCGGGATAACTCTGATCTGTGTTGCGCACAACCTGAAGATATCAGAAAGCTTTGCGATGAAGTTCTTATCATGTACAAGGGAGAGATCGTAGAAAAGGGAAAGACCGAAAAAATTTTCGGGAACCCGGAACATCCTTATACGCAGTTTCTTCTGAAGGCGGAAAACTACGATCTCAACCGTGAAGAGCTTAAGTTTGACATCTCTTAAAAATCTCACTAAATAATGAGCAAGACAAACGCCGTAAGGATACTGGAATCTCACAAGATAAACCATTCTGTTCATACCTACGAAGTTGATGAAGAAGATTTAAGCGGAACAACAGTTGCGCATAAAATAGGTGCTGCCAAGGAAACGGATTTTAAAACTTTGGTTGCCGAAGGAGATAAAAACGGGATTAACGTTTTCTGCATCCCGGTAACCGAGGAACTGAACTTAAAGAAAGCGGCCGCCGCGAGCGGCAATAAAAAAATCGAGATGGTGAAGGAAAAGATCTTCTTCGACCTAACAGGTTACATCCGGGGCGGCTGCACCATTGGGATGAATAAGAATTATCCTGTTTACATGGAAGAAACCGCACAGCTATTTTAACCTGCATGCCTCTCTGTTCCGTGCGCTCTTAACATAGATTCGTGCTTTCAAATAGCTGTGCGGTTTCTTCCATGTAAACAGGTAGTTCTTCTTCATCCCAATGGGGGAGCAGCCGCCCCGGATGTAACCTGTTAGGTCGAAGAGATCTTTTACCTTCACCATCTCGATTTTTTTATTGCCGCTCGCGGCGGCCGCTTTCTTTAAGTTCAGTTCCTCGGTTACCGGGATGCAGAAAACGTTAATCCCGTTTTTATCTCCTTCGGCAACCAAAGTTTTAAATACCGTTTCCTTGGCAGCACCTATTTTATGCGCAACTGTTGTTCCGCTTAAATCTTCTTCATCAACTTCGTAGGTATGAACAGAATGGTTTATCTTGTGAGATTCCAGTATCCTTACGGCGTTTGTCTTGCTCATTATTTAGTGAGATTTTTAAGAGATGTCAAACTTAAGCTCTTCACGGTTGAGATCGTAGTTTTCCGCCTTCAGAAGAAACTGCGTATAAGGATGTTCCGGGTTCCCGAAAATTTTTTCGGTCTTTCCCTTTTCTACGATCTCTCCCTTGTACATGATAAGAACTTCATCGCAAAGCTTTCTGAGTATCTTCAGGTTGTGCGCAACACAGATCAGAGTTATCCCGAACTCGGTGTTGATCTTTTTAAATAAATTTAAAAGGTTCAGCTGCGATTCGGTATCCTGTGCGGAAAAAGGCTCATCGAGAATAAGAAGCTCGGGCTTTACCGCAAGAAGCCGCGCCAGGGCCGCCCTCTGCTGTTCGCCGCCGCTCAATTCGTAGCCCTTTCTTTTTTCTTAATCTTTCCGGGAAGCCTACGGAGTCGAATATTTTTTCGGCGCTTTTTTCTATATCACCCGATTTACCTTCTCTGATTTTCAGTGCTTCCTTTACGATGCCGTCTATTTCCCTGAAGGGATTCAGTATCTCTCCGTTGTTCTGGAAGAGTATCTGAACCGGACTGGAGTTCAGGCCTTTCCATTCGGGCGACTTATCAAAAATTATACGGCCTTCCGTTGGGGGAATTATTCCGCAAAGTATTTTTGCCAAAGTTGTCTTTCCGCTTCCTGACTCGCCGGAGACGCCGAGTATCTTTCCTTTATTCAGAGTAAAAGAGATATTCCTTAAAATTACCTTCCGCTCTTTCCCGGCACCGGTATCGGCTTCGACGGAATAACCGATTTTATTTACGTTAAGCAGTTCGCTCATATTGATAACCTGGAATGTGCGTCCAAAAATGTTTCAAGCGACCGGTCTCTCTTCATCTTAAAAAATTCGTCGGTTGAAACGAAATCGGTCAGCTTTCCGTCCGATAAAAAAGCTATTCTGTCGCTTATTTTTTCGGTAAAGACCAGATCGTGTGTAACCAGCAAAGCTGCGTGATCCTTTTCCGAGGCGAATTCCCTTAGCTTTAAGAGAAAAAGGTTAAGGATGGCGGAATCAATGCCGGATGTGGGCTCGTCGAATATAGGAATTTTTGGGCGGGTGAGCAGAGCGAGTACAAAGTTAATTCTCTGTGCCATTCCCCCGCTAACCTCGTACGGGTAAAGTTTCAGTAGGGCGTCGCGTCCGGGTAAAATAAAATAATCCAGGATCTCGTCGATATCATTTTTCTCTTTAGCCAGGCGGTTCTTGAAATAGTAGCCGAATTTTTTAAGATGATCGAAGCTGTTCACCGCGTCCTGGAAGACGTATTTGATCTTGTCTCTTCTTATTTCGTTCAACACCCGGTTATTTAAAGTTAAAAGGTTTTTATCATCGAAAATGACCGAGCCGCTAATGTCGTAGATCTTTTCGTCGAGCAGCTTTGTAAGTCCTTTAATCAGAGTTGATTTCCCGCTGCCGTTCAGTCCCAGCACGGTATGGACTTTATTTTTTCCGAGCGAAAATTTGATATCGTTTAGAAGCGGATAACCGCCGCGTATATTTATGCTTTTTATGTCAGCCGAGAGCATTATATTGAACTCAAAAATTTTTGCATTTAGTCGACAAAATAATAAATTAAAGGCACAATTATTACCATTATTTATGCTTTAGCAGTCTATGTCAAATAAGCGTATACTGATAATTTTTTGCATAATTATCACGGTTTTCCCCGCCTGTCAAAAGAATCAGCCTGCAAATTCCAATACCGTAGTTATAGGAATTTCTTCAGACATTGAATCGCTCAATCCTCTCTTTTCTTACACTGTCGACGAAGGATCAATCTCTGAGTTGATGTACATGAGCCTGGTAAGTACAAGTGGAATGACGCAAGGGGAGAAATGGACGTTTACCCAGCGATCAT
>CAWBBX010000039.1:0-31427 GCA_963787005.1 uncultured Bacteroidota bacterium
CTTCCCCGAAGAGATTACGAATAGAAATAAAGCACCCGCGGCGAAGGCTAACGTTGTAGCAATTGCCGCCCCCTTCATCCCGTAAACAGGCACTAATATGAAGTTCAGCACTATGTTCACTGCAAAGGCAATCGCATCGGATATAAGAAATAAATAACTCTTATCGGCAATAAAAGGATAGATAAAATAAAACGCACCGATACCGCTGAACATGTATCCCAGAAGAACGTAAGGTAGAATGGTTAAACCCGGTTCGAAGCCGGCATTAAATATTGTAAAGCCGCCCAGCTTAATATTGAATAATACTCCCGCGAAAAGTGATACCGCCAAGAAAATAAACCCGCTTACCGCCACAAGTTTGTTAAAAGTTTTGCCGAGAGCTTCCTTAAAATCGCCCGAGTTAATTAAGTTTATAGAATGCGGCACCCACGCCGTACGAAACGAAATTACAAACACGTTCATTATCATCGCTATACGGTAAGAGAAGCTGTAAATACCCACATCTTCCTTGCCGAGGAAATGGTTTAATATAAACCTGTCGCTTACGTCTACCGCGGCCGAAAGCGCTCCCGCAGCTATGAACGGCCAGGAAAATCTCAAGAAGCCTGGTATATATTCTTTATTAATTTTGAAGACATATTCGTTCTTAATTGATGGGATTACCAACATAAATGTGAATACGGATGTAATGAGCTGAGCTTCGATTATTCCTTCTACTCCCCGTTTCATGAAAAAGACGAATACAATGTTCAGTATTAGATTCAGTACCGCTCCCGCCGATGAAACAGCAACGACTTTCTTCGACAGCTCTTTTGTTTTTAAAAGATGAAGTCCGAAATATGAAAGTGTTTCAGCTAACAGTGCGAATGATATTAAAACAATAAGATTCGCAAGATCCGGAGTATTTAATATTAATTGTGAAAAAGAAGATGAGAAGATAAACGCTATCGCTGTAAGCAGCACACCGATAAGGAAAACGGAGTTTATTATCGTTGAGAATATCAGCGCCCGCTTATCGTTGTTCTTTTCGTCGAGATAATATTTTGTAAGGCTGTTCTGAAGTCCGGCCTGGTAAAACACCGAAGCAAGCGCGTAGAAAGACATGACGAGCGCGTAATTGCCAAACTGTGCCGTGCTCAGCATGTTAGAATATAACGGAAGAAGCAGAAAGCTGACCGAACGGATAAATAAATTACCCAGGCCGTACCACGCGGTTGATTTAGATAAGCTCGTCTTCGCCATCAAATTATGCCGTGTTCTTTATAAAGTTCAATAAGATTTGCGTTCACATTCTTAAAGCCGTGATATTTCTCTACCCACTTTTTGCCTGCTTCGCCGGCCGATTTTCTCAGTTCGCTGCTGTCTATTAATTCGTTTAATTTTTTATAGAGCTCATCGGCGTTATTGGCTCGGGTGAACGGATCCTCCGGAAGCCATTCGGCGTAATCGGGAGTCATGTTTGTGATTGTGGGAACCCCCATAGCGAGCGTCTCGAGTCCGGCTTTTCCGTATCCTGTTCCTCCCATCGTGCCGCCGACCTGGTCGATGGATATATCGCACCCGCTCTTAATTTTCAGCAGCTCATTGCGATCCATATTTTCACAGAGAAGAAACTCGATCTTTTTTTCTTTTTTTATTTTTTCTATCACGGAAAGTATAAGATCGGTGCCTTTGTATTTTCTGTTAGTCGGCGAGTGAATTATCTTAACCTTCTCGTTATCGGATTCGCTTTTTGCAGGAAGCTCGGAAGGATCGTAAGGATAGAACAAATAATGAAGATCTTTTTTAAGCCCGAGATGATCGTACTCGGATGTAATGTTAAGATCGGATAATTCATCAAGCTCTTTAATAATTCCTCTTATTCTAAGATCGCTGCCGTAGTAGCAGCAGACGATCTTCTTCCCTTCTTTCTTCCATATTTTAGCCTGAGACGAGTCACGGTAAAAGTCGAGTCCGGCGTCGTAGTGAATTATATCGTAATCATCGAGATTATATTTCCCGACGGCTTCTTCGATCTTACTCTTCTTAAACGAATCATTTAGAGAGAAATAAACCCGCTCAAAAATATTTCCGGGCGAAAAGTACGGTGCTTCGGTTATCTTTTTCTCTTCTCTTGTACTGACTTTCTTCTTCCTCCATTTTTTCGCCAATTTAAATTGGGGAAGCGGAAGATTAAGACAGATGTCCTCGGGAAAGTTTAATGGATTTTTATGAAATGTAACGAGCCGGGATTTATCGCCGCAGGCCTCGTGCATCTTATAGAAGCTGTACGGAACTCCCGCGTAATTCTGCGGTGCCAGGTGTAATATTTTAAGCATTAAAGATCTTTAAAAAATGTATCTCTAAAGATTCCCCTTGCCCCGAAATTTTCCTTGAAGCGGCCTAATCCCCAGTTGGGATCCATATCTACCGTGAATATACCGAAATCGAGGAATTTAAAGCCCTCATCCTGGTAGCGCTTCATTATCTCGTAGAAGAGAAGATTAACCGCGCGGTATTCCTGGTAGTCCTCGTCGTGGCTGATATAAAACGCAAGAACTACTCTGTCATTTGCCGAAAAGTTACAGACGCCGGCAATCAGCTTATCATCTACAAAAGCCCCCCACAACCTGATAATGCCGGGGAACATATTCTTGAGCTTAAGAAGCTCATCGAGCGAATGCGTAGGTGTAACATTGTGCCGCATCTTAAGATTCTTTTTCAGTATCTCGTAATAATCTTCATACCTTTCACATTCTGCTATAACTACTCCCTGCTTCACCGCTTTCTTTACCGCGGTTCTGGCTTCGGCTCGATATGTGGTCAGCAGATCTTCTTTTGGAACGTCAAGCTGAACGACGCTCGATACTTCCCGTTTAACGTAATCGAATCCGTTTTTAACGAGCGCAAAATCAATGTAGTCCGAATATTTAGTCTTGTAGATCATCGGAGGCGGCGTAAGCTGAACTCTGTCGCATCCGATTTCCTTCGCGTAATCCAGCAGCCCCTCTACAAGATCGAATGCTTCCTTAAGATTTAGATTCTGCCTGTACGCGAAACTGCCGTAAGAAGCGCCGCTGTGGGAAGAGAGTATTTTTTTCCCGTCGCGCTCTATTACGGCTGCCGGGAAAACAGAAAGTATTTTATTATTTTTTTTGAAAACAACAGACGAATCTTTAAATCTGTCTTTGGGATGATACGATAAGAATTTTCTCAAATGAAATATTGTGCCGTTATCGGAAGAGTGCACGAACTCGTCCCATTCGGCGTTGGTTATGTCTGAGTCTTTTAGTGAGAAGTATTCTGCCATAGTCTTTATTGAGAATTTTGTATAAAGTAAAATATAAAGAGGAGCTATAAATTCAAAATTGGAATGTAGTTATAATTGTTTAAATGGAAAATTCCTCGATCAGTGTGTCAATTTATTTGTGTACTGCTACAAAATTTATTTTATAATAGAACACAGATGACACTGATGAGAGGGATTATCGCGGATTATCATTTAAAAGTTAAAATTTAAAGCTTAATGAGATTGAGTGACCGACACCGAGCCCGTAACTGAACGGAGAAAAAGCGTAGTCGAAGTTCAGATTTCCCCACATCAATCCAAGCCCGCCGGAGAAGCTCTTCGATTCGTATCCGGATTGGTAACCGCCGCGCAGCGCAATGAGCCTATGATATACAATCTCCGCGCCGGCGTTAAGATGAGAGCCTGTTTCCGCAGTATATTTAAGGTACTCGGCCGCTGCTGTAACCGCAAAATTGCCGCCCGGCAGATCAAACGTATAAGCCGGACCGATGTTTATCTGCGTCGGAAGCTTTGTCTTTTCATTGCGCAGCTTGTTCATAGAGCCGAGGTTTTTAACTACGGCCACGGCAGAAAGTCCGTTAATAGAAGTTTTATAATTTAAACCGAGATCGAAGCCCCAGCCGGTCGCTTCGTCGGTATATAATCCTTCGTACAAATACTTCAAAGTAAAACCTGCGGAGATTTCGGAAGTGACATTAAAACCCGTCGATAAGCTTCCGAAGAAATAATTAGCGTTGAAAGTGGCGTCGGGTTCCTGTGTTGCGCGGGTTCTTATTTGGATATCATTAATTGTAGTTACATTAAATCCGGCGGCGACCGGGAGACCGAATATAACAGTCTTCGCTCCGAGTATTTCGCTCTTAACACCCTGTATCCACTCGTTGTGCATCAGCATAAGCTGGCTGTCGTAATTACCCGCTAAGTTAGCCGGATTATAAAATAATGCCGTAACATCGTGAGCGGCGGAAGCGCCGGCATCACCCATTGCGATATTCCTTGCGCCGAACCCGAGTTTAAGAAAAGACAGTCCGCTGTTACCGGCCGACTGCGCGAATAAAGTCGAAAAAGATATAAAAGTAAAAAGGAGTATTTTCTTCATGTTCAATTTTCTAATTAAGATTAAAAGTTAACGCTCAGACCTACAATGTGCCTGTCCTGCGGTGAATAAGGCTCAATTACAAAAGCGTAATTAACGCCCATTACAATATCACCAAATTTTTTGAAGTATGAAAATCCGAAGCTCGGCTGCGAAGGCGTATCTGTGTTGCTTAAATCGAATTTATCGAGTCCTGCCCTTAGATAAAGATCGGCGTAAATGTTATACTCGGCGCCGAATCTTACGATATTTGTTCCGGCGTTGCTGTTTTCTAGCTCAGCCGCGGCTATGAGTCCAAATTTTTTATTTGTGTAACTCACTCCTATTTTCTTCAGCAGCGGGAAATTATCCTGACTGGTTGTACCGTTTTCCTGGTAAATCGGCGAAGAGTCCCACTTATACTTGCTGTTGAGATCCGAAAGCATCAAAGATATATTCCATTGGTCATTCAATCTATAAATTGCGCCTATATCGAGGCCGAGACCGTTTGCGTTTATTTTATCATACAGCCTGTAGTAATAGAATTTAATCGAGATACCGAGCGCGAATTTTTTAGAGAATTTATTTGCCAGAGCAAGAAAGAATTGGTTTTCTGATGTAGAAAGATCACCGGTCTTAATTCCCTGCCCGTCTCTTCCGTCAATTTTGCCGACACCTGAGTTTATAATTCCTATACTCACCCCGGCTGTCGAACGCGGTGTTCTTACAGCGTTAGTATCATTCTTCGAGTAAAAATCGAATTTCCGAGTAAAGTTCAGGAAGTTCAGCGACCTGTCGAGTGAAAGAAATGAATATGAAGTTTGAAAAGAATTGTTCTTCTGAAAAACAGACAGCGCCGGATTATAGTACGATACGAGTTCCCCCTCGGTAACCGCCGACATCGCGTTCCCCATGCCCATTCCCCTCGCGCCGAATCCCATCCTGCTGAATGCCCCCGGCATATCGCTGATCCTGCTGAATTTCGGCTGAGCAAATAATGTTCCGCTTGTTATTAATATTGCTATAATGAAAAATTTTTTCAATCCGTCCTCTTATCTTATAACAAGAATTTTTCCGTAAACAGGTGAATCGGATCCCGCGTCCACCCTGTAAAAATAAACTCCGTTAGGCACAATGCTGCCGCTTTCGTCTTTTCCGTCCCAGTAATCAATCACGCCGTCGTCGGCCGAATGCACCGGATCACCGCGCTGCGCGTTCTGGATAACCGTCCTTACGTAGTGCATTCCGAAATCGAATATCCTTATTGTTACAGGCTCGCTTTGTCCGTTCGTAGAGTACTTAATCTTCAAAATATCTGTACGGGGATTAAAAGGATTCGGGTATGCATAGGTGCCGGAAGAAGCCGAAGAAAGCTTCTGCGATGAAAGATATATATTCCAGTCGCCGTTCCACATTTGAACTCCGCCGGAATGACTGAGCCTGGCCATTCCGTCTGCGGTGCCGAGCCACACATAATTTTCAAAAATCGCGGCGGCGTAATAAATATTTGTCTTTATAGAAAGTCCTGTGCGGCTATCCGTTACCGAACCGGGAAGCAGCCATGATGAGCCCCCGTTATTTGTCATAAAAGCACCGTCGTCCGAAGGAGCAATTACATAGTCATTCCAAAATCCGAAGTTGTGAACTTTTTCTCCGTCGAGCGTTGTTTTCCAATTCTGTCCGCCGTCGGTTGTATAGCTTACGCCGTAACTTTCGGTGCTTCCTTCCGCCTTCCAGGTAGCTGCCCAGACGCTGTTGTTAAACTGATCGTATCCGAGAGCAACAACGAAGTTGCCGCTTATGGGATTTGTCTGGTTCTGGTTATTAAATTTCGTCCAGCTCACTCCGCTGTCGGTTGATTTATTTATTCCGTCAGCGGTGCCTACGTACAAAGTCGAATCGTTAACCGCGACAACGGAGAAAACTCTATGATTTAGATTATTCCCTCCGAGGCTATCCGGCGACAGTTTTCCTCCCACCGGAGAGAGATAATAATTGAGGGTGTCTTCCGGCGATATAGAGTTTAATTCGTCGGAAGGAAGAAGCACGCGCTGCCAGGTTTTTCCCATATCGGTGCTTTTCCGTAACCCGCCTGCGTAGGACGCAATCCAAACTGTGCCGGGAGTAAACGCGATATCGTAAACAAGATTTTGAACAGCCACGGTTACCGCGAGCGCTCTAATTTTTGGACTATGTATCCCATCGTTAACGCCGTATGTCAGCAGGGTATCGTCTTCGGGATCGGTAGGCTGCGGGATTGAAGTCCATGTGTTTCCGTTATCGGTCGAATACTTTAATCCGCTGCCTTCGGGAAGCTGCTGACCGTCTTTCTCAACCGAATGCGCCGTGGCAACCCAGATGGTTCCGTGATCATTAGCTACAGCGGAAATACTTTCCTGTCCGAATTCCTGCGTGCCGTAATAGCTCGTCCATGAATTACCGGCGTCGATTGAATGGTCAAGACTATTTCCGGTACCCACCCAGAGACCGTATCCGACTGAAAGTATATCGCTGATATTATTCCCGACCGGAGTACTATTGGAAGTTTTTGAAAGCGCCGGACTTTCTTTATTAAGTCTAAACGACTCAGGCGCTGTCTGCGGGAATACGGAAATTGCCGCAAGAATGAATATTGCTGAAATCAGGGAAACTGTTTTCGTCATTGTATAACTATATTATGAATAATTTTATTGCTTAACTCTCCGCTTCTGTCCCTTGCCTGGAATTCCCATCTATAAGTTCCTTTTGTTACACCCTGCGGAGGCAAAACTACTGTTACAGAATAAATTCCGTCTCCCGCAACTTTATCGCCGTTGTCTCCGTTGTCATTCAAAGAGAAAGGATTTTGAGACGACGGATGCCCGTCTGGCGGAATGAATGAATTGAAGAAGACAGAGGCTATATCGTTGGCGCCGTTTGAGTCGGATGCGGCGACCGAAAGGAAAATATATGTGTTGTCGCTGCCGATCGTTGCCGTATCCGGAGCAGTAAGATCGGAAATAACCGGCGCTACATTTTTCTGTGAGTTCTCGTAGCTGAAAGTTTGTATAGCCGCAAGACTTGTGTTGTCGTTTTTGTCTGTTATCCAGAACTTCACCTGGTAGTTTCCGATAGCGAAAGATTTTTCGAATGGATATAGGGTCGAGTAAGTGTTATCGTTGGCTTTAACGTCTCCCTGCCCGGTAAGATTGCCGTCGTCCGCCATCTGAACCGGATCCGCATTTATCTGATCATCGTCCGGTGAATATATATCTAAAGAAACCGATTTAATATCGGAAGATGATGAAAACGTTATACGGAACGGGACCAATGAATCCTGAGGTGAATACGTGAACACTTTAAAATCATTCACCGAGACGACGCTGAATGCGCCGACCTGAGAATCAACTACATTATTAAAATCTTTTTGGCATCCCCCAAGAAGCAGGAGTGGTATAAAGAGAAAGGTTATTTTTTTCATACCTGAAATATATTACTGACGAAAGTTTAATTAAAGTATGTTTATTTCATCATACGCGTTTTCCCGTTTTTGTTCTTAACTAATTATTCCTTAAGGGATAAAACTAATTTTTGCCGACCGCAATATTTACCCTTGTTAAACTTTCCTCAAGGTAAAAACTTTTGCGGTCATTTTTATCCCCCCATGGTAACCAAGAACGGAGTCGGGGAAAAAGAGATAATCAAAATGAAAATGCTCAGATATCCGAGCATCTTTCTTTTAGGATCGAGTTCCTCAGTATCCGGAATCGGAGGATGCTTGATCTTGATAACAAAAAATAAAAGAAGCGCCCATAAGAGCCAGCCGACCCAGCCCACGGTAAAACTTAAGTCCAAAAGAGATTCGAGCAAACCGAGGGAACCAAGGACCAGTAAAAGCACAAACGACACAAGAGCGATCTTATAATGCCTATCCTCGCCGAACATTGTGTATGCGATATGCCCTCCGTCGAGCTGTCCGACGGGAATCATGTTCATGGCCGTAATAAAAAGTCCGAACCAGCCGACACAAAGATACGGATAATGATAGATTTCCGACATAGGCGGAAAGAACTGATTGCCGTGAATAAATATTAATTTAAAAAATGAAAAGAGCAGCGTATTACCGAACACCAGATTAATTGCACCCTTCCCGTAATCCGGCGAAAAGTAATCCGGGTGAATAGCTAAAAGATAATTTATATCCGGCACATGAGTGAAGCCGTAGACAAGTACGATAAGGCAGGCAACAAAACCGGCTAGAGGTCCCGCTACCCCGATGTCGAACATAGCCTTCTTCGTATAGATCGGAGATTTTGTCTTAATAACCGCTCCCATCGTACCGAAGTTCAGGAAGAAAGGCACCGGCGGAAAAGGAATGAAGAACGGCAATGTTGCTTTAACCTTGTGATACACCGCGGCAAAATAATGCCCGAATTCGTGGCAGGAGATTATGAACATTATCGATATCGAATACGGGAGCCCTTTCATCAAGAATGATATCTGGTAAGGCCCCGGCATGCCGCTAATCCACTGAGCGCCCGCAATAGTAGTTGTAATAAATGTAAGCAGGAACAGGCCGCCGTGCATCAGAAAATTTTTCTTGTCTTTCTTCGAGACGGGAACGTGCTCATAGGTATCGTATATTTCGTTTTGATAATCTGACATATTAAAGACCCACGTTAAACCCTATTGAGACGTAGTTCTCTGACAAATCGTACAGCTCGCCGTGAATGCTCTTTCCGGAATAATAAGAGAGTCTGATGCTGAATCCGGGCCTGTCCCACCTGCCGAACTTTAATCCCGCAACCAATATATTATTTCCGAAATAAGAACCGATGCTGGTAATTTTAAAATCATCGGCTATGAAAGGGGTAACGGTCCCGTTAAAAAACGGTTTGGCGTAATAGTCGAATCCCGCCTGGTAAATGTCGTTGCCTATATCAGTGGGCACAACATGAAAGATATAAGTCAGGCCAGCGTAAAACCTGAGCCTGTCTATCTGATAGAACGGGAACAGCTCGACGAATTCGCGGCTGTAAACAAACGGAAGCCTGCCGTCTCTCCATCCGGGATACATATACCTGCCGTCCACAAGATGCGCGCTGATGTGGCTCAGCCTGAACCTGAATCCGTACTGTTTATTCCCTTCGGTGATTTTATATCCGGAATTAACGCCGAAGAAATAATCTATCGTCTCAACCGGGAAGCGGAAATTCTTTTCGCTTCTAAGCCTGGTATAGGTAAACAAATCCGCTCCGACTGAAAACTCTTTGTTATCCCAATTTTTTCGGTATACGTCCGAAGAAGTTCCGATATCAAGCCTCATATTGCGTTCGCTTAATAGATATGATGATCCGGCGCGCGGCTCAAGAAAGTTTGCGGTGAAAGGTCTGATGTTAAGACCCGAAGGGAACCATTCGGATTTTGACTGAGAATAATTTATTGAAGTAATAACGACGACGAGTAATGTTACGAGAAATGTCCGCATTATTTTATATCCGTATTGATAGTAAGTTTCTTCTTTATTTTTTGTTTAATGAGCTTGTTGTAGCTGTACTTTAGTTTAGAGGAAAGACCGGAAACCGCGTAATAATTTGTCGGGAACGCGAACGACGGCTCGAAGTAACAGTTAACGGTGCATCCCGCACAGAAATCAAACCGGCCTTCCATCTTCTTAAAATACTTAAGCTTTTCGCTTTCTCTAATTTCCTTAATAGGATGGTCTATCTTAATCCTCTCATTCCCGAAGTGGTAGCACGGAAGTATGATCTCGTTATACGGTGATATAACAACTACCCGCGATACCGCTTTGCACTTCGGATCATTTATATTATTGCCCCCGTCTCTCCTCAGCTTTATGAATCCTGTGTTCATATAGACATCCATTTTTCCGTCAGCATACTCTTCAAGATAATCCATCGCTTCATCAGACAATCCGGGATTGCCGAAATAAGAGAATACGGGATTAACTATTAGAACAAGTCCTCGTTCCGCAGCAATCTCGTGCATACGCGGAAGCTTCTTATACGTTTCGTTCGTTACCGTAAACAAAATGTCCGGGAACTCTCCCAGCGACTGTGCAATGTCCAGACTTTTTAAAACACTCGAATAACAACTAACCTTTCTTATATTGTTATGCTCTTCCTCGTCCGGTGAATCCAACGAAAAGTGAAGAAGGTTGATATTACCGGCAAGCTTATCGGCGAACTTCGGATAAAGGAGTCCGTTAGTCGTAATGCTTGTCTGCATCTTCAATTTGCTCGCGTACTCGGCCATTAAATGAATCTCTTTATGAAGAAGAGGCTCGCCGCCGGTAAGATCGATGAACTTAATGCCCATTTTCGAGAGCTCGCTCACGTTTCTCTTAAAATCTTCGAGCTTTGCGTAAGGCGTATCATTAAATTTACCGTGATCGCCGAAATGGCAGAACTCGCAGAACGCATTGCACCTGTATGTAACGTAATAGTTGCATAAAAGCAGCATCAGTATTCTCTTTCCTTCCAGATTACTTTTCGACTCAAGGCAAGTACAAATGGAATTGCAACGACGTAAAGAGTAAAATAAACTTCAAAGCTGATAAAGTATTTTAATACGTTTTCTATTTCCAGCCTTTTGTGAACGTGGTAGAGCACGAAAAAGTCGAGCGTTACTTTAAAGACCGCCAAATATAACCATACGGGGGAGAAAAATAAAGGCGTAAGGAGCATACTCAGATTTGCGAGAAATCCCCATACCATCACCAGGTATCCGCGGAAAGGTACCCCGAGTCCCCCGACCGACCATCTCTTCTTCTGACGATAAAGACTCTTATAAGTTTTACACGCAACGGAGGTTACCAATGCGTCTTTATGAAGGGGGTAGATTACTTTGTATTTCCGGAGATTGTAAATTGCCTTAAGAAGTTTGAAGTCCTCGGTTACGCTGAAAGGTATGCTCTCGTATCCGCCTACTTCGTCATAAGCTTTTTTGCGATAAGACATGTTGTTGCCGATGCAGCTGATTGGATTGTTCATATTTATAGTGCCTGCGGCGGCAATTTGAAGATAAATAAAATCTATGGCCTGCATACCGCTGAAAGTCCCCGCGGCCAGCTGCGTTGTATATCCGTTTACTACGCCTACGTCAGGAGTATAATAAGAGGCGGTAATGTATGCCCATTTGGGATTAACCGCGCAGTCGGCGTCTGTAGTTAAAATAATTTCACCATTTGCTATCTTAAGCGCGCCGGCGAGAGCGTTTGTCTTCCCTTTTAATCCTTCTATTTCTTCATTGGTGGCGATCTTTTTGAATTTCGTTTTTCCTTCGATATATTTATCGATGATCTCGCCCGTTCGGTCTGTTGACTTGTCATCGATTATAATAATCTCAAGCTTTCCCTCGGGATAAATAAGATTATCCAATGACTCGATGCATCTAAGTATATTCTCTTCCTCGTTCCTTGCCGCTACAATTACCGTTGCGGTAGGAAAATCTTGCTCCTTAATAGTCCGGAATTTCTTTCCGACACCGATAACAAAACGCAGTGATTGAATAAAATAGCCGCACAGGACTAAAAGAAATATCAGTTCAAGCATTCAGAAGGTTCTCCGATTTCATAGCCTTTATCGGCCGATGATTCAGCAATTATGTTGATAGAGTCTTTAATAATACCGCCCGACTTAACGCTGTCGTGCAGTACGACAATAGAATTCTTTTTTATATATTTTCCCACGACAAATTTAACAAGATTTAAATCATTTGTGTAATCGTGCGTCAAAAGGGACCACATTACGTTTGTCATCCCTCTTTTTGCCAGCATTTTTTTCGTCGATAAAGTGAAGCGGCCGTGAGGCGGTCTGAAGTATTTTACGCTGTAATTGTGACCGTCTTCCATTATATGATTGAAAGCGTCAATTTCCGCTCCGGCGCTGTTCCTATCCAGATCTCCCAGCTTCCGATGGTTAAATGTATGGTTACCGATCAAGTGTCCCGCGCTTAAGATCTCATCGCATAGTGCAGGATTATTCTTTATATTATTTCCCACGCAGAAGAACGCAGCTTTTATACGCAGGCGGTCGAGCTCGTTTAATATTATCTCAGTCGTCGCCGGAACCGGTCCGTCGTCAAACGTCATAAGGATCTTATCCGTCTTTCCTTCCCACTGAAATCCCCCGAATGTTTTCTTTACTAGTACCGGGGGATCGTACATATATTTTAATTTAATATTTATGCCCTGCCTCTTCAGCTTTGCAATTATCTGTTTAATGATTGATAATAACCTTAATGAAATTTAACAATTACAGCACTCAAATAATAATACTGTGTTTTCACAGAATTACTATAATTAAGTTATTTTAGGCGATATTTCTTAAATTAACGCCTCTAATTCATTACGATAATTAAAATTTTGAAGCATCTACCCGAACATCAAAAAGGCATACTTGCTGTATTGGCGGCCGCACTTCTGTGGAGTACAGGCGGAGTAGCCATAAAGCTTGTGACTCTGAGCGCAATGCAGATATCCTTCTTCCGGGGTATTTTTGCCGCGCTGATCTTTGGAATATTTTTCAGAAAAACAGTCTACAAAGCTAATCTGTTTACGTTTGTAAACTCACTTTTTTATGCTGCCATCTTAATCTTCTTTGTAACGGCGACGAAGACCACAACCGCCGCCAACGCGATATTCCTCCAGTATACCGCACCGATATACGTTTTGATATTCGAACCTATTCTTAACAAGACGCGTTACGAAAAAATAAACATCGTCACTATAGTAGTCACATTCGCGGGTATGACGATGTTCTTCATGAGTAAGCTGCAGCCGGGATATTTTGAAGGAAATATGTACGGACTTCTTTCGGGCGTGTTTTACGCGGCGTTCCTGCTCGGAATGCGGAAAAATAAAAAAGAATACCAGTTTAGTTCAATCTTTTACGGCAACGTTATCGTCAGTGTTGTTTGTCTGCCTTATCTTTTCGGAATAAAAGAAATATCTCTCTCCAATTTCTTGTTGGTATCCTACCTGGGAATATTCCAGATCGGCATAGCTTACGCTATATTCAGCTACGGATTGAAAAAAGTCTATGCGATTGAAGCTTCCCTTATATCTATGATAGAGCCGGTGCTCAATCCCTTTTGGGTCTTCTTCGGGTACGGTGAGATGCCGTCCGTATCGGCTATTATCGGAGGGATTATAATTATTACCGCAATATCTATCCGGGCTTTTCTGCTAGAGATGCCAATCATGAAAGGCAAGTTTAAAAGAGGCTGAATAAGACTTTTAAGGTATAGTCCCGAAATCTATGGAGCCAGTCTTACGATTTCCCAGCCGTTGTCTTCACTTTTAAAACTAATTCTGTCGTGAAGACGGTTTTCCCTTCCCTGCCAGAATTCGAACTTATCCGGTATTAGTTTGTATCCGCCCCAATGAGGCGGAAGCGGCACGTCATCACTTTTATACTTCTCCTTAAACTCCTCAAACCTTTTCTCTAAGTAGCTCCGACCGGGTATTTCACTGCTCTGCTCGGAGGCCCAGGCGCCGAGCCTGCTTTCGTAAGGACGCGTTTTAAAATACTCTTCCGATTTTCCATTGCTGACTTTCTCCACTTTGCCGGAGATCCTCACCTGCCTCTCCAACTCCTTCCAAAAGAATAATAAAGAAGCGGAGGGATTTTCGGCAAGTTGAGCACCTTTTGCGCTTAGGTAGTTCGTATAAAACAGAAAACCGCCATGCTCCACGCCTTTGAGGAGCACGACCCTTATCGAAGGTACGGCATCCTTATCCGCTGTAGCAAGTATCATAGCGCTTGGATCGAGTATGTCGGAATTCAGCGCTTCCGTCATCCATATGTCGAATTGAGTAAAAGGATCTTTGTTTACAGATGATTTGCTCAGTTCTTTTAACGAATATTCTCTCCTGATTCCCGCAATCTTTGTATTTTCCATCATAATAACGTCAATAAATTATTTTTTCCTTACTAAACAACAATAGTTTTCTTAAATTATAATAGTTAATTTTACCTAATTCACAATTCAACTACGCGGAACATAAGCGGAAATTCCGGTTATGATGTAGTTAATTAGTTTAATTAATTTACGAATTAATTCCCAAAACTTATTAATATTTTAAATTAAGATGAAATCTAGCGACTTAACCAAAGAGCAAAAAGAAGAACTTGAAAAATTCGGTGCGAATACATGGTTCGTTGAGTACCTCCATAAACAATACGAAGAAAATCCATCTGCTCTGCCGGAGCAGTGGCAGAGTTTTTTCGGAAAAGTGACCGGCAAAGAAAAAGGCAACGGAAAGACCACTTACGCTATTCCTTCCGTACAGGCTCCTTATTCGGAAAATAAAAAAGTACAATTCAAAGTAGGAGAGGAAGACAAGCTCCAGATCATTGCAGGAAGCTCCGCGAAGATCCTCGAGAACATGAGCTCCAGCCTCACCGTACCGGTAGCGACTTCACAGCGTACTATTCCCGTAAAGCTTCTCGAAGAGAACCGCGTTCTTATAAATCAGTATTTAAAGAAAAAGAACGCCGGCAAGATTTCCTTTACTCACTTAATCGGCTGGGCGATCATTAAGACGATAATGGAACACCCTGTAATGAACTACGCTTTTACTGTAGTAGACGGCCGCCCTAACGTGCTTAAGAGAAGGGGGATAAATCTTGGGCTCGCTATCGACATCGAGAAAAAAGACGGCTCCAGATCGCTGATAGTCCCTAACATCAAAAATACCGACGAAATGAGTTTCAGAGAGTTCCTCAGCGCTTACGAAGATATTGTAAAGCGTACGAGAAAAGGACAAATAGACCCGCAGGAGTTTATGGGTACAACGGTTACGCTCACTAATCCCGGGACTTTAGGAACCATTACATCGGTGCCGAGGCTTATGGTCGGACAAGGCACAATTATAGCTACCGGAGCAATCCAGTATCCTGCCGAGTACCAAGCCATGGCACAGGAAACTATATCGACCCTCGGCATAAGTAAGATAATGAACGTAACAAGCACCTACGATCACAGGATTATACAGGGCGCGGAATCGGGACTTTTCTTAAAAGAGCTTCATGAACTGCTTCTCGGAGAAAAGAATTTTTACGAGGATATTTTCAACGACCTTAGAATACCTCTCCGCCCCCTAAGCTGGAAAACAGATTATCAACCCGGCACATTCAGCAATCACGCCAATACCGAGGAAATAGAAAAGCAGGGACGAATACTGCAGCTCATCAATCTTTACAGGGTGCGCGGACATCTTATAGCGAACCTCGATCCCATCGGCTCACAGACTCCCTACCATCCCGAGCTCGATCCGGCTACGTACAAATTGACATTGTGGGATCTTGACCGCGAATTTATAACAGGCGGGTTCAGCGGACTAAGGACAGCGACGCTTAGAAATATTCTCGACATACTCCAGAAGACTTACTGCGAGAAGATAGGCGTCGAGTATATGCACATTCAGAATCCCGCCGAGAAGATTTGGCTGCAGAGCAAAATGGAGCCTATCAAGAATAATCCGGATTTTGATACCGGCACAAAAAAAACCATCCTAAATAAACTGATTATCGCGGAGACGTTCGAACATTTTATTCACAATAAGTTTATAGGGCATAAAAGATTTTCGCTCGAAGGATCGGAAACGCTAATACCTGTGCTCGATTTGCTATTGAACGATGCGAGCAACGGCGGTATTCAGGAAGTTGTTCTCGGAATGGCTCACAGAGGAAGGCTGAATGTTCTTGCGAATATTATCGGAAAATCTTACGATTCCATCTTCTCGGAGTTTGAGGATATAAAAGATCCGAACTCATTCGAAGGATCAGGCGACGTAAAGTATCACCTGGGAGCTTCCGGAAAATATAAGACTAGAAACGGGAAGAGCATAGCAGTCTCAGTAACATCGAATCCGAGTCATCTTGAGTGGGTTAATCCCGTTGTCGAAGGCGTGGTCCGTGCGAAGCAGACTAGGCTTGGGGACAATAAAGAGCACAGGAAAATAATGTCTGTACTGATCCACGGTGACGCGGCGTTCGCGGGACAGGGAGTAGTTGCCGAGACCCTCAACCTTTCGCAGCTCAAAGGATACAGAACCGGGGGTACGGTACATATTATCATCAATAACCAAATAGGATTTACTACTACGCCGGAAGACGCTAGATCCTCAGTTTACGCAACGGACGTAGCAAAGATGATACAGGCGCCTATATTCCACGTAAACGGTGACGATCCCGAGGCTGCTCTATGGGTAACAAAGTTGGCGTTCGAATACAGGCAAATATTTAAGAAAGACGTTGTGATCGATCTTTTCGGCTACAGAAGGCACGGCCACAATGAAGGCGACGAACCGGGATTTACCCAGCCGCTTCTTTACAATAAAATAAAGAGTCATCCGTCCGTTAGGAACATTTACACGAACACTCTTAAAGAAAAGAAAATTCTTTCGTCCGAAGAAATTGACCGCATGAACGATGAGATTTACAACGTTCTCAGTGAAGCGTTCGATAAGATCAGAAGGAAGAGCACTGCATTCAACGCCGATGTTCCGCTAGCAGTTTCGAAAGAAAAGATGGAGTCGGTGACGCCGACAAAGGATACCAACATTACCGAAGACGAGCTTAAACTGATAGTCGAAAAGATAACCAGCCTGCCCAAGGATTTTAACATTAATCCGAAGCTGAAGAAATTCCTGGACAAGAGACTCGATCTAATCGACGGATCAGGCGAAACCGATTGGGCATTTGCCGAATCGCTGGCGTTCGGCAGTCTTCTTTACGAAGGCACACCAATCAGGCTTAGCGGTCAGGACAGTGTAAGAGGAACCTTCAGTCAAAGACACCTGGCGCTGTCAGATATCCATACAGGCGAAGATTATATACCTCTGAATCATATGCTGGATAAACAGGCAAATATTGAAGCACTCGATAGTCTTCTTTCTGAAGCCGCGGTTCTGGGATTTGAGTACGGCTACAGCACGGCCGATCCTCTAGCTCTTGTTATATGGGAAGCACAGTTCGGCGACTTTGCAAACGGCGCTCAGGTAATAATCGACAATTTTATCGTCGCCTCTTTCGAAAAGTGGCAGCTACCCAACAGCGTGGTTATGCTTCTCCCCCACGGCTTCGAAGGTCAGGGTCCCGAGCATTCCAGCGCGAGATTGGAAAGGTTTCTCACTCTTTGCGCGCAGGACAATATGAGAGTCTGCAACCTCACTACACCCGCTCAGTATTTCCATCTTCTCCGTAGGCATATAAAAAACGCGATAAGAAAGCCGATGGTTATTATGACACCTAAAAGTCTTCTCAGGCTGCCTGAAGCCAGATCGCCAAAAGAAGAATACGTCCGGGGCGGCTTCCAAGAGATTATAAACGATCATACTATCGAGAATAAGAAGTTTGCCGAAAAAGTAATACTTACAAGCGGCAAAGTTTATTACAATCTGCTGAAGTACAGGGCAGACAACGGAATAGACGATACCGCCATAATCAGAATAGAGCAGATATATCCTTACAACTCGACACTTCTTAAAGAATATCTTTCCGAGTATAAGAACGCGAAGAGCGTAGTGTGGGTGCAGGAAGAGCCGAAAAACATGGGAGCGTGGGGATTTCTTGCCCCGAGAATTACAGAGGATCTGTCGGAGGGGCAAAAGCTCAAATATGTAGGCAGGCCGGAAGGCGCCAGTCCGGCGGTAGGGTCATCACGTTTTTCAAATCAGCAGCAAAAGGACCTGGTCGCAGAGGCATTCAAGAAATAAAGCGGCAAGTTTGATATAATTATTTAGTTGCTTATTTTCCACTAGTTCATTTTTTTAAAGTATTGCGAGCGTAACTCAGTTGGTAGAGTGTCAGCTTCCCAAGCTGGATGTCGCGGGTTCGAACCCCGTCGCTCGCTCACGGTAATTACGGCAGTATTATTATAATTCTGCCGTTTTTATGTTTAAAAAGAATTGCACGCTGAAGACGCAGATAAAACTGATAATCGCAGATACATTTCATATATCATTCATATAATAAAAAAAGCCGCATCAAATGCGGCTTTTTTCTTTCGTGGGGGCTAATGGATTCGAACCAATGACCCCCTGCTTGTAAGGCAGGTGCTCTGAACCAGCTGAGCTAAGCCCCCGAAATTCAAAATTAGAGAGTATTAAATTGTTAATTTTGAACACTTAATATCTTACTTTTTTCAGAAATTTCCAAGTCATTATTTTATAAATTTAATTGCATACCTGAATGAATTATTAGATTATTCCAAAGTATTGGCGGTTTTTGAATTTAAAGAATTATGAGGTAACAGCTGGTTGTAAATATTTAAACGGGCATCGAGTGGGCGCTGACGGATTTGAACCGCCGACCTCCTGCGTGTGAAGCAGGCGCTCTAACCAACTGAGCCAAGCGCCCCGGAGTAATTTGTCCATTGCAATTATAATTCAACTCAAATTAATATTCAAATTTAACTGAATGTTTTTTAAGAGGTTTTGTTTGCACTACACCTTATCAGATGGTTCATCCGCAGAAGGTCTAATAGGAAGGAATATCTTGAAACACGAACCGGATCCGAACGTGCTTTCTACTTCAATTTTGCCCGCGTAAGAATCAACTATTCTTTTTACAATTGAGAGTCCCAGACCCGTACCGCCTATATTCTTGGTTTGCTCGTTTTTCGCCCTGTAAAATTCGTGAAAAAGTTTTTCCATCTCCTCGGGCTTTAACCCGATCCCTGTATCACAGATTTGTGCGACGACAAATCCTCCGCAAGAAGAAATATTTATATCAATTCTCCCTCCGGCTTTGTTATATTTTACCGCATTACTTAGAATGTTAGTAAATAATCTGGCAATCTCATCGGAATCGGCGTGTATAGAGCCGGCAAGATCATTAATTTTTATATCCGTAGTGATGTTTTTCTTTTGAATTTCAAGGGCAAACATTTCAAGGATGTTTTTTATAATAAAATCGACCTTTACTTCTTTTATCTCGCGGTTTACGGTTTTCATCTCTATCCTGGAAATGTCCAGCAGATCGTTCACCATCTTTAATAAGTTTTCGAGCCGAAACTGTGAACGCACTATATATTTCTTTTTCTGTTCTTCCGATAAGACCACGGTTTCTCCGTCGAGGAGATTTAAATAACCGTAAACCGCAGCTACGGGTGCTTTCAATTCATGGGAAACCATAGAGACAAACTGAGACTTAAGGTGTTCTATTTTTTTCATCTCGGTAATATCTTTCAATACCACAACTACACCCGCGAGTGTACCGTCTGGGTGCGGAACGGCGGAAGTAGTAGCTTCTATAAACAGCAGTCCCCCGGGCTGAACTTCAATCTGCGTTGAATATGATTTCTTCTCGAAATTTTTACCGCTTAAGAATTTATTAATGAGCTCGGATATTCCGGCGGGAAGTTTATCCGATATTTTTTCTTCGATAACTATGTTATCGAGCGAGAGGTATCTCAGCGCGCTGGGGTTATAAAGGACAACTTCGCCTTTGCTGTTTACTACAAGCAAACCGTCGCTTATTGAGTTTATAATCGTGTTAAGGCGCGACTTCTCGAATGCTATCTCCAGCATCCTTTCTTCTCTTTCTTTTTTCCACTTTTCCGATTCGAGAAGAACCTGTCTTTTGTAAAATGCCTGACTAAGCTTTTGCTGAAGCTCTTCCGGCGAAAATGGTTTAGGAATATACCCGAAGGCGCCTTCCCTTGTCGCCTCAACGGCGGTCTCGTAACTCGGAAAGCCGGTGGCAATAAGGCACACGGTATTCGGAAACGATTTACGTATTTCTTTCAGCACCCGGATCCCGCCGATGTCGGGCATTTTTAGATCTATCAAAGCTATGTCGAACTCGGTTGAAGTGCCCAGGCTGATCCCTTCAGCGCCGTTAGCGGCAGTTTCCACAACATAGCCTTCGTTCTCCAATAATCGTTTCCCGCCTTCGCGTATACCTTTCTCGTCGTCTATTATGAGGACCCTGGGAATATGTTTTTCGTCGAAATTATTCATACGGGCTTCAGCGCTGCGTAGGATTCCAGCTTTTGAATTATCTCATCAATTATAAACGGCTTATTTATTATCTCATCGCATTTAATCCATTCTTTCTCCTCGGCAGTAGACGCACCGAATTTGAAACCTGTTAGATAAGTGGCGGATGTAACAACGAAAACGGGTATATCTTTCCCTTTTACATCCTTTTTAATTTTATAGCTTAAGATGAAGCCCGAATCGTTTTCCTCCATTATCAAATCTATTAAGGCGGCATCGGGCTTCTCAGATTTAAAGACTTCCCATCCATCCGCTCCGCTTTGAGCCGTTACAACCTTGTACCCTCTCGCTTCGAGGAGTAATTTGTTCTGCTCCAGCAGATCTATGTCATCGTCTACGATAAGTATTTTTTTTATTTCGCCGTCACGCATATATTCTCCATTAATTTAAATCTGTTTTTCCGGCACCATTAATTGAGGGAAGCTTTACCATGAAGGTTGTCCCTTCCCCTTCTTTGCTGGTAAATGAAATTGAACCCTGATGCATTTTAACAATACCGTAGGATATTGCGAGCCCCAGACCGGTGCCCTTTCCGATTTTTTTGGTAGTGAAGAAAGGAGTAAAAATCTTTCCGTAATTCTCTTTCGATATGCCGCAGCCGTTATCGGCAACTTCAACGGTTACGTATTCCCCTTCCGCAGAAATCTTAACCAGAACATTCCTCTCCGTCGTATCTTCTTGAGCTTCGCACGCGTTTGTGATCAGGTTTAAAAATACCTGCTTAAGCTGATCTTCATCTCCGTCGATAAAGAGGCTCCCGTCGTTATAAGATATGCTTACCGGAATATTATTATAAGCCGTGTTCATTTTTACTTTTTGCACTGTATTCCCGATAAGTCCGGCTATGTCGACTTTTGTAATATTTAATTTTCCCTGCCTGGCAAAATTTAAAAGATTCGACACTATATTCTTGCATCGGTTCGCCTCTTCGATTATAGTATCGAGGTCTTCTTTGCTTTGGCCTTTGTCCATCGCTTCCGTCAGCTGATTTTTAAGGAGCGCCGCGTATATCATTATTGTCCCCAGGGGGTTGTTAATTTCATGAGCAACTCCCGCTGCGAGCTGTCCTATCGAGGCCAGTTTCTCCGCTGTTCTCAGTTGCTCATGCACGCTGCTTAAATCCTCATAAGCCTTCCCGAGCTGATCAATCAAGTTAGGCAGGCACATTTCTTTTTCGGCAATTCCTTTTGCAATAGCTATTGCGTATTCCCTGCAAGAAGGATATCCGCAGGCGCCGCAGTTAAGCTCGTCTTGGGGCGTAAACTTGTTCGTCTGCGCCAGAATATCTTTAATAGTCTGCTCCGTAGGAAAAGGTCTACGCTGATTTCTGACTGTAAAATTCCTGGTAAAATCCATAGCGCGGCTATTGTAAATATCGCTCTTCCATATCTGTTTATCGGTAACGTGAATTTTTCTTTCAATAAAATTAATTACTTTCTCGCGCCTTGCATAATAATTAAGGTCTGAATCCACGGCAGGACCGCTTATGCATCCCTCGCAGAAAAGAATATCTATAAACTTTGCCTTTATTTGATTGCATGCTATCTCATCGATAATTTCAGTCACTTTCTTTTTCCCTTCTACAACGATAATTTCATTCTCCAGTATATCGTCGGGGATATCGGCGGTTTTAAGCAGTCCGCCCGCAAGCGGGTAAGTTTTTCCCATGTAAGCGTGCGGCGGGTCGAAATCGCTTTCTTCCATCTCGCTTACTTTGATCCCGTTATCGGCAAACATCTTTTTTATTTCCGAAAAAGTAAGAACTGCTTCTATTACACCTTTAACCTCATCATCTTCAAACTCGAATTTTTTAGCGATGCAAGGACCGATGAAAACAACTTTGGCGTCGTCTCCTATTTCCTCTTTTAAATATCTTCCCAAGGCAATCATAGGCGAGACGACCCCCGCGAGGTTGGGCACAAGGTGCTCATAATATTTTTCAATATAATTTACCACCGCCGGGCAAGCGGAGCTTATAACGGTTTTCTGTTTCTCCGAATTAAATATATTAAGGTAATGATCGCTGATTAAATCGGCGCCGAAAGCGGTTTCGATAACTCTGCCGAAACCGAGTTTTTTAAGCGCCGACGGGAGTTTTAAATAATCGTTAGGAAAAGACGCCGCGAAAGACGGCGCGACAATCGCCACCGACTTAGGGTGCAGTAAAATATCGCGCAGCACCATTTCCGAATAATCTATTATTCTTTTCGCGTTCTGAGAACATACCTTCACACAATGACCGCACGCGATACATCTTTCCTGGATAACAGTGGCCTGACCGTTAATAACCTTGATCGCCTGGGCAGGACATTCTCTAATGCACGAATAACATCTCTTGCACCTGTCCGGTATTGTAGTTACAATTTCCCTGTTCATTTTTTCCCCTAGTTTGTACTCCGGACATAGGTCCGGTCCGTTTCACGGATATAATCAATTCCAATCAGACTAAGTTTTATTCTGCAAAAGAATTTTAGCGGAATGCGTTCTCCTGTCAAAATATTTTGTATGAAGAATTTCGTGCGCAATATGAGAATTAGGCTCGACAAGAAATTCTTTATAAATTGTTTTCACCGATTTGTTCTCATGCGATCTCCTGTACATCATCCCGCTGTCAATACGGTAAAGCGCTTTTATCCTTTTCTGAATCTTCTCAGGTTTTTGATGTATCGGCTGGCCGCCGCCGTTTACACAGCCACCGGGGCAGGCCATCACCTCAATAAAATGATATTTAGAATTACCTCTTACAGCGTCATCCAAGATCTCTTTAACATTTCCAATTCCGTTTACAACTGCTATATTTAATTTTAATCCGTTTATGTCGATCGAGGCTTCCTTTATCCCCGCGCCGCCCCTTACCGCGCTCAACTCAAGTTTATCCAGTTCTTTCCCCGATAACTTAAAGTAAGCGGTTCGCAGCGCCGCTTCCATAACACCACCGCTTGTTCCGAAAATCGCCGCGGCGCCGGTCGACTCCCCGAGAGGATTGTCGAAATTATCCTGCGGAAGGTCGCCGAACTCGATTCCCGCAATTTTAAAGAATCTCACCAATTCCCTTGTTGTCAGAACCGCATCCACGTCGGGAAGGTTTTCCGTGCTAAGTTCGCTCCGGTTCGACTCGTATTTCTTAACCGTACACGGCATTATAGATACAACAAAAATGTTTTTAGGATCGATACCCATCTTCTTCGCATAATACGTTTTTAAAATCGCGCCTTCCATTTCATGCGGCGATTTGCATGTTGAGATATTTTCTATTAGTTCGGGCCGGTTAAGCTCTACATGCTTAATCCATCCGGGACAGCAGCTTGTAAACATAGGAAGCTTCTTTCCGTTTTGAATACGGTCGATCAGTTCCGATGCCTCTTCCATAATCGTAAGGTCCGCGGAAAAGTTAGTGTCGAACACTTTCCTGAACCCGAGACGCCGCAGCGCGGTTACCAGCTGCCCGGTTACATCTGTCCCCGGCAGCATGTTATATTCTTCACCCAGTGTTGCCCGCACGGCCGGAGCTACCTGTACTACCGTATATTTCCCCCGGTCATTCAGCGCGCTCAAAACCTCTTTCATGTGGCTTTTTTCGCGAAGCGCAGCGGTGGGGCAAACAAGTATACACTGTCCGCATAAAATGCAGTCGCTGATATTTATACCTTTATTAAAAGGCGTGGTTACGTTGCTTGCAAAACCTCTGTAAGTAAAATCTATTGCTCCTACTTTTTGAATCTCGTGGCATACCCTCACACATCTGCCGCAAAGTATACATTTTGCCGGGTCCCTTTCTATGGACGCGCTTGAGATATCTATAGCGTGACTTTTTTTTACACCAACGTAACGATGTTCTCTTATGCCGTATTTTTCAGCGAGATCCTGCAGCTCGCAGTTCTTATTTCTAACGCATACGAGGCAGTCCTGCGGGTGATTCTCTACTAAAAGTTCAACTATCGTCTTCCTGGCTCTTCTAACTCTAGGTGAATTTGTATCTACGGTCATTCCTTCGTAAACCGGGAACGCGCACGAGGGCGTCAGCCCCCTCTGCCCCTCGACTTCAACAACACAGATCCGGCATGCCCCGGTAGGAGCCAAATCCTTTAAATGACAAAGTGTCGGTATGTTTATTCCGACAGACTTTGCGGCATCAAGTATCGTCATTCCATCTTCCGCGTTTACTTTTAAATTATTTATCGTCAGCTGAACCATTCTTTTCTCCGTAAATCATTCCGTTGTTAATTCACTATTATCGCATTGAAGCGGCAGGAGTCGGCGCAAAGTCCGCATTTAACGCATTTCTCTTCTATGATATAATGGGCCTGGGATTTCTCCCCGATAATCGCTTCTGAGGAACATTTCTTGATACACACACCGCAGCCCGTGCAGATATTGTTATCGATAGAGAATGTGAGCAGCTCTTTGCAAACTCCCGAAGAGCAGCGCCTTTCGTAAAGGTGTTCTTCGTATTCCTGCCTGAAGTAACGCAGGCCGGAAAGAACAGGGTTAGGGGCTGACTGTCCCAGTCCGCACAGCGATGTATCCCTTATAACGTCAGCGAGCCTTTTCAGATGGACTATCCCTTTAAACCTTAGAAGCTGGTCTGATTTAGGGCCCGAACTTTTATAACTTCTAGGAATTCTCTCTATTATCTCGAGCATTCTTTTAGTGCCCTCGCGGCAGGGCACGCACTTGCCGCACGATTCGTTTTGAATAAAGGTTAAAAAGAATTTCGCCACATCCACCATGCAAGTATCTTCATCCATTACAACAAAGCCGCCCGAACCCATCATCGCGCCCGCGCTTTTGAGCGATTCGTAATCCACTTCGGCAGACATAACACTGTCGGGCAGGCAGCCGCCCGACGGTCCGCCTATCTGCACCGCCTTGAATTGTTTATTGCCCGGAATTCCGCCGCCTATATCGAACACGACTTCTTCCAGCTTTATTCCCATGGGAACTTCAACGAGTCCGGTATTATTAATATTTCCACTTAAGGCGAAGACCTTGGTTCCTTTGCTCGTAGCGGTTCCAATAGACGCGAACTGCCGCGAGCCGTTTACAATAACGGACGAGACGTTGGCGAAAGTTTCAACGTTATTGATGACCGTGGGTTTGTTCCATAATCCCGAGACAACCGGGAACGGAGGCCGCGGTTTCGGCATTCCGCGCTTTCCTTCAATCGACGCAATCAGTGCGGTTTCTTCTCCGCATACAAATGCGCCCGCACCCTTCTTGATCTTTATATCGAAACCGAAACCGCTGTTTAAAATATTATTTCCCAGCAGCCCGTATTCTCTGCAAAGCTTCATCGTGTTTTCCAAACGTGAAATCGCCAGAGGATATTCGGCACGGCAGTATATGTATCCTTTAGAAGCGCCGATTGCGTATGCGCCGATGATGATGCCCTCGACAACCTTAAACGGATCGCTTTCAAGAACCGAACGGTCCATAAAAGCTCCCGGGTCGCCTTCATCGGCGTTGCAGATAATATATTTTTGGTCTGCCTGCTGTTTTAAAGCCAGTTCCCATTTTTTCCCGGTCGGAAATCCTCCGCCTCCCCTGCCGCGCAGCCCGCTCTCAAGAATTTCCTTTACAACTTCTTCCGGTTTCATAAGGCGAAGAACTTTATCAAGTGCTTTGAACCCGCCGGCTGCGATATAAGCATCGATAGAATCCGGATTGATTAAACCGCAGTTCTTCAAGACTATTTTTAACTGATGTTTAAAGAACGGAATATCGTTTAAAGAAGGCAGTTCTTCGGACGATTCCCCGTGAGTACCGAGCAGTTTCTCCTTGAATATCAGTTTCTCAACAACAGTCTTTTGAATTAATTTCGGAATAATTTTGGGAGTAACCTCACAGTATGAAATCCTATCGCGCCCCGGAAGTTTTATATCAACAATAACTTCTTTAGCACAGTAGCCGATGCACCCGGTGCCTTCGACCCTGGCGCTGATTTTTAGTTTTTCCAGCTCTGCCCGGATCGCTTCCTCCACTTTTTTAGCGCCCGCGGCCAGGCCGCACGTTCCCATGCCTATAAAGATTATCGGAACATCGTGTTCCTTATAAAGAAGTCTGTTGTTAAGCGATTTATATTTTTCTCGGCAGTCTTCGCTGCTATGACAAAGCGGTCCTTCCGTGCGGCATATAATAAATAAGTCGCACGGGTTGTCTTTATTATGCCAGCATTCGCCGCAGCATTTATCAGCAAAAGTAATCATGCGATATTTACCTCCGGCTGGACTCCCGCCTCTTTCTTTTTAACAGGCTTGGCAAACTTCTTAATTATATTGGGGATTTCTTTTACATTGAGCCTGCCGAAATATTCATCGTTAACAGTGATAACCGGCGCAATGCTGCAAGCTCCTATACAATTAACCACTTCAATTGTAAACTTTTTATCTCTAGTTGTTTCGCCTGCTTTAATTCCGAGCAAAGTTTCAAGCGCGAATAAAATATTGGCCGAGCTCTTTACGTGACAAGCCGTTCCCCTGCATATTTTTATAACGTTCTCTCCGAGGGGAATTAATCTGAATTGGTTGTAAAACGTCGCAACGCCGTACACACGGCTTAAAGGAAGACCGACAAACCAGGCTACATCCTGTAAAGCCGCTTCCGGCAGGTACCCGTATATATTCTGAATTTCCTGCAGTAGGGGGATTAAACTGCTCCTATCGTTCCCCTCATATTTTTCAAAAATAATCGAGTGCATCCGTTCCCCTATTTATTCACCTAATAACGTTCATATTAAATGCCACAAATTTTTAAAAAAGCTCTCCTTTAAACGCCGTTTTGGAGCTTTAAACTTTATCCGTTTTTCTTTTTCCTAATAATGGTAATAATACTTTTCATAAAAGATACTTATTGTTGAATGCAAAGAATTTATATCCGGCAATCATCGTATAATACAATACCGCCATTTGAAATTATAAATTGTAACTGATTAGTAAAGATTTGTAGAGGAAGGTCCTAAATGATGGTCTTAAAAACGAATGTTTATTACATAAGGCTGTATGCGAATACAAATGAGATGGTAAGGCTTTTCTCGGTGTAATCATCGGTCAGAGTCTGCGGAGCTTTTAAGGTTCTGTGCCAGTTAACGAATGAATAAGTAAAACTTAAATCAACAGACATCGATTTATAAAAATACATGGTGCCGGCGGTGAATAAATGCTTTAAATTTCTATCTTTGTTCTGATATCCGGTAATCGTATTTCCCGCCCCGGTAGAATTGTTGGAATAATAAAGCTGAGGAATCAAAGCGTATCCGGCCATTATCGGGAAAATACCATCAGGCCTCGTCAGGTATTTCGCCCCGAGTCGGAATATGTTAACGTCGCTCCACTCCGGCTTCCCTCCGAATTCAAATAAATTTATCTGCACGTTTGAACTTTTATATTGTCGTGATTCAAAATCAGCTTCGAATTGCCATCTTTTCAAGCCGGAAAAGGATATTCCCGCCGCAATGACCATAGGCTGCTTCCAAATTGTATTTTCGTATGCCGGAAACAAGTAAGCGTACGCGTTATCATGCGAAATACTTTTTGCGGCCTCGACTTTCATATCGAACGGCGCTTCGAATACGACTCCCCCGCTCCATGGACCGCCGATAAAAAGAAGTCCTGCCCTAATGTTCCTGCCGCTCATCTTATTGCCAAGCTCTGCCCACTTTTCCGAATCTCTCCCGTGGTTGTCACCCCTTAATTCTGCTCGCTATCTCTCCAAAATAATTATAATAAGTTACGTCCGGCCGAGATATTGCTTGTTTATTTGAAGACACGCCGATAAAGCCGCCGAGTAGACGCTTCCGGTTGTTTCCTGAAGAAAAAGCTCACTGTATGTTACTGCCCTGCGCTTGTTTGTCAGCTCGGGGTTTATCTTTTGATATAATCCCGCGCTTATTTTTAACCGGCTTGACAACCGTATAGAAATTTCCGCGCTCTCAAGATTAAAATTGGTTTTATTCCAATTATTAATCTCTCCGCCCACATCACTGCTTATCCGATTGAGCTCATAACCGTAATATTTTAAATTCGACGAAAGAGAAAAGGAAAGGTTATTCGAAGATCTTAAAACGGCCGGATTTATATCCGCGGAGGAGATATTGCCTGTCGAAGCGATCCCGGTTCCGCCCATCCCGGAATAGCTGCCGGAGTTATATTGCATCAGCAAATCTGAATTCTGCGCGTGCAAAGACACAAAGCATAAAAGTTCCGCCGTCATGAATAGTCTTTTTAATAGAACTAACAAATGGCTCCCTGTTATAAAATTAATGTCGCTTTTACAAGAGGAAGAAAAAGAAGGCTTCCGCTGGTTTTTTCGAGCGGTCTCAACCCCGCTATCTCCCAGGATAAATTCCCGCTTTTGAACCTGACGCCGAGACTCAGCAGTCCGCCGAAATCGGTAGAAAAAGCCTCATTGGCATTTTCATATTCTGCCAGAAGAGAAACCGATTCGCTTACATCGAACTTTGAACCGAGCATATATATAACCTGAGAGTTTCTGGTATTATCAAGCTGAGAATAATAAGCTATACCTATATTAAAATTTCTCTCCGGAATACCCAGAGTGAAAACATTACCGATTACGAAATTAACCGACTCGAACGTAAGACTGCAGAACAACGCCCCGCTGAAGAAGCTTGATCTAAAATAATTCTGTTTAATTCCGAGAGTAGCTGATTTATAGAAATTCTCCACAACAGGCAAAACTACGGCGGCGGATATGTGAGTCGTCGATGTAATCGCGTAGCCTCCCGATATTAAAAAGAGCTCGTAATCGGTGAAATACCCCGAGCCTTTGGGCATGGTGAATGCCGTGGGCATAATAAGAACTTCGTGGTCACCCGGTTTGTATTCCTGAGAATAACATGACACAAATAAAAACGCGGATATGATCAATATTTTTTTCATCGTTCCCACCCCCATTATAAAATTTATAGCACCGGCGCAAATTAATATTTTGTTCCTGAAACCCGACTAATGATATTTGTATACATACTGTAGTATACCCAGTTTATTATCATCCCCGTCGAATCTAATTTCTTCAACAATATTTCCCTTATTATCGTACACGTATTTATACCTGAAAAGCAGATTTCCACCGGCCCCGAAACTGGAACTGCTAATTTTCCTGCCGCTTTCGCCGTAACCGTAAGTGATTTTATAATCGAGCGAGCCGTCCGGGTTATACCAAAGTTCGGCTGCCAGGTTTCCGGATTCGTCGTAAGTATATAAATAATATTTTCCCAACTGTCCGCTGTTATTATACTGAATCGATTTAATCTTATTACCGTACTCATTGTATTCATAGGTAAACTTAGCGTCAAGTCTGCCTCCCGGATCGTACCTATCTGTTTCCGTCCTTCTTCCTTCGCCGTTATACTTGTAAAGATACTTGAAATCGGTTTTGCCGTTCTGCTTAAAAATAATCGTCCGGGTAAGCAATCCGTTATTATCGTAAGTCGATTGAGATATTTTCTGACCGTTCACAAGTTTCCCGTCAGAATTATATCTGAACCTAATTTTATCTATTGATTTTATCTTTTCGGAAGAAATATAATTGCGTTCCTCCTGTTCAAGGTTCTTGAACACCGGGACCTTTCTTGCTTCGGCGGGTATCTCTTCTTTTTTGCTTTCTTTTTCTGTTTCTTTGCTGGACGAACAACCCTGCAGCAGAAGTCCGCATACAGCACATGCCGCCAGCATGTAAACCGCAAATTTTCTCATTTATTTACCCTAGCTTTAATTGCGGATATTGAATCACTTATAGATTTTATTTCCTCATCGTCTTTAAATTTCTTTTCTAATGTTATATTTCCGCTTATGTCAAAATGGACCCAGCGTCCTTCTCTTTTACCTTTATGGTAGCTACCGACTTCCATTAGCTTCCCGTTTTCAAAATACCACTTCCACTTACCTTCCGGAAGATCATTTTTGAAAAGACCTTCGCTTTCTATTTTCGAGTCCGGGTAATAATATTTCCAGTGCCCCTCGTTTAGATTATTTAACATCGTGCCCATAATCTGGGGATCTCCGTCGGAGTACAAGATCTTGAGACTACCGTTTTTTTTCCCTTTAACAACATCGTAAATTATTGTTTTATCCTGAATCCGCTCCTCTTCGGTACCGGTAAATAAGCTGTCGGTTCCCTGTATATATAAGAGACTGTGCTTCGTCACCAGTTTAACCTGATGATTATTATCGCCGCACGAGATCAAAAGCGTAGAAAGGCCAAACAATGCTGCAAGTGCGGCAAACAATAATCCGCCGGCCCGAAGAATATTATATTTGAACTTCAATTGATTCTCACGTTAATAAGAAATTGTGTTTCCAATATAAGATTTTTGATGAATTGCGGAAATCATAAATCCTAATTCCGGGTTGGGTATCTAGGAGGGACTGAACGAGGGAAGTTTACAAAGCAATGCTTATCCCTCTTTTTTCTTAAAAATATCCTTATAAACTTTTAGAAGTTTTCTTTTGGTATCGAGCAAATCCTCCGAAATAACCTTAACCTCTCCTAAGACAGGCATAAAGTTGGTATCGCCGCTCCACCTCGGAACAATATGAAAATGAAGATGCTCGTGAATTCCGGCACCGCTTACTTTTCCGAGATTCGCGCCGATATTGAATCCGTCGGGTCCCGATACTATTTTCAGCGCCTCTTCGGCAAGCTGGAGCTTCTCCATTATTTCGATCTTTTCTTCGTGAGTAAGTGAAGAAAAGTCACTTGTATGCCTCCTTGGCACTACCATTAGATGACCGTTATTGTAAGGGTACAAATTGAGAACCGAGTAGGTTAGTTTTCCCTTATCTACCAATAGGGTTTCGGGATCGTCGGCGGATTTTTCGCTTAGTTCGCACAGCACACAGCCGTCAGGCTTTGTCTCATCGCTGAAAGAATCAATATACTGCGACCGCCAAGGTGACCAAAGTTTATCCATTATTCCTCAATAAATAAAACAGGCGGCCTCACGGCCGCCTTGAACGTTCTTACTTAATGTCCTTCTTCTCTGCTTTTCTTGTACTCGTCAACTATTTTGTTCTCTACGTCTTTAGCAATATGAG
>CAWBBX010000040.1:0-15990 GCA_963787005.1 uncultured Bacteroidota bacterium
AGGGCAAAGACCGGAACGACTATAATCGCAATCGTTAGAGAAAAAGAAAGCATTACAAATATTTCAAGCAATGAAAAAATCCCGGGCCGGCGATAAGCTTGTTATAACGGGCACGCACAAAACGGTTGAAGACGCGGTAAAATATCTAAATGATGAGATGAAAGATCAAGATACTCTTGCGCTTATGACTATAAAGTTCTTTAAGCCATATTGCCAGCGCCGCCGCGGAATAAATTCCGCCCCCAGCCACACACTCCCGGCCAGCCGTGCGATCCGTAAACCGCGGCCGAAGTAGCAGAACCTATCGACCCGCCGATGAAAAAACTTGTCATGTACGCCGTAGTTAACCTGCTTCTCGCTTCAGGTCTCAATTTATATATTTCGCTTTGATTTAAAATATGAGCTCCCTGAACACCCAGATCGAGAATTACTATTCCTGCTATCAAAAGGATTAAATTGTGCTCACCGGTTCCCATCAGAAGAAAAGAAATAAAAATAGAGATAAGAAAAACTCCGGTATATTTTAAGGTATAACCTTTATCTGCTAATCTGCCGGCAATATTTGCGCTTGTTGCGCCGGATGCGCCGACTAGACCGAACAATCCGATAACCGCATCGCCGTAATTGTAAGGCGGACGGGCAAGCAGGAACGTTAAACTCGTCCACAGTACACTGAAATCGGCAAAGATCAGCGCGCCGTACAGTGATCTTCTTTTTACAGTAGGCTCCGTTTTCATCAGGTCGAATACTGATTTTAAAAGTCCGCCGTATGAAAGTTTAACCTCGGTTTTATTCTTCGGCAGCTTTCTTCCCAGAACCAAGGTTAAGAGTAATACCATACCTGCCGCGATAAAAAAAACAGCGCGCCATCCGAACGCGGCGGAGATAAATCCGCTGAATGTTCTCGCCAGCAGAATTCCCAGCAGCAACCCGCTCATCACCTGTCCTACCACCTTCCCCCTTTCATGATCGTGAGCGAGAGTGGCGGAAAACGGGACGAGGATTTGAGCGACAACCGAAGTTATTCCGACCGCGAGTGATGAAATAAGAAAAATTAATATGGAAGGCGAAACGGCCGCGGCAATTAATGCGAGTACCGCGATCAAAAGGACGGAAACAATAAGTCTTCTTCGTTCGAGTACGTCGCCGAGAGGAACCAGCAGCAGGAGTCCGGACGCATAACCGATCTGCGTAAAAGTTACAATTAATCCTGCTGTGGTTGTGGTGGCACCCAAAGTTCCCGCTATTGAATTGAGAAGGGGCTGGGCCCAGTAAAGGTTAGCGAACGGTCATTCCGCAGGCAGTAGCGATTATAAATACGCGAGCTGCGGGATCAAATATTTGAGGCCGTTCTTATTTAAGATGTATATGCTTGCAACTGCAAAGGGAAGACAATTTTTTTCCTGCTTACAATACTTAGTGCAACTGTGAATGAACTTAGTAAAACTTTGTGCTCCTAAAAAATTTCACTAAGTAACACAAAGTTAAACAAAGGTAGCAATTTCCGTCAATGGTTTCTTTTGATGTCTCGGGTACTTTAGCATCTTCGGCGGTATATCCTGTTACTAAGAGAAGCAACGGTTCTCGTTCTTCGGCCGGCCCAGAATTTCATTTAAGACTTTATTCGGGCTCGGAGTATGGGTAAGCGACACGAGTCGGGGCGCTATGAAGCGCATTAATTAAAAGTCCGCATTTTTTGCCTTGATTCACAGAATAATATTGTTTTACCTTCCGCCTCCGGCATACATCGTAACGCTTGGTAAAAATAGCGATTAAATACGGTGCCTTTTCAATAAAAGGTTTTTTATCATCTGTTCCAGTGGCGCTAGAGCATCCAGCCATTCCTTAGGTGCCGCTGAGAAAACTCTTTCTTTTTCTTCTGCGGCAATACTATCTTCTTTTTAATTTCAGGATTGCCGACAACAGCGAAAAGCCACGGCTGTAAGTTGGTGCCGCCGGGTGCCGTGCCGGCTGACATTATGCAGTTATCTATAACCTCGCGAGGCATATCGATCATCTTCAAAATCTATTACCGTTTCGTTGTTTCATTCAAAATAATGTTCCTGCGAACGCATTTGATCTCTTCACTAGAATAGCGACATAATCATGATAGTGATAATAAATTGTGCCCTTGACATAACAGTTCGCTTTTAGTTTGAAAACCATTTAAAATTAAGATTTAATCCTTCAAATAGGAAATATAAATTAACTCAATTTAGCCGCTTAAGATATTAAAACCGTTAAAAACCGTTAGTGACTACACTTTTAATGTTATTAACACCGGCATGATCCCGGTGTTAATATAAGCTAACAAACTATTTGAAATCTTTTTAACTCTTGATGGCAGGTTGTTCAACGGTTTACACACGTATGGTAAATTGAAATAATTAATTTAGAATATGTTAAGCTTTGCAAAATATTTAGATAGGAAAATCCCTTACCCGGCTGGCTTAGGGTAAGGGATTTTCCTATCTAAATATTTTGCAAACTTAATATATTCTAAATTAATTATTTCAATTTACCATACGTGTGTAAACCGTTGAACCTGCCTACCGGTAGGTAGAACGGCTGCAAAATAGTTTGTTCGCTTATATTAACACCGGGATTAATCCCGGTGTTAATAACATTAAAAGTGTAGTCACTAACCGTTTTAACGGTTTTAATATCTTAAGCGGCTAAATTGAGTTAATTTATATTTCCTATTTGAAGGATTAAATCTTAGTTTTAAATCGTTTTCAAACTAAAAGTGAGCTGTTATGTCCAGGGCAAAATTTATTCCGCTTCCTAATTATGTCCGCTATTCTCCTGAAGAGATGAAAATGCGTTCGCAGGAACATTATTTTGAATCAAACAGACGGAGAACGGTAAGAGATTTTTCCGATGAGCGTGTGCCGCGCGAGGTTATAGATAACTGCATAATGTCGGCCGGCACGGCACCCAGCGGCGCCAACTTACAGCCGTGGCATTTCGTTGTTGTCGGCGATCCTGAAATTAAAAAGAAGATACGTATTGCCGCAGAAGAAGAAGAGAAAGAGTTTTATTCCGAGCGGGCGCCCAAGGAATGGCTGGATGCTCTAGCGCCACTCGGAACAGATGATAAAAAACCTTTTCTTGAAAAGGCACCGTATTTAATCGCTATTTTTACCAAGCGTTACGATGTACTGCCGGACGGCGGGAAGGTAAAACAATATTATTCTGTCGAATCGACGGGAATTGCGTGCGGACTTTTAATTAATGCGCTTCATCACGCCGGACTCGTGTCGCTTACCCATACTCCGAGCCCGATGAATTTCTTAAATGAAATTCTGGCCGGCCGAAGAACGAGAAGCCGTTTCTTCTCTTAGTAACAGGATATCCCGCCGAAGATGCTAAAGTACCCGACATCAAAAGAAAACCATTGACGGAAATTGCTACCTTTGTTTAACTTTGTGTTACTTAGTGAAATTTTTTAGGAGCACAAAGTTTTACTAAGTTCATTCACAGTTGCACTAAGTATTGTAAGCAGGAAAAAAATTGTCTTCAAACAGCAGTACCGACATATACATCTTAAATAAGAACGGCCTCAAATCTCTTAATCCGCGGCTCGTATTTATAATCGCTACTGCCTGCGGAATAACCGTCGCTAACCTTTACTGGGCCCAGCCCCTTCTCGATTCAATAGCGGGAACTTTCGGTGCCACCACAACCACAGCAGGATTAATTGTAACTTTTACGCAGATCGGTTATGCGTCCGGACTCCTGCTGCTGGTTCCTCTCGGCGACGTACTCGAACGAAGAAGACTTATTGTTTCCGTCCTTTTGATCGCGGTACTCGCATTAATTGCCGCGGCCGTTTCGCCTTCCATATTAATTTTTCTTATTTCATCACTCGCGGTCGGAATAACTTCGGTTGTCGCTCAAATCCTCGTCCCGTTTTCCGCCACTCTCGCTCACGATCATGAAAGGGGGAAGGTGGTAGGACAGGTGATGAGCGGGTTGCTGCTGGGAATTCTGCTGGCGAGAACATTCAGCGGATTTATCTCCGCCGCGTTCGGATGGCGCGCTGTTTTTTTTATCGCGGCAGGTATGGTATTACTCTTAACCTTGGTTCTGGGAAGAAAGCTGCCGAAGAATAAAACCGAGGTTAAACTTTCATACGGCGGACTTTTAAAATCGGTATTCGGACCTGATGAAAACGGAGCCTACTGTAAGAAGAAGATCACTGTACGGCGCGCTGATCTTTGCCGATTTCAGTGTACTGTGGACGAGTTTAACGTTCCTGCTTGCCCGTCCGCCTTACAATTACGGCGATGCGGTTATCGGATTGTTCGGTCTAGTCGGCGCATCCGGCGCAACAAGCGCAAATATTGCCGGCAGATTAGCAGATAAAGGTTATACCTTAAAATATACCGGAGTTTTTCTTATCTCTATTTTTATTTCTTTTCTTCTGATGGGAACCGGTGAGCACAATTTAATCCTTTTGATAGCAGGAATAGTAATTCTCGATCTGGGTGTTCAGGGAGCTCATATTTTAAATCAAAGCGAAATATATAAATTGAGACCTGAAGCGAGAAGCAGGTTAACTACGGCGTACATGACAAGTTTTTTCATCGGCGGGTCGATAGGTTCTGCTACTTCGGCCGCGGTTTACGGATCGCACGGCTGGCCGGGAGTGTGTGTGCTGGGCGGAATTTATTCCGCGGCGGCGCTGGCAATATGGCTTAAAGAACTTTATAGTCATAAGCGCAGAGTATCTTGATCTTTCATCTCATCATTTAGATATTTTACCGCGTCTTCAACCGTTTTGTGCGTGCCCGTTATAACAAGCCTATCGCCGGCCCGGATTTTTTCATTGCTTGAAATATTTGTAATGCTTTCTTTTTCTCTAACGATTGCGATTATAGTCGTTCCGGTCTTTGCCCTTAGATGAAGTTCCTTCATTGTTTTATTCAGGTGTACGTTGTTTTCATCTATATAGTAAATTTCTGTTAAACCGCCGGCCAATATTTTGTCGAGATTGTACAATGTATGCAGCGCGGAACTATCTTTTCTAAGTATGCCGTATGATTCTTCTCTTAAAAGCGATATCTGTTTCATGATTATGTTGGAAGGTATGCCGTATTTTTCCAATACTTTCCCGAATATCTGAAGCGAGGTTTCAAATTCTTCGGGTATAATTTCATCGGCGCCCAGCACAGCCAGATCATCTATCTCTGATACGAACCTTGTTCTTACAATTGCGTGAATGCCCGGATTTATTTCTTTCACCAGCTTTAGTCCTCTCTTTAATCCTTCCGGTTCCGAAATAGCGAATACTATTACAGACGCGGCTGCGGCTCCTGCCGAGCCGAGAATCTCCCTTCTTGTCGCGTCGCCGAAAATTATTTCCTCTCCTTTTTCTTTTTCGGATTTTACCGTGGCGGGATTCATTTCTATAACTACATATTGAATGCCGGTCTCTTTTAATACTCTCGCAAGGTTTCTTCCGTTCAGGCCGAACCCGACAATTATTACATGATTATTTAAGTGCGGTTTTTCATCATGCGGTTTTATCGAATCTGTTCTGCCGCGGAGACCGAATCCGAGAGACGGCGCCGACTTTATTAAGAAAGGCGTTAATAACATCGAAAATATTGAAGCCGCCAGGAACATGTTATAGAAATCACCGCTCATCAAATTATAAGATAAACCTGCCTGGGAAAGTACAAAGGAAAATTCGCCGACCTGCGATAATCCAAGTCCTGCCGCTAATGCAACGCGAAGCGGGTACTTAAATAATTTTATTAGGACGGTGATGATGGAAGATTTTAAAATGACGATACCGGCTGTGATCGCGAGAAGAAGCAGAAAATTTTGTGTAACGAAATTAAGGTTAAGCAGAAGTCCTATTGATACGAAAAATATACTGTTGAACGCGTCTTTTAGCGGAAGTATATCGGCGGTAATCTGGTGGCTGAAATCCGATTCGGATAATATTAGTCCCGCTATAAAAGCCCCTATTGCAAACGACAATCCTATTGAGTGAGTTAAATACGCGGTGCCGAGCAGCAGCAGAATTGTGCCGACGGTAAATGCTTCGCGTATTCTAAGTCTGGCAAGCTGGAAAAGTATTTTCGGCATTAAGTATCTTGCGACCAAAACTATGAGCGCAACCGAACCGAACGCGAATCCCATCTGCAGTAAAAGACGGCCCGTTGAGAAATCTCCGCTTCCGGAAAGTATCGGCAGTAAGATCAGCATCGGAACAATCGCAAGATCCTGAAATATCAGTATCACAAGAGATATTCTGCCGTGCGGGGCTTCCAGTTCGTTTCTGTCGTTGAGCAGTTTAAGAACAATAGCGGTGCTGGATAAACTTACGAGCATACCGAAAAATATTGCGCGGTTCAGCGGAACGCCGAAAAAATAAAAGATTGTCGAAGTGATGGTTACGGTAATCAGCACCTGCAGACCGCCGGCATAGAGCAGCATTTTCCGCATGCTTATAAGCCGTCCGATAGAGACTTCGAGACCGATTGTAAAAAGCAGAAGTATGACGCCGATTTCCGCCATAACTTGTATCTCGCCGCCGTCCGATATCAACTTGAAACCGTAGGGGCCGATTATTATTCCCGCCGCGAGGAATCCGAGTATGCTGGGAATATTAATCTTCTTAAATAGAAAGATGATCGGCAGAGATACCGACATTATAATTACGATGTCTTTTATAATTCCGAATTGATGCACGAGACAACCCGATATTTTATTACTTCAATAAGCGAACTGTCGATGTAAGAGGCAACTATAAAATATAAAACGCCGAATTATATTTTCTTTATCCGCGGTTTTTTTGAAGATTTACCGGTATTGTTTTTGTAAACCGCAAATAGTGATCTAAATTGTTGCCATATCATCTTTAAATAATTAAGTTGCTTTTAACGGCACGCAGGGAAGCCGGAAAAAATTCTTGCCGATTTACTCATCAAAACTTAGGTGATTTTATGTCCAACAATATTCACGCTAAAAGAGAACACAGTTTTTTCGGAGACGTAATAAATTATTTCGAACAAGCCGCGGCCTTCACAAAGTACCCGCCCGGACTTCTCGATCAGATAAAACACTGCAACAGTGTTTACCATATGAAATTCCCAGTAAGATTAAATAATCAAATTAAAGTAATAGACGCGTTCAGGGCTGAGCACAGCCAGCATAAGCTCCCGGTTAAAGGAGGAATAAGGTACAGTCTTTCGGTAAACCAGGATGAGGTTATGGCGCTCGCCGCGTTGATGACATTCAAATGCGCCGTGGTAAACGTTCCGTTCGGCGGAGCCAAGGGCGGGGTTCAGATCGAACCGAAATCTTTAAGCGAAGTAGAGCTTGAGCATATTACACGCCGCTACACTGCCGAGCTTGTGAAAAAGAATTTTATCGGGCCCGGCATCGACGTGCCGGCTCCCGATTACGGAACGAGCGGAAGGGAAATGGCGTGGATAGCTGACACCTACGCCGCTTTTAATCCCGGACAAATAAACGCCGGCGCCTGCGTTACGGGCAAACCTATTAGTCAAGGAGGTATAAGAGGGCGCACCGCCGCAACCGGCCGCGGAGTGTATTTCGGAATAAGAGAAGCCGTAAGTGTTGCCGAAGATATGAAGAAGCTCGGGCTCGGAGCGGGAATAACGGGTAAGAAAGTAGTAATACAGGGACTCGGAAACGTAGGATATCATTCCGCAAAAACTCTTCAGGATCACGGCGCGCTGATCATCGGAATAGCCGAGTATGAGGGCGCGATCTACTATAAAAACGGATTAGATGTTGATGAAGTAGTAAAGCACCGCAAAGAAACCGGATCGATACTTAATTTTAAGAAAGCAAAAAACATAAAGAATACTCACGATGCTCTCGAACTGGAATGCGATATTTTGATTCCCGCCGCTCTCGAAAACCAGATAAATTCTCAAAACGCAAAAAGAATAAAAGCGAAGATAGTTGCCGAAGCGGCCAACGGGCCCGTTACTCCCGCCGCAGAAAAGATTCTTCTTGAAAAAGGAATTCTGATTATTCCGGATTTATATCTTAATGCCGGCGGCGTAACGGTATCTTATTTCGAGTGGCTTAAAAATCTTTCGCACGTACGGTTCGGAAGAATGGGGAAGAGGTATGATGAGCTTGTGAACAAAACTTTAGTCGAATCAATTGAAACGGCAATCGGGAAAACGTTGGACGCTAAGGCAAAACAAATAATAACTCACGGTGCCGATGAGGAAGATCTCGTTAATTCCGGTCTTGAAGAAACAATGGTAACGGCATACCACGAAATAAGGGAGATATTCAGAGCAAATAAAAAGATGCCCGATCTCAGAACCGCGGCATTTAAGCACGCTATTGAGAAGATAGCGGAGTCTTATATTGCGCTGGGAATATTTCCTTAGTAAAAAAACGAATTACTGTAAAAGCAAAATCATCACTTTCTGAAGATACACAACATTGTCATTCTGATCCCGACTTGTCGGGAGAAGAATCTCAATCTTATGTTCTAAATTATTGATAGAGATATTTCGTCCGGCAACAGCCGGACTCAATATGACATATGCGCTGTTTGCGCAATTTCAGTTATTTATATATTCCTCTCAGGTCGCTTACGCGGAAATCAGGATATTGCATCACGTCAACGTTTGTGGATGAAAAGTAAATCGTCCAGAACGTCTGCTGTCCCGCAGAAAGCGGAACGCCTATTTCGGTGAAATTTCCGCCGAGCTTAGTTGTATAAGATGCCTCTGTATAGAATTGTCCCTCAACATACCAGGGAGAAGTGACTACGGCATTCCCGTTATTTTTTACCATACCCCGGGCGACGAGTCTTTTTCCCGCAGAATCAACGTAAGTTGTATCGACGGTAAACGTGAGAGAGCCGATCTGTGTATCCGTAGAAGATCCGACCGTAGTGTCGGTATTCTGGCAGGATGCAAAAATCATCAGAACAATAAATGAAGCGAAAAATATTTTTGCCATTATTACCCCCGCAATATTTTGGTCAATAAATATACTTTAAAAGAATTTTATACCCAACCTCTCAGCTTGCATGCTTCGGCAACGCGGGCCACTCCTACCACCATTGCCGCAAGCCTTGGGTGAACGTTCTTTTCTTTTACGGCCTCGTACACTCTATGATATGCTTTGGTCAGCTTATCGTCAAGTCTATTATGAACGGTATCCTCATCCCAGAAGAACGAATATTTGTCCTGTACCATTTCAAAATAGGAAACTGTAACTCCGCCGGCGCTGGCTAGTATATCCGGAATTACATGAACGCCTTTGCTGCTTAATATCAAATCCGCTTCCGGTGTTGTAGGGCCGTTTGCAAGTTCGCAGACAATTTTCGCTTTGATGTTAGACGCGTTGTCTTTTGATATGGCGTTCTCCAGCGCTGCTGGATATAATACGTTAACGTCAAGCTCGATCAGTTCCTCGTGTTTTATATTTTCCGCGCCGGGGAATCCGGCAACAGTTCCGGTTTTAAGCTTGTGTGTCACGAGTTCTTTAGCATCGAATCCGTTTGAATTATAAATCGCTCCTTTCGAATCGCTCACGGCTATTAATTTTCCGCCGCCTAAAATTTCGTTATGGAGAAGTGCGGCTCTTTGACCCGCGTTCCCAAATCCCTGTATGGCAAACTTTCCCGCGGGATCGACGCCGAGATTTTTGCATGCTTCCCTAACTGTAATTACTCCGCCTCTTGCCGTCGCGTCGCGTCTTCCTTCGGTGCCTCCTACCTGTGTAGGCTTATCCGTCATCACTCCTGGCTGGTGGCTGTTTACGATGGTTTCATACTCGTCCATCATCCACGCCATCGTCTGCGGGTTAGTGTAAACGTCGGGTGCAGGGATATCTTTATCAACCCCGATAAAAGGTGCCGCCGCACGTATATACTCGCGTGAAAGATTTTCGAGCTCGCGATGCGAAATTGATTTTGGATCGCACCTTACTCCCCCCTTACCGCCGCCGAGCGGCAGATCTACAACCGCGGTTTTCCACGTCATCCAGCATGCCAGGGCGCGTATTGTATCTACCGTTTCTTCCGGGTGAAATCTTATTCCGCCTTTTGCCGGACCCCTAGCGTAGTTGTATTGTATCCTGTATCCCTGGAAAATTTTTGTCTTTCCGTTATCCATTTTAACGTGAAGGGAAAAATTAAATTCCCTTTGAGGCCATCTCAACAGTTCTATCGTAGCATCGTCGAGGTTTAATATCTTTGCCGCTTCCATTATCTGCTGCTGGGCTACCGTAAAAGAGTTATACGACTGCATTTTAATTTCCTTCCGAATTTTGTTCTTCTTCTTTATTCTCTCCGGGTTTTCCTTCTTCCTCCTCGAAGACGTCCAAGGAAATTCTGTACCAGCAGTTCTTGCACGTGAGCATTCTGTCGACGCTCAGCAGCACCTGCTGCCAGGGACTAAGCTTATGCCCGCAGTGGGGGCAGCTTTCGTATGCTATGGAATTTGATTTAGGATCCGGATTGTCGTTTTTGGTTGACATTATAATTTCCCCGTTTTCATTTTTGCCGAGTACGCGGCTATTCAACCGGTTTTATTATTACACCCTTGTTCTTATGACCGTTCATCTTTATAGTAATCGGATTGCCGAAGCGAAGATGCTTTGTGAATTCTTTCCGGTCGACCGGCTTCCTGGAAAGGAGCCATTCCCAATCTATAAAGCCCTGTGTATCTTTTGAGTTTACGGTAAAATAACCCACCATGAAAGAAGTTATGTTCTGAAAGAAATGGGAACCCTGCGAAGGCTCCACGTGCATCTCTTTAAAGCTTGTCTCTATTATAGCCTTCGCGCCAGAGATCTGCTCCCATTTTACGGGAATACCGAGCCAGGGATCGAGCGATCCCCATCTTCCCACTCCTATTAATAAATACGGTCTCTGCTCAGAAGTTAGCCTGGTATTGAATTGGCTTACTTCGTAAGCGACATCACGACTTTTTGCTCTGTCGAAAAGATGATAATCGATAAGCACGATATCGTAGATATCTCTGATAACTCCGTTGCCCAGAACCCTGTTGCTTTGGCAAATCAAGTTGCTGGATTCGAAATCCTCCACGTTCAATTCTTCCGTTTCGCGGTTGATTACAAGTGGACGCATCTGAAGAAGCCCGAACTCCTTGTGTTTGCCGGGCGAGGACGACATATCAACGGCGAACTCTATCTCAACCGGTGTGCCCATTCCCCACGTTCCCATGTCGAGTAGAAGATCAATAATTTCCGGAAGCGGAAATGTTTTATGGCGGAGCAGTGAACCGAATGTAACTACGCGTGTCCCGCTCCTGGAAAGTCCGTCGGTTATTTTATCATTGTCCGGCGAATAAGTGGAGCCCACGTATGTCAGCGATCCGTCCTTTTCAGCAATATCAAGTCCATGCTGATTTAGAAGCATATCGTGCGTCTCGAAACCGTAATCGCAGTCGCCGTCGAGCTGCAGGGCGAAGAAGTTTCGCTGACTGTTGTTCATCGTTTCTTCAACGGAATAAAATTGTATCAAGTCCGTCGGATACTTCGGACAAAATCTCACGGCGTTTCCACCGTCGACCACCGTTTTACCCAGTCCCAGCGCAACGGAAACAATTCCGTCAAATGATTTCTGGGGCGGAAGGGGATAGAAGTTATACGATTTTGCCACACCCGAAAAATCGGGATAAAACCTATTCTCATGCTGCTTCCCGATCATCTTCTGAATTATCACGGCCATCTTTTCTTCTTCAAGTCTGTACGAGGTGATTTTAATGTAATCCTTGGTTGTCTGGTAGAACGTGGAAGCGTACACACGCTTTATTGTGTTGAGAAGATCGTTTAATCTAATTAAAGGATTGTTATGCTTGTTCGGAAGCATATAAGTTTCGTACACTCCGGCAAAGGGGTGATACTGGGAATCTTCGAGCAGACTTGAAGATCTGACGGCGAGCGGGGAGTGAATTAAATCCAGGAATGCTGCAAGCTCGCCGAGAATATCTTCGGGAAATTTTTCCGCTTCCAGAAACCTTTTTGTTATTTCGTAATCGTCCTTGCAGTTCAAAGCAAACTGCCTGAGGTTATTTTCATCGATAAATTGATCGAAGACATCCGTGCCGATGACTACGGCCGGCGGCACGAATATCTGGATGTCTTTAAACTGGTCTCTTACGTTATAGTTGTTTATCAGCGTGTTTACAAAGCCTAGTCCCCGTGCTTTGCCCCCGAGAGACCCGCCGCCTATCCTCGCGAAGCTGCTGTCAGGGTCGAATGATTCTTTTGAGAAATCGGTTATGAGCCCTCTCTGACGTATTGTTCTGTAATTGTGAAGGACGTTTATCAGGTCTTTGCGAAGCGATTCTACGGAAGGATAATCCGAAACTTTTCTCGGTCTCAATTGATGTGCAAGCCAGAATTCCGTTCTTGCTTTCAGCCAATTTGAAAAATGATTTCTCTCGCTGTGGTAAAGTATGCTTTCTTCCGGCAATATTCTTAGCTGTTCCTCGAGAGACCGCAGATCGGTCGCTCTTCCTACTTCTAGTCCTTCGTGTGTTCTGAATAAAAAATCACCGAAGCTGAAATAATGATTCATAAACTGTCTCAGTTCGTTCAGCAGAGTGGGCGAATCTTTCAGCACGAAGGAAGCCCCGACGTTGTAGGCCCCGGATTCGTTCTGCTTAACGTTAGATAAGAGCAGTATGGGAATATCGTTGTGCTCCCCCTTTACGTTGTTTGCAAACTTTATTCCCGCCTCCGGATCAGGCTCGCCGTGATGCGGGAAATCGATATCGGAGATTATTCCCAGCATAAACTCTTTATATTTCTGATAGTAGTCCCAGGCCTCCTCGTACGAAGAGCAAAGCAGTATTTTGGGACGAGCGCGCATCCGCAGGAACTTATGCGTGAGATTTATTCCTTCGGAGATAAGCCGCTGCGACTGCTTGAGCATTTCGGTGTATATAAGAGGAAGGAAGGAAGAGTAATATCTTACGTTGTCTTCAATAACTATTACGGTCTGCACGCCTACCATCTTGGTATCGTGCTCAACGTTCATTCTGTCCTCAAGGTATTTTATAATGGCTATAATAATTCTAAAGTCGCCCTGCCATACAAAAATCTTATCGAAAACGGAGATGTTTTTGTTTAGAAGAAGCTGATTTAATTCTTTGTTGTCGTGGGCGAGAAGAACTATAGGGATATCGAGGCCGGAATCTTTCACTAATTTTGCGAAGCCTATCGGGTGCATATCTTCAATATGCAGGGTAGTTATTATCAGGTCGAAGCGGTGTTCTTCCTTCGCAAGAGTAATGGCTTCCTTACCGCTGGATACGCGTGTAAGCTCGGGCGAGTGGCTAAGGTTAAGGCCCTGGTACTCGTTCCTTATCAGTTCGTATAGGCGGCCGTCTTCTTCGAACAGATATAGATCGTAAAGGCTGGAAACAAGCAGCACGTCCCTTATCCTTAGGCGCATTAGGTTCTGGAATCCCTGGAACCTGTTTCCGTAGCCGTGCTCCACCCAGAGGGCGTCAAAGTTATCTATTACGGTATCGAAGTTACTCTTCACCTATTCTCCGGATAATTCTAAAAAGAGAAGGATACCATTAGCGAAAATTATTTCCCATCGACTTTAGTTTACGTTTTAAGACATTGAATGTCCACATAAATCGAAGGTGATGATGAATAAATACAATCTCATTTTACGCCGGGTATAAATTCATTTACAACTAAAATATTTAATTGCCATCGGCTAAAACTGATAAATTAAATCCCCCTCCTTTTATAAAGGAGGGGGAAGGGAAAGGTTACACAACGCCCTGGTCTATCATTGCGTCGGCTACTTTAAGGAAACCTCCGATGTTTGCGCCGTTGACATAATTGCCCGGTGTACCGAACCTATCGGCCATAGTAGTGCAGGTAGAATGAATGTTTTTCATAATCATTCTCAGCCTGTCGTCAACTTCCTCACGGTTCCAGGGTAAGCGCATGCTGTTCTGCGTCATCTCAAGTCCCGATACCGCAACACCGCCCGCGTTGGCCGCCTTGCCCGGACCGTAAAGAATTTTCTTATCTAAGAATATCTTAACGCCGCCCAGAGTAGTCGGCATGTTAGCTCCTTCGCTTACAACATACACTCCGTTCTTAATTAAATTCTGTGCGTCCTTGTCGTTTATCTCGTTCTGGGTTGCGCTGGGGAAAGCGCATTGAGCTTTGTGGTCCCAGAGAGGATTATATTCCAGCTTCGAATCGAGCTCCGTGTAAACCGCTTTCTTATATTTTTCTGTGTACTCTTTAATTCTGCCCCTGCGAACGTTCTTAAGGTCCATTATGAAAGAGAGCTTCTCGCTGTTTATTCCCTCTTCATCAAAAATATAGCCGTTTGAATCGGAAAGAGTTACAACCTTGCCTCCCAGATCGAGTATTTTTTCAACTGTGTACTGGGCAACGTTGCCGCTTCCGGAAACGAGGCAGGTTTTTCCTTCGAGAGTCTCGCCTTTTGTCCCTAGCATTTCGGCCGCAAAATAAACCGCGCCGTAACCTGTGGCTTCCGGTCTTATTAAAGAGCCGCCCCAGTTCAATCCTTTTCCGGTAAGGACCCCGGTGAATTCGTTCTTCAGTTTTTTATACTGTCCGAACAGGTAGCCGATTTCCCTGCCGCCTACTCCAATATCGCCTGCAGGTACATCGGTGTTGGGACCTATATGTCTGAACAGCTCGCCCATGAACGCCTGGCAGAAGCGCATTATCTTAAGATCGCTTTTTCCCTTAGGATCGAAATCCGATCCGCCCTTGCCGCCGCCCATAGGTAGAGTGGTAAGACTGTTCTTAAATACCTGTTCGAACGCAAGAAACTTTAATATGCCGAGATTAACAGACGGATGAAATCGAAGACCGCCTTTATACGGACCGATTGCGCTGTTCATTTCAATCCTGTAACCTCTGTTGATATGCACCTCTCCCTGGTCGTCTATCCATGGGACCCGGAAAGTAATAACTCTCTCGGGCTCTATTATTCTTTCTAAAATTTTTGCAGCCCTGTATTCAGGGTGCCTGTCTAGTACCAGCGACAAAGATTCGGCTACTTCTTCTACGGCTTGATGGAACTCAGGCTCCGCCGGGTTTTTTGACTTTACTTCTGTCATTAAGTCTTTTACGTAATCTGACATGTAGGCCTCCCGCTGTTTTGTTTTAGTATGGTTTTTAGAGGAGAAGAACGGACTTCTCTTATATATACTTCGATTTTATATTGCGTTCCGATTGGAATGATTGTAGGACGGAACAGCGGAATGAACACACTTTGTGTATTGATGCGGCAGAAAAATTACGGATCAGTATCTTCAATGCACTTGCCTACCGGCAGGCAGGTTTGGTTCGCTTCGAACAGAAGGTTATTCCGTCCAACCGATCGACCAAAACACTTTTTATTTTTTCCGGGTACTAATAATGATGAAAAGCATGATTGCATAAAAGCATGTTTTCTATTACGGTTTTGCCGTGTTATTTTATACCCGGTTTTAGGATAACCCCTTTATTTTTTTGTCCGTTTATTTTTACTGTAATAGGATCGTCGAAACTTAAATGTCTTGTAAATTCAAATTCTTCGATTGCGGCCTGCTTGGATAGCCAGTTCCAATCAATAAAGTCCTGAATGTCGGTTGAATTGACTGTGAAATAACCGATCTTAAACGAAGTAATATTCTGGAAAAAGTGGGAGCCCTGAGACGGGGTAACGCTCATGTCTTTAAATCCCGATTCCACTATAACGCTCGCGCCTGAAATCTGATCCCACGTAACAGGTATACCCAGCCAATGATCGAGACTACCCCAGCGTCCAACACCTATTAATATATAAGGCCTCTTCTGGTCGAGCAGCTTTGTATTCAGCATGCTTACTTCGTTTGCCGCGGTCTTGCTTTTTGCGCGGTCGAATTTCTGAATGTCCACCATTACAATATCGTGCAAGCCGTCGATTAGTCCGCTGCCCAACACCTGGCTGCTCTGGCAGATGATCTGTCCTTTTTC
>CAWBBX010000041.1:0-17621 GCA_963787005.1 uncultured Bacteroidota bacterium
ATACGGGTTTATAGACTAGAGCACCGTGATTTAGAAGTTCAAGTGTTTCAATTAATGTTATGAGAGGTTTCAAATGAAAAAGTTATTATCCACTGCAGTTTTGCTCAGCCTGTTCGTTTTCGGCTGCTCGCAGGACGTCGGTATTAATAACCCGGTGCAGCAACAGCAGCAGCAGCAAGTACAGCAGGTACAACAGCAAAAATCAGTTATAAAGCTTCCTGCGGACCATCAGCTCCTTACGGAGACACAACTTACAATAGGTAAGCAGATCGACGGCGAGGTAGGCGGTTTTATAATGGGTGCCAAGATCATCCCCGGCGGTAACATGCGCTTTAACGTAATGTACGCAGCGTTGTATGTTCCCGCAGGCGCGTTTCAAGGGACAAAAAATATAAACGTAAGGTTCGACAACTCGGATGCTTCTATTGATTTCAATCCGACCGGCACCGTGTTCGATAAACCGCTTTCTCTTACATTCTCTGTCAGCGGTCTGGACTTCTCCGGAATTAATCTGGATAACGTCGACTTCGTTTATATAAACAATAAAGGCGAGTACGAGAAAATTGAATACAGCTACATCTATAAAGATGCAGCTACAGGTACACTTAAGGTGTTTAATGCAAAACTGAACCATTTTTCCAGATACGGGTTCATTGATTAGAAGAACTAAAATAAATGTTATATTTAATAAAGTGTTTTATTTAAGAGGTTTAAAATGAAAAAGTTATTATTTGCCGCGGCTTTAGTCAGTTTGTTCATGTTTGGTTGCTCACAAGACATAGGTGTTAACCAGCCAGTACAGAGTAAATCTACTCACGAAATCATTAAGTTACCTGCTTTTTCTTCTCTTTCTTCGGAATCTGTTGTATCCGTAAGCGAATCAATCGACGGTTCGGTAGGCGGCGCTGTTTATCTGAATCAGACCGTTCCGGGCGGTCCTTTCGGCCAGGTAGTGTTTAACGGAGAGCTGGACGTACCCAGGGAGCCTACACCGGTACTCAAAATATTGCAATAACTTTCGATGATGAGACTACGGCAGCTACATATACTCCGTCGCCGTTTTATTTCGATCAGCCTGTTACTCTTACTCTTGAGTTAAAGGGACTTGATCTGACGGGCGTTGATCCTAGTACAGTTCAATTTGTTTACATAGATCCGGCCGGACAGATAGACCATGTTCAATATTCGGATATTCAAGTAGATTTAGCTACCGGTACCCTTAAAGTCATTGGCGCTGAACTTCACCATTTTTCAAGATACGGATTCATCGACTAATTTGAATAAAAATGCATATGTTTTTTGTTATTATAAATAATATGACTAATTTTAAACAAATTTGTAGATGGGGAAAATGAAAACATCGGAAAACAAAATAGATCAGGTACTGGAGAACATTCTTCGGAAGTTCTTTAGTAATGACGAGGTTTCTGAAATTTCATCCCAGATAATCACTCAAAGCCAACTGACTGACGAGGATATTTCTGCGATCAGTTCTATCAATAAGGAACAGATCGAATATGAAGTAAGCCACGACTCCAATCTCCGTTCCCACATAGATTTCCTCATTACTTTTGCCGAGAGTAAACTTACCCAGGATCATTATCTGAATCTTCTTCTCGAGTTAGGTCAATTTGCGATCGCTTCAGGCGAGCTGAGCATTGCAGCAGATGTACACGAGAAGATACTTACGGATACTGAAAATAATTATGCTCTTCAAAGCTATACCGCCAACGCCTACCTGGCATTGGGAGGTATTTACAGAAGACAAGCACGCTGGTCTATAAGTCTCGACTATGCTCAGAAAGCCGACCAGCTTTTCTCCAAACTTGATGACCAAAAAGGTATTTCCAGGTGTGAAAATCTAATCGGAAATATCTACGGCGACCAGGGCAATGTTGAAGAAGCCAAACATCATTTTGAGAAAAGTTTGTCTCTGCTGGATCCGGAAGAGGATATTACCCTGGTCGCTACTCTAGAAGGCAACCTCGGTGTTCTTTATAATATGCAGGGAAATTCGGAGGAAGCTCTTAAATATTATTCCAACGCGTTATCCAAATTTGAAAAACTCAACATTCTGCGGCGTATTGCCGAAGTAAGGCACAATATAGGAATGCTTTACCTGCAGAAAAACGATTACGAAAAAGCTATCAAGGAATTGGATAACAGTATTTCGGTATCATTTAAAGCCGGTAATCTACCTTTTATCGGAATGTCTTATCTCAGTAAAGCCTATGTTTATTCTCAACTGAGGGATCATCTGCTGGCCACCGCTTACGCGGACAAGGCTATGGAGATCTGTAATAAGACAAACGATAAACTGTCAATTGCTGAAATCTACAAGGTAAAAGGAATTATTAATAAGAACCTTAAAAACTATTCGCTGTCTGAAAGCTATTTGTTGACGAGCTTAAGGATCAATAAAGATTTGAAGAATAGCCTAAACCTTGCGGAAACATCTTACGAGCTTGGTCTGTTGTTTAAGGAGATCGACAGAAAACAAGACGCGGAAGGCCGCTTGAATGAAGCCTTAAATTACTTTAAGAGCATTAATTCCAATAAAGAAGTCGCGAAGATAGAAAACCTTCTTCAGGAGATTAAGGGATAAAATTTCAGATCGGACTTCGGTCTAGTCATCCTGACGCAAAACGTCAGAGTAACATAAAAATTCAACCTGCCGGCTACACCCGATCAGGTTATAAAAGCCCGGTTTTTCCGGGTTTTTATTTTTTAAAAAATTTCCCGGTCTTTCGTAATTAAAATTTTAAGGCAGCTTACAACGGCCGAACCCAATAATTTAATAATGTGTTGTAATATGGGACATTACCCTGTATAAATTATTTTTCTTACCTATTTCCTTACTTCTAAATAATTATTAACTTGTTTCGTTTCAACGGATGAGGGAATATTAATTGTTGATTTTTAACGAGTTAGGGGATTAAATACTCGACCGAACCTGTTGTCTTCTATCGGGCCGCGATTAATCGAAAATATCCCGGGTGACATATAACTTTACATTTCTTGCACGATTTTTGATATATATCTAAATAATATTGTTTAAAAAACCTCGACAAATGCAGTTAACAGGGGAAAAAGGTCATCAAATTATGTCCTCAGGCAATAAACCTGTATGGTTTAAATCCATATTGTTTAAAACTACGTTGCTCTCCTGGAGCCTGATAATCGTTACCCTTGCGATTTTTGTCATGGTTATTCTTCCTTACCAGGAAACCATTCTTCAGAACGAAATGGAATCCAATGCCCGTTTTGTTACCGAAACTATAGAACACTTTATCGATGCGCCTTTCACGAAAGATAATATAGATTTCCTTAAAGATTACTGCGGGGCGATATTAAAGAATAACGAATCTATAAAGTATATTATTCTGTCCAAGCAAAACGGCTTTTCAATAATCCAGACTTCCAACAAATGGATAAGGGATACGTTAAAAAGTTCCTGGTTCCCGCCGAGGGACAGTGTTGTACATATGGAGTATATTGAGAACGACGAGTTCGGCGGTGAAGTGTTCCGTTACTCCGAGCCTGCTAATTTAGTCGGGGGATGGGATTGGATACAGGTCGGGATTTCCACCCGGAACTTTAATGCCGATATCCGAAGCCTCTATTACCGCACCATAATATTGGCTATGGTTTTAATCTTGGTGGGTCTGATTGTTTCCCTGTTTTTTTCAAGGAGAATAGTAAAGCCTATATCCAGGCTGAACGAAGTAGTCAGACATGTTACCAGCGGAAATATGTCTGTCCGTGCGGAAATTAAAACCGGAGACGAGCTGCAGGACCTGGCAACCTCGTTTAACTTGATGACCGACGTACTGAAACGTTCGCGCTACGAGACAATCGATGCGAATAAGTACACTGAGAATATAATTAAATCAATGGCGAGTTCTCTTTTGGTAGCCAATCCCGATCTTTCAATAAGAACGGTAAACAAAGCAACCGTGGAACTCCTGGGATATACGGAAAACGAGCTTCTTCAAAAAAGCGCCCGTGACATTATTTTGGGGGATTCCGAGAGGGGATTGGGCCTCGACGATTTGTTGAAGAAAGGATTCTTAAAAGACGTACCTCTTTTTTACGCTACTAAAGAAGGTAAGAAAATTCCCGTATCTTTTTCCGGGTCGGTGATGTATAAAGAGAACGGTACCGTCCAGGGAATAGTATGCCTTGCCCAGGATATAACCGAAAGAAAGGACGCGGAAGAGGCTCTCATCAGAGCTCACGACGAGCTGGAAATCAGAGTAGCCGAAAGAACCTATGAGCTGGAAAAGGCCAACGAATCTCTGGAGTCGGAAGTTAAGGACAGGAAGTCCGCCGAGGAAAAGGTTACTGTCTCGCTTCACGAAAAAGAAGTCCTGCTAAAAGAAATTCATCACCGCGTAAAGAACAACCTGCAGGTAATATCCAGCCTTTTATTCCTAAATTCCAGGAACATTAAAGATAAAGAAGCCTTGAGCATGTTCCAGGACAGTCAGAACAGGGTAAAGTCGATTGCGCTTGTTCACGAGAGATTGTACAAATCTAAGGATCTCGGCAGGATAGATCTTAAAGAATATATCAACCTCTTAACCGTCGACCTCGCCACAACATTCGGCATAAACCGAGAGCTGATACAGCTGCAAATAAATATTCAGGACGTAACTATCGGCATAGATTACGCCGTGCCTTGCGGATTGATAATTAATGAGCTTATATCCAACTCACTGAAATATGCTTTCCCCAACGGAAATTCGGGCTACATAAAGGTAGAGGTAATCATGGACGAGGAAAAGAACTACATACTGACCGTCGCCGATAACGGGATCGGTTTGCCTGAAGGCATAGACATTAAAAAACTAAATTCGCTCGGACTCCAATTGGTAAATAATCTTGTAAGGCAGTTGGAAGGTAATTTTGAGTTTTCCGGAGAAGGCGGAACGACATTTAAAATCATCTTTAAGGAATCGACTAGGAAAAGAAAATGACAACGGGGAAAGCTTCTATACTGGTTGTGGAAGACAATGCGGTAGTGGCGATGGAAATTTTCCAGCGCTTGACCAATACCGGATACAACGTACTGGGGCCGATCTCTACGGGTGAAGAAGCCGTTGAAACCGCTCTTCGCGAACAGCCGGATCTCATCCTAATGGATATCAGGCTGGGGGGAGAAATTGACGGAGTGGAAGCGGTAAAAAAAATAGAGGAGGACGCCGACATTCCGGTTATATATCTTACTGCTATGACGGATGAAAGTTCTCTGTCGCACGTCAAAAGTACCCAGCCGTTCGGTTATATAATAAAACCTTTTGATGGAAAGGAGCTTCACTTTGCCATACAGATGGCACTTTACAAGTACCAGATGGAGAAGAAGCTTAAGGAAAGCGAGCAGTGGCTGTACACTACTTTAAATAGTATAGGCGACGCCGTAATTACCGTCGATACGGATAATATTATAAAGTTTGTAAATCCCGCCGCCGAACAAACCACAGGCTGGATGCGCAGTGAAATAATTGGGCGGAACGCGGGTGAATTTTTTAAGCATTTATTAGGAAATAAAGAGACCTCTTTTCTAAAAGATTTTAACGATGTGTTGTTTAACGGATCTTCGAATATATCGGATCAGTATAACCTGCTTATTAAGAACGGCAAGGACATGCCAATTCAGAGCAACATCGCGCCCATAAAGGATGCCCTGGGAAAAATCAGCGGTGCGGTGTGGGTCTTTCACGATATTACGGAAGGAAGAAAAGCGCTCGAGACTTTAGCCGAGTCGGAAAAAAAATACCGCCAGCTTACAGAGGAAGCCGTGGATATTATATTCACTACGGATATCGACGGATATTTTATTTATTCAAACAACGCCGGAATGAAGAGCTCAGGATATTCTATCGAAGAGCTTCGCCAAAAAAATTACCTCGATCTTGTTCTGCCCGAATTCAAGCGGAAAATGATGAGGTTTTATCTAAAACAGCTCCGCTCGAAATTAACCACATCTTATATCGAATACCCTTTTCTTACCAAAGAAGGCCTGGCAAAATGGTACGGCCAAAATTCCACGCTTATATTCGAGAACAATAAAGTTATCGGATTCCACTTTATTGCCAGGGATATAACTGAGCGGAAAAAGATGGAAGAACAATCCTTACTCTTGGCCAACGCAGTGGAAAGCACTTCTGATATTATTTCTATAACCAATCTGCAGAACAAGTTTACGTTTGTTAATAAAGCATTCCTTAATACATACGGATTAAAACAAGAAGATGTGCTGGGTAAAGAGCCCGACATAATTATTTCCGACAACAACCGCGCCGAACCGAATGTGATTCTGGCGTCGGCAAGCAAAGGCGGCTGGCGCGGAGAAATTTTAAATAAACGGCAAGACGGCTCCGAATTCCCGATTATGCTCAACACTTCGCAGGTTAAAGATCCCGAAGGACGGGTATTAGGGCTTATGGGCATTGCCCGCGATATCAGCGACCAGAAAAAAACGGAAGCTCGGCTCAATAAACTTTCTCAGGAGTTCATGACTTTAGCAGAAAACGCTCCCGATGTAATAATGAGATTCAATAAAAATCTGAAACTTTCATATGTAAACAGAGCCATTGAGAAATCAGTCGGAATTAAAGTAGATCGACTTAAGAACAAGACATTCGAAGAGGCAGGCGTTCCGGAAAGCATCTGGCGAAATTGGCAGGACTCCATTTCCATCGTCTTTGATACCGGCGAAGAGTTAAACGTTGAGATAAGCGCACCGTTTGAAGGCGAGAAAAAGTTTTTTGAATCCAGGATGGCGCCCGAGTTCGACGAATCCGGCAATGTGGAATCGGTACTGGTGATATCCAGGGATATTACCGGACGAAAAAAAGCGGACGAGAGCCTGAGAGAATCCGAAAAAAGGTTCAGGAAAATATTGGAAAATATGAGTCTTGTATCCGTTATTCTCGATGTGAACGGCAAGATCGCGTTCTGCAACGATTTTCTGCTTAGTATTACCGGATGGACAAGGAAAGAGATTCTGGGGAAGGATTGGTTCGACAATTTGATACCTGCGGATCATCGCAACGAAATTAAATCGGTTTTCTTAAACGTAATTAAAGGGAATAAAAAGGCCTCGTATAACACGAACGAAATCCTGACCAAAGACGGAGGCAGAAGATTTATTTCGTGGAACACTACCCTGTTGAAAGACTCTTCCGGGGATATCATCGGTCTAACCAGCATAGGCGAAGATATAACCGAGAAAAGGATCACAGAGAACGAACTGAGAGAAACGAACGCGGTACTCAGTGCGGTATTCAAGGCATCGCCCCTTGCAATACACACAATTGATCTGAACGGAATTATGAAAAGCTGGAACCCGGCATCCGAACGTATGTTCGGTTGGAAAGAGAGCGAGACCGTCGGCCGTCTTAATCCAATTATACCGGAAGAAAAAAAATCTGAATACAGGCATCTTCGAGATAAATTATCCGAAGACGAGGCAAGAGCCGGAATTGAACTGCGAAGAATGAAAAAAGACGGCTCTTATTTAGACATTCGTCTGTTCAGTGCGCCGCTGAAGGATAGCGCCGGCAATATTTTCGGCGGCATGGCTTTAATGGAAGATATAACCGATAAAAAGAAAGCCGAAAATGAATTGAGAAAACTTTCTCAGGCAGTTAAACAAAGTCCCGCTTCCATTGTAATAACAAACGTGAACGGCATAATAGAATACGTCAATCCTAGGTTTACTTCCGTAACCGGGTATACGCCGGAGGAGGCAATAGGACAAAATCCGCGCATACTCAAGTCAGGCGAAAAACCTCCGCAAGAATATAAAATACTTTGGCAGACAATATTATCGGGTGAAGAATGGCGCGGCGAGTTTCATAATATGAAAAAGAGCGGGGAGCTGTTCTGGGAATCGGCAAGTATATCTCCCATTAAAAACGAAAAAGGAGAGACTACGCATTTCCTCGCGGTAAAAGAGGACATATCCGCACAGAAAGAAGCTTTGGGAAAACTAGCGGAAAGCGAGGAACGCTATAGAAGCCTCTTCGAATTCAATACCGCAGTTATGATACTGATAGAACCCAAGGAAGCGGTAATTAAAGGCGCTAACCAGGCGGCCTGTTCGTTTTACGGTTATAAGAAGGAAGAGTTGGTCGGTATGAACATTGCTCAAATTAATACTCTTCCCCAAGATGAAATATTCGAAAGAATAGAACAGGTAGTTAAGAATAAAACAGATCACCTTTTCTTCCGTCATAAGCTAGCAAGCGGCGAGATAAGAGATGTTGAACTGCACGTGGGAGGAATTAAAATAAACGGGGAAGATCTGCTGTATGCAATAATACACGATATAACCGAAAGACGGATAGCGGAAATGGAGGTCGACGAATATAGGAACCGACTCGAAAACCTCGTCGAAAAACGTACTTCGAAACTGAAGAAGGTTAACAGGCTTTTAAAAAGAGAGATCGAAAAATTAAGACTAGCCGACGAAAAAATACTGGGACAGATCTACTTCCTCCGTACCCTCATTAACACCATCCCGATTCCCGTGTTTATTAAAGACCACAATATGGTCTATACCGACTGCAACCGGATGTTCGAAAATTTCTTCGGCATCAAGAAAATAGATCTGATAGGAAAAACTACAATAGAACTTTTACCACCCGATGTAACAAAGCTTCAAGAGGATCTGGATAAGGAACTACTGAATGACCCGGGCGAGCATATGTACGAGGTAACAATATCCACTAGGCGAAACACAGTGCACGACGTAATAGTTTATAAGGCTACCTATAAAAGGGGAGACGGAACTATCGGGGGAATTGTGGGTGTTATGCTGGATATTACACCTCAGAAGAAGATGCAGAATGAAATAAAAGTGGCGCTGGAAAAAGAAAAAGAACTCAACGAAATGAAGTCGCGATTCATCTCAACTGCCTCCCACGAATTTCGCACGCCTCTGACTTCTATTTTAGTTTCGTCCGATCTTTTGGAAATGTACGGAAAGAATTGGCCCGAGGAAAAATTTCTCGAACACGTCGAGAAGATACAAAAAGGAGTCCAGTATATGACTGAGCTGCTCGATGATGTTCTTACTATGAGCAGGGCAGAAAACAAAAATCAAAAATATAATCCGTCCAACGTTAACCTTTACGAACTCTGCAGGATTATAGTTGAGGAAAGCAAGGTCACGGCCAAGGAAATACATAAGATAACATTTGATTATTCTGCAGAGGACAAGGCCTTCAGCCTGGATCCGAAACTTCTGAAATATGTGCTTGCAAACCTGTTATCAAACGCTATAAAATATTCGCCGCTCGGCGGGAGGATTAATTTGAAAGTCGAAATGGAGGAAGAGGCTCTTTTATTCTCCGTAACCGACGAAGGAATCGGTATTCCCGAGGATGATCTGAATATTATATTCGAGCCTTTCCACAGGGGCAACAACATCGGTACGATTGCGGGTACCGGACTGGGAATGTCTATCATAAAGAAATCGGTGGAAGAGCAGGGCGGTACAATTGATGTAATAAGCGAACTGAACAAAGGGAGCAGGTTTACCGTTAAGCTTCCGGTAAAACATCAATAACGGTATCTTGTTTATAAAGAGTAAACGGATGACTTAATATGAAAAATATTCTGATAATTGAAGACGATGAAGCGGTTAGAGATTCTTTATCTGATCTTTTTTCCGAAAACAAATATAAAGTTTTCAAGTCGCGCGACGGTAAAGGGGGAATCTACTTAGCGGAGACCGAAAAGATAGATCTTATTATATGCGATATAATGCTGCCGGAAGTTGACGGCTATGCTGTGCTTAATGCTTTGAGAGAGAACGAAAGTACAAGGGAAATTCCGTTCATTTTTCTCACGGCCAAGGCCGAGATGTCCGACTTGAGGATCGGTATGGAGATGGGCGCCGACGATTATATAGTGAAGCCTTTTAAAGCGGTTGACGTACTGAAAGCCGTTAAAGTTAGGCTGGAGAAATCCGAGCTGCGTAAAGGGGAATGGAATGAACAAAGCAGTCCGAAAAAAAACTCAGGTACAAACGAAAGATTTTTCCTCACTTCCTCGGATAATCCGAAATTCATTAAAACAGGTGATATTGTTTATATCAACGCGTCGGGCGAATACACTATAGTTCATACCGCCGACGGCAATAATTCCATGGTAAGAAAACTTTTAAAGCAATGGGAATTAGTTCTTCCGTCAGATTCTTTTGTAAGGATTCACAGATCAAGTATAATAAATCTCAACTATGTTGAGAAAATAGTAAAATGGTACAAGAGATCGTTCAGAGTATATTTAAAAGATATAGATGATGTATTTATTATAAGCCGCAGGTACGCCGCAAAATTAAAATCATACATCCTGAAATAGACCCTTGAAATCCTCTTTTTTTATACTTATCAGCCCTCATTTGCCATGCCCGATTATTCGTCCTAAGTACCGTTTATTCCGACCTAATCCCGCTTATTGCATTATTCTCCCTAATTTAACTTTATTTAACGATAATTATAATTGAAAATTTAAATCAGAGGAAAAAGCATGGAAAAAATACTCGTAATTGAGGATGAGAACGAAGTTAGAACAAGCATAATAGATCTTCTCGATGCCGCCGGATATGATACTATTAGTGCATCGGACGGGCTGGAAGCGCTCAAAGCGGTAAGGAACTGCATACCGGACCTTGTAATATCCGATATTATGATGCCCAGGATGGACGGGTATTCCGTGCTCGATGAATTTCAAAAGGACCCCGCAACAGCGGCCGTTCCGTTTATCTTCCTTACCGCTAAAGTAGAACCTTCGGATATACGAAAGGGGATGAACAAAGGTGCGGACGACTATGTAATTAAGCCTTTCAAAGCCAAGGAACTTTTACGCACAATTGAGATACGCCTCGAAAAAAAACGAAGGTACGATAAAAAGCTGAAAGAGATCGCCGACAACGTTTCACTATACGTGCCGCACGAACTACGTACTCCTCTCGTTGCCATCTTCGGCTTTACCGATCTTATCTCAGAAAATTTGGACGGCTTGAGCAAGAACGAAATTCTAGAAATGCTCGACAAGATCAAGAAATCATCGAAAAGACTTCATAGGACTATAGAGAAGTTCCTTCTTTACACCGACATAATCTTATTGGATGATAATTCTGATGTAAATAAAAGACTGCTGGGAACTTCAACAGAGAATACCGATGATTTAATCGAAATCATGGTAAAAGAAAAAGCCTCCTCTTATTTGAGACTGGAGGACGTAGAGATGGATCTCGCTCCCGCCTCATTAAAAATATTCATGGATCATTTCCAGGTAATAATTGAAGAGCTTATCGATAACGCGATAAAATTTTCTACCAAGGGTACGAAGATAAAAGTTAAAAGCTTTGTTGAAGGCGAAAATTTCATACTGAAGATTACCGACCACGGGAGAGGAATGACCAATGAGCAGATTAATTCTATTGCGCCTTTTATTCAGCATCAAAGAAGAATATTTGAGCAAGGGGGCAACGGCCTGGGCCTAGTCATCGTTCAGAAGATAGCCGAGCTATACGGCGGAAAGTTTCTTATAGAGAGCGAGCCTGGCAAATACACAATGGCCGTTATTAGTTTGACGGTATCAGCCAAGTAAAGCCGTTAACGCCTGTAAACAGGGGGAGCTTTATGGAACTTGAAACAAACAAAATCGAAGGGGCCCGGAAAAAAGTTCAATTGTTGAGCTTCGGTTTGGGCAAGGAAGAATACGGCGCTGAAATCGGATGTATTCTTTCGATAGACAGATTAAGTCACTTAACTAAAATTCCCGGAACACCGGAATTTATAGCCGGCCTTACAAACAGAAAAGGCAAAATAATTCCCGTCGTAAATCTCAATCGCAGATTAGGTCTCCCGGCCGTATCTCCGGGAAAAGAAACAAGACTCCTTACTATAAACATCGGCAATCTTATATCCGGCTTTATAGTCGATTCCGTTAAGGAAATCATTAATGTTCCGGTATCGTCGCTTCAGAAGCCGCCGGGAATTACCAACAGCGGCACAGAAGGCTTTGTAAAGTGTGTCGGCAAAATAGACGGCAGGATGATAATGATATTAAACTTTGCCAAAATTTTATCGCATCCGTTTATGGGTGAGCAAAGTTAAAGGGTTAATTTTTTTACAATTCTTACGATTATACCACTGAAGTTAATCACAAAAAATAAAAACTAAAGTGGAGTATAATATGGCACTTATACAGTGGAGCGACGAATACAGCGTACAAGTAGCTGAAATTGATCAGCAGCATAAAAAACTGGTTGATTTGATAAACGAACTTCATCAGGCTATGAAAGAAGCCCGAGGCAGGGAAGTAATCGGAAAAATATTGGCGGACTTGATATCATATACAAAATTTCACTTCTCGGCAGAAGAGAAATTGATGAAGAATAAAAACTATCCCGACTTTCAAAACCACAAAATTGAACATGAAAATCTAACTCAGAAAGTTCTGTCCTTCCAGGAACAGTACATGGACGGAAAGCTGTCGCTTCCGGTAGAGGTAATTCAGTTTTTAAAAGATTGGCTGCTGAAACATATTAAAGGGTCCGATAAAAAATATACTCCTTATTTGTTGGAGAAAGTCGACTTGTAAAGGGGATACCTGTCCGGTGTCGGTTAATTTTATTTTTGATGTTTAAGAGTTCCCACCTGGTTAATATTAACCATTAATTTCCGAACACTTGGGAAAAAATCGACGTAATGCCGGGATAAATTGACGGCATTAAAATTGGAGTTAATTATCGGAAATAACGCACTAAAAAAAAATGCGACTATTTCGATAATTAGCTGAGGAATAATGTGCTTTAACCCGATCCTGTTACATATTTCAATTAATTTGAAAGCTTGTGCATGAATAATTTTAAAAGCTTGTTGGATGAAAAGCTTGAACTGCTAAGATCTTCCGATCCGCTGGAGAGGAGTGAAGCGGTCGAATCATTTATCGATGCGGATATAAGCGACGAGGCGGCCGAAATCATCTGCGGTATGCTCACCGATCCGGATAAAGGCGTGCGGAATTCCGTCGACTTCACTTTAAAAACCAATCCTAGTGCAGTGATTGCCAGGCATCTGGTTAAATTTGTAACATCAAAAGACTTAACCGTTAGAAACCTTGCCGGCGATATTCTCTTATCGATAGGTGGAGAGGCTATTCCGGCCATCTTGAGCTACATGAAGAACAGCAGCAACGGCGATAAAAAATTTCTTGTCGATCTGCTGGGCCTGATAGGCGACAGCAAAGCCGGCGGCGAGATACTCTCGCTTTTAAAAACAACGGCCGACGGTAATATTATTCTGGCTTCCATAGAAGCGTTGGGGAATCTGAATTATGAAGACAGTATAAATTATCTGATGACGATTTATAACGACGACGAACTTTATAAGGCTAGTATAATTGAGGCTCTCGGAAAAATAGGTTCCGGTTACTCGCTGGAATTTATTACTTCAAAATATGAAAATGAGGATGAATTGACGCGTTTCGCGATAATAGAAAGTATGGGAATCCTGGGAAACGAAAATACTTTTTACTTTCTGCTCGCGGAGCTGAATAAAACCGAAGGCCCCCTGGTTTGGCCTATAATCGGCGCTTTATATCTTTTGAAGGAAAAACTTATTCTCGATATACCGTTCGACGAAAAAATGAAGAACGCCATACTTCAAACAATAACCTCGGCCGAATCCAAATATAAAATTGCAGCTTCTCATCTAATAACCGACTTCAACGATCCGGAGATTGTTAGCGCATGCCTTCAGCTGTTTGATGGTGATAAAGAATTTGAAGAAGCTATAAGAAGCAAGTTCCTTGAAAATCCGGATGTGATATACAAAAATGCGGTTGACCTTATGAAAAACGGCGTGCAGTAATTTAAAAGGACTTCTTTCGGTAATTAAGGAAATAAAAGAATCGGATACCGATTCGGATAGGAAATCGCTTTCCGATCTGCAGTTAAGATATATCGCAGAGTCGTTTGCCAAGTGCCTGGACAATCCGGATGAGGATGTAAGGCGCTTAGCGCAGGAACTGTTGTTCCTGTTTGATGAAGAAACCGCGATTCTGTTTTTAGATAAAATGGCCGAAGACGATAATGTATGGAACCGGCTGAAGTTAATAGATCTGCTGGGCGATATACATAACAAGGACGCGGACAGGATCTTGTTAAAATTGTCCGGCGATCTCGAAGAAATGGTATCCGACAGAGCGGGATTTATGTTATCGCAGAGATCCTATTCACAATTCGAAACTAAAACAGAAAATACGCTATGAGCAGTTCTAATAATGCCGTCTTATCTACAGATAGTGTTTTTCAATTTAAAACGAATCAAGATCTTGTTCTAACCGATAAATCGTTTGAGAATATAAGACAATACGTATATGATAACTGCGGGATTTATTTTCAGGATAACAAAAAGTACCTGCTAGAGAGCCGCCTCATCAAGAGGATAAACTACCTTAGACTGGAAACCTTCGAGCAGTATTTCGATTTTCTCCGGTTTCAACCCGGCGGTACCCAAGAAAAGAAATATCTCTACGAAGCGATTACGATAAACGAGACCTATTTTTTCAGGAATCAGCCGCAGCTCGACGTGCTTGTTTCAACAGTCGTTCCCGAGATTATGGCCAGGAAGCAGAAAATCGGAAACAATAAATTGAGAATCTGGAGCGCCGCATCCTCGTCCGGGGAAGAGGCATATTCAGCGGCTATCGTGCTGACGGATCTGCTTAAGCCGAAGCTTCCGGCTATGCAGATTGAAATTGTCGGCACCGATTTAAATCACGCTGTTGTTGAGAAAGCCAACATCGGCAGTTATAAAGAGTATTCAATTAGAAATACCCCCGCGTATTATTTGAAAAAATATTTCAGGCAGGCGGGAAGTTCTTATGTTATCGATCCTTCAATTAAAAGAATGGTGTCATTCAAAGTATTGAATCTTTACGATGAACTGAGTATGAAAGCGATGAGAGACTTCGATATAATTTTTTGCGCCAACGTTTTAATTTATTTTGACATGAAATCAAAGATAAAAGTGGTTAATCATTTGTATAATTCATTGAATAAAGGCGGATATCTTTTTATAGGATACGCGGAGAGCCTGCACAATATTTCAAAAGCTTTCAGCGTTGTAAGTTTCCCTAAAACAATAGGATATAAGAAGGGATGATTTAAGATGAAGAAAGTAATTCTGGTAGCGGACGACTCTCCGCTGGTAAGAAAGCTCGTTTCCTTTTCGCTGTCGATGGGCGGGTATGAAATTATTCACGCGGCCGACGGAATGGAAGCGCTGGAAAAACTACCTGCGGAAAAGGTTAACCTTATCATTACCGACTTGAATATGCCTAATGTAGACGGGTTCGAGCTCATCAAGTCGATAAGGAGCAACGATGAGTTTAAGAATATTCCCATAATAATTTTATCGTGTCTTTCCGGGGATGAAGAGATAGAGAAAGGCATCAGTTACGGCGCCAACGCGTACATCGTTAAGCCTTTCGATCCCAAACGCATAATGTATGAAGTATCAAAATATCTAAACTAAGGATACAATAATGGAACTAAATTTTTTGGTAGTCGATGATTCGGTTACAATGAGAAGGATAGTGATAAACTCACTTAAAAATCTTAACTACAGCAATTTTGTCGAGGCCGGCGACGGTAAGGAAGCTCTTGATAAGCTCAATTCCGACTCGTCTATTAACTTTGTTATAACCGACTGGAACATGCCGGTGATGTCCGGCCTGGAGTTAGTTAAAAGCATTAGGGGCGACGAGAATCTTTCGAAGCTGGCGATTCTTATGGTAACTACCAGGGGTGTGAAAGAAGATATAATAGAAGCGCTGCAAGCCAAAGTAAATAATTATGTAGTTAAACCGTTTACCCCGCAAATACTAAAGGAAAAGATCGATCAGATCCTTGCGGTAGCCTAATTTGGAGAAATCATGGATAAAATAACTAATACGGCTGAGCTGTTTTCTAAGCTTGACGAACTAAAGTCAATCTTCCAGTACGGTGGAAAGCTTATACCCGTGATACAAAGTATAATAGACTTCATGAAGGATACCGTGCCGCTGCTGGAGGACATTAACGATTCCATTATAGAGAATACCGCAAAAATACCCAGGGCTTCGGATCAGATAAGCAATGTTACCAGCGCAACCGAGCTGGCAACTACAGAAATTCTGGATCTTGTTGATTCAATATCAAACGACATAGAAAACACCGAAGAAGCGATAGAAAAAATTATTGAAAAAGAAAACCGCAAAAGTGTCATTATAGGCCGCTTCAAAGAACTGTTAAAGGATACCGAAGAAGGCAAGGAACTGGCTAGAGAATACGAAGAGATCAGCCATATCTCGCCGCACATTCAGGAAATTCTGAAAGCGGTGAAGAAGATTAAGGAAGACGCTAACAATATAACTCTGTCGCTGCAGGTGCAGGATATTACAACCCAGCAGCTGGCAGCGGTAAATCATCTTATAGAATCGGTTCAAAAAAATCTCGCCTCCTTAAAAAGTAATTTGGATAACTCGGAGCTAAAGGATATCGGCATAGAAAGTCTGAAAGAAGGCGAGAACATTACCTTCGATCCGAATGCCCGTTACAATAAATCCGCTAAAAGACAGGATGCGGTTGACGAAATAGTTAAAGATCAATTTGAAAAAACATCTCAAGAAGAAATAGATAAACTGTTTTCATAATTATGGCTACAAACACAACATACGAAATGCTTAGCGATCCGGAAATGAAAGAGATCGTCGACAGCTTTATTGTTGAGACCAAGGAAATTCTCGAAAAGCTGGACTCTACACTTATAGAGCTGGAAAATAAACCGAGCGACGCCGAACTGCTGAACGATATATTCAGATCGTTTCATACTATTAAAGGCACATCCGGGTTTTTGGGCCTCGAAAGGCTTACAGCCGTTACGCACCGGTGCGAGGATATTTTAAATAAATTAAGAAAAGGCGAAGCACAGCTCAATCCGCAGCTGATGGACGGCATATTAATGGCTTTCGATAAGATAAAAGAGCTTCTCGTTTCCATAGAAATTAACTCCAACGAGGATGTGCACATAGAGGATACAATTTCTGTCCTCTCGGATCTTATCGAAACTTTGGAGAACTCCGCTGTGAAGGAAAAGCCGGCGACTGAAAGTACAGGGAAAAAAGCTGCGGAAAAGAAGACGGCTAAATCCAGGTCGGCATCTAAGTCTAGGTCAAAGTCTACGTCTAAGACGAAGACTAAGAAAGAGGCAAACAATAAGACAAAGGCTTTGAAAGCGGATGAGAAAAAGAAACCTGTTATAACCGCTGCTAAGACTGTGGTGCCTGATAAAAAGACCCCGGATGCCGCGGACTCCTCCAAAACAGCCGCGCTAAGCACAACGGATAATACGATCCGTGTGGATGTTGAAAGGCTCGATGAGCTTTTGAATATAGCATCCGAGCTTGTACTTGGACGAAACAGGCTTGCGCAGGTAAACTCGGAAGCTGCTCTTGAATACGAGGGTACCAAATTCGTCCGCGATCTTTCGGAGGCAGCAAAGCAAATAGATCTGATGACCAACGAGCTTCAGCTTGTTGTGATGAAAACCAGGACG
>CAWBBX010000042.1:0-41223 GCA_963787005.1 uncultured Bacteroidota bacterium
CGACATTTGTCGCCTCAGAAATGAATAAATTGAAAAAAACTGAGGTGATAAATGAAAATAAGCAGAAGCGTACTGAACAGACAGCAGCTGAAAAGTTCGGAAGGAGAGTTTATCTGGGAGTTAGAAAACTCATATGAACTCTCCCCTAAATTAAGTGAGCTGATATTAAATACAGCAAAAGAGTGTTTACTAAGAGATCATTCACTAAAGGAAGGTCAGATAGAAGTAAGGGTAATAGAGATAGAAGAGAGATCGGGCAAAGCACTGGAAAAAATGGAGAAGAAAAGAGTACGATTAACGGTAGACAACGGACTGGAAGATCTAGAGATATTACAAGCTAACGGAAGAATAGAATTAAGGCAAATAAGAATAGAAAGGATAACAGAAGAAGCGATAGAACAAAGTGGAGTATTAAGTCAAGAAGATTTGGGAAAATATCTAGGCTGCACAGTAAGAACGATACAAAGGGATATAAAGGAGATAAAGAGAAGGGGGATAGATGTAGTAACCCGCGGTTATCTTCATAACATAGGCAGAGGTCAAACCCATAAGGTAAAAATCATAGGCATGTACTTAGATGGTCAGACGTACAGTGAGATAAGGCAGAAGACTAGACATAGTTTTGGAGCAATAAAAAGATATCTGGCAAATTTTGTAAAGGTGATGATGTCGCAAAGCAGAGGTATCAGAAGAGTAAAAGAAATAAGTATGGTAACGGGATTAAGTGAAGTATTGGTAAAGCAATATATAGAATTAAGAAAAGAGATAAATAAAGATAAAACCAGAAGAGATAATCTAAAATTATTGCTAATCAGAAGCAGCTATAGAGAAGGGATAAAAAAAAGGACAAAGAGCTATTCAAAGCCTCTGGCAGCTATGATAGGAGGCTTGTCATGAGTATAAATCCGACAAGAGACCGTTATGCAAGCATAAACAAAAGGAACTTTCACCAAGGGATAATAAATCTATTAGAGAATGAATATAAGATATTGGGGTCAAGAAAAGTATTGGAAATGTTGGCGGATGATCTTGAGGATTTACACAGAGAATATTATCCGGGAAGAAATCAAGTAGGCTTTGGAGAAATAGTATTTACCACAACGAAAGATGATGGTCAGAGACAGAGCTACGGAAAGAAGACCGAAGATTATGCAAGTGTAACGGTAGTACTTCCATTAATAACGAAAGAAGATGTAGAGCGAAGAATATATTTTAAGAAGGGCGACCGTAACAGTAATTATCTTCACAGAGAAGCACGAGACATCGAGACGATGGTAAGGTTGATAAAAAGCGCAAAGAACCAGAGCGGCTTATTAAGCGGAGCAGAGTTGAGTGTCTTGATGAACCGTAGCTTAAGTACGATAAGAAAATATTTAGATGCTTATACAAAAAAAACCGGTGAGATATTACCATTAAAAGGATACGTTCTAGATCAAGGAAGTCTTCCGACACATAAAGGAATAATAATAAGTTTATATGAACAGGGAATATCCCCGGCAGACATAGTACTGAAAACAAGTCACAGTCAAGATGCAGTAGATAGATACATAAAGCATTATGAACAAATCAAGAAGCTTTTACTTAAAGGCATGGATGAAACAGCTATAAAAGAAATAACAGGAAGAACTATGAAAGTAGTGAAGGAGTATATTAAGTTGTACAAAGATCTAAATCCTGTTAGAAATAAAAATCGGTAAAAATTACCAGGCGACAAATGTCGTAATAGTAAATAATATTTAAACCTCCGAGGTTTTTAAAACCTCGGAGGTTTGTTTTTAAAAAAGCATTTGATAAAACAAATTTCTACGGATAAATATTATTCATCTATTCTTTCTCTCAAGAAGCCTGTGCAGTTAGCGTCGGACGTTTGACAAATGAAACTTGATCTCACCTCTCACCCTTTCAGGGTTTGATTTGTTCGTTTATTTTACTCCTTCAGAGTTTCAACGATCAAATTTTCTAATGGAGTTCAAGCTTACTACTTGGGTTTCCCGAAGGGAAAACATATTTCAGCCGGGGGTGAAACCCCTGGATAGAGGTAAACTAAAGACGCTTCTACTCTGAAAGAGTAGTATAGAAAATAAAGCTTAAACTAACTTGTTTGAAATAACCTGATTTACTATATGTAATACATGAGGTTTCTGTTTTATATATTTCGTAGGGACATCATTTATAATGTTCCGTTATTATGAAGAAAGAATTTGATGAATCAAATTCCTACGATAATTTTTGTTATTAAGATGTTTTATTCCTTCTCTTCAAAGGATAATCTCGTCGCGGTTCCTACCCCCTCAACGGACTCCGGGATGATTCCCATTTTCTTATAAATGGGTCGTATCAGCTTTCTCATCTCAGGCAGACTTTTAAAGAAATATAAAGAGCCGCCCAGACAAAAACCTCCGCCGATAATTAATGTAAGCGGCGCGCCTATAATTCCCGCCGCTGCTCCTGCAAGCAGACTCCCGAACGGCGCAACGCCTCTGAACGACATCGCGTAAAAGCTCATCACTCTGCCGCGCTTGTTATCATCAACAATAGTCTGCAGCATTGTATTGCTGCCCGCAAGTTGAATCATCATGCCGAGTCCCGTTACGAACATGAAAATAATTGACAGCCAAACGCTGTGTGAAAGTGCGAATGCAATCACTCCAATTCCGAATGCTGCGGTTGCGTAAGTTATCAATTTTCCTAATCCAAGCACGCTCTTCCTGTTCATCAGAAATATTGCGCCGAACAACGCGCCTAGACCCGATGCACCCATCAAGAATCCGAACAGATCTGCGCCTCCGTGAAGTATATTCTTTACGAAGACCGGCGCTAGAATTCTGATCGGTGTTCCCATAAAACTAACAATCGCCAGAAGAATCAAGATTGATTTAATCGGCTTAAATCCGAACGCGTACCGATAACCTTCTTTTAACTCTTTAAGTGTTTCTTTTTTCTTTGAGGAAGCGGGTTTGTGTATAACGTCCATTTTAAGAAGCGAATAAATTACAGCGATGTAGCTTATGGCGTTCAGAAGAAAACACCAGCCTTCGCCGAAAGCGGATATCATTAAGCCTGCGGCAGCGGGACCAATGAGTCTTGCACCGTTTACCATGCTAGAGTTCATAGCAATTGCGTTTCCAAGATCGCCACGGTTGTTGCCGACCATTTCTACCATAAACGACTGCCGGGTAGGCATATCAACGGCATCGAACACTCCTAGTATTATACTCAGTACAATAATTTCCCAAACCTGAATTGTGTTTGTCAGAACAAGCGCCGCGAGAATGAATGCCTGCAGCATCGACAGCGCCTGCGTATAAAGAAGTATCTTATGTTTATTTAGACGGTCGGCAAGAACACCCGCGAAAGGTGTTACTATAAGAAGAGGTATTTGGCCGGCAAAACCGACGACTCCCAGAAGGAATGCGGAATCGGTAAGCCTGTATACAAGCCAGGTCAGCGCGATGCGCTGAACCCAGGTACCGACAATGGAAATTCCCTGCCCGCCGAAATAGAGACGGAAATTTTTGTGTTTTAACGCCCTTAAAGCGTTGAAGCGTTCCCCGAATTTATTTATTAAGCCTAAACTGTCTTTCTTCATTTAATCTTCCCGGCAAACCGGAAAATTTATCGTTTACATATATCATCAAGCCAATCAAAGCCAATTTGCCCAAACTAATAATTCCCCAAAATTTTATTTTACCGAATTTCGTCGCCCGCGGCTTCCTTCACATTGTAAGTATTTATCACGTTCCGGTAAACTACTCTCAGATGCAGAAGCTGAGCTTCGGAAAGGGAAGTCTCCGCGTCGAGCAGATCGAGATTTGTTATTACACCGTTTTGATACTGTGTCTTCGCGCGCTGCAGTGCCTGCTCGGCCTGCTTTACCTGAAGCTCTGTTGTGCCGAGCTTGTTCCTGCTGTTGTTTAATTCCGATAATGACGATTCCACTTCCGCCTTTATTTTTCTTTCCAGCTCGAGGAGATGAGCATCATTGGCATCCAGATTTGCCTGTGCTTCCTGTACTTTTGCGTCGGTGCGATAGCCGTTGAAGATCGGAACGTTGGCCGCAAGTCCTACTACCCAGTTGCCGCGCAGAACTTTTAAGTTCGGCATGTATCCGTTCTTAATCCCAAAGCTACCGAACGCGTTCAAAGAAGGTTTGTCTCCTAACGCCGCGGCCTCTTTCTGAAGCTTTATTGAATTTTCGGAATCGGTCGCGATCTTTATTTCTTCTCTTTGCGTGAGAGCGGCGTTGATAAGAGAATCTTTGCTCACGATCGAATTAGGCAGCTTGAGACTTCCGCTCACATTTACGGGAGTATCAGAAGGAAGTCCGAGCAGCGCTCTCATCAAAATCTTTGCTTTGTTAATAGCGTTCTTAATGTCCATTTTTTGATTTTCGGCCGCCGCCACTCTTACCTTTGTAGTAAGCACATCAAAATCAGTTGCCGTTCCGTTCTCTACTCTTTTATCGGCCGTACCGATATGTTCTTTAAGTGTTTTGATCTCATCGTTTTTTACGTCCAAACTTTGCTGCAGAAAAAGAATCGTATAAAAAGTCTGCGCTGTTTTATAAGTAAGCTGATTCTTTATATAATTAATTTTTTCTTCCGCAGGTACCTTGTACGATTTCGTGAGATTGAGCAGCGCGTCTTTTTTACCGAAATCATAAACCTGGTAGCGCGCGCTTACGTGAGCGTCGTAATTATTGGCCGGGAATAAATTAAATATTTCGCTGCCGAATACTATGGACGGCACCGGCCCGACCCTTGAATAAGACAGTTCGCCCTCGACGTCTGGATAGTCAAAACTTTTCTGTTCGCTTATTTTTGCTTCGGCTGCCCTCACTTCGCTTTCGGCCTGCATTATAAGCGGCTGGTTCTTCAGCGCGAGCTTAAGAGCCTGCTCAAGATTTAACGAATCCTTTATGGTATTCTGCGGGAAACCCGTTTTTATTAATAACACGGATAAGACCGCAGTGACAATAAAAAATATTTTTCTTCTCATATTAAATTCTCTTTTTGTTGATCGTACAAAGTTATTACTCCATTAACTCGATCTTTTTTCCGCTGCCTTGTTTCTTTGTATGCAGGAATAGAACCGGGATAAGCAAAATTAAAGTGATTACCGCACCGATCAGGAAGTCATCGTTTATACCGCTTACGAAAGCCTGCGACGCAAGATTTTTTGCCAGCAGCACCTTTGCTCTTAAAGCGGCATCCGATGCCGTTCCTCCCACTGAGTTTTGAACAAAATGCTGAAGGTGATAAACCGCGTGGTGGAACTGCACCGAAGTCTGATCTACCGCCTGTCCGTACTGCGACATGTGGAACTTAACCCTTTGAGTCAGTATCGTTCCGAGCAGCGCTACTCCGAAGCTTCCGCCTATCTGCCTGATCGTGTTGAACAGTCCGCTCGCCTGCGCCAGCTTTTCATTAGGCATCTCGAGCAGCGCTATTGTAGTCAGCGGTATGAACAGCATTCCGAGCGATAATCCTCTTATATAGAGCGGAAGCATTATCTGTCCGTGTTCCGTTGACAGCGAAAAGTTGGAGAACAGATAAAGCGAAATCGTAAGTAAGATCGTTCCGATGATAACCGGGATCTTTGGATTCATCTTATCCGTCATTCTTCCTGCAATAGGAGAAACTATGGCTTGAAGAATACCGACCGGGAAGAATACGAGTCCCGCCTGCAGGGCCGTATAGCCCAGACTGTTCTGAAGATACAGCGGCAGAAGGAAAGAATTGCCGAACAGCGCAACGCCGAATATAAAAAGTATAATGTTGGCTACGCCGAAGTTATAATTCTTCAGAAGTCTAAGCTCGATAATCGGATGTTCAACGGTAAACTCCGTGACTATAAAAATCACGAACGATACGAACGCGATGGCGAAGCATGCTAAAATAAATTCCGAAGTCCACCCGCCGGTATTCCAGTCGGCATTGCCGTCGGCCAGCGCTAAAAGGAATGATGTTAGGAAAACCGACATGGTAATAAAGCCCAGCATGTCGAATTTCTTCACATGCTCGGTTTTATATTCTCTCTGGATGATGATCGTCGCGGCAATTCCTATGATTCCAATCGGCACGTTGATGTCGAATATCGCATGCCAGCTGAAGTTGTCTATTAAATAGCCTCCTACCAGCGGGCCGAGCGAAATAGACGAAGCTGCGGCGATGCCCCAGAACCCGAGCGCCATGCCTCTTTGGTTCGGCGGGAATTCTCTTGTTACAATCGCCATACCCACCGGCATTATAAATCCCGCTCCGGCGCCCTGAACGATCCTGAAAAAGATCAATAAATTCTCGTTCCATGATAAGCTGCAGAACAAGGATCCGACGGTAAAGAGTAACAATCCCATAGTATAGGATTTTTTATATCCTAAGTGATCCGCAATCCACCCGGAGGAGGGAAGCATAACTGCGAAAACCAGAAGGTAGCCGGTCAGCACCCATTCAATTTTATCGACACTTACGCCGAAAACGGCCATCATCTTCGGGAGTCCCACATTTACAATGCTGACGTCGAGAACCGCCATAAAAGTTCCTACCATTACGTTGGCAAGTACCCACCACTTGTAGTATTCTCCGCCGAATCCGTTGTTGCCGTTTATATCGTTGTAATCGTTAGCCATATTTAGTTTTTCTTTAACGATACTTCAACAGACATTCCGGGAAGCAGCATGAAATTATTTTTTGAAGAAACAACGTTCGCTGATTTTTCAGGCTTTATCGAAATTTTGACAGGAGCTCTCTGAGTTACTTTTGTGAAGTTGCCTGAAGCGTTATCCGGCGGAATAAGAGAGAACTGCGACGCAGTATTGCTCGGCATCTGGAACACCGTTCCGATGAAGCTGTGATCCGGATAAGTATCTACGGATATCTGAACCGTATCACCGATTTGAATCGACGCGAGATCGGTTTCCTGGAACTGCGCGGTAACCCATACGTTCTTTAAGTTATAAAGAGTGAAGATAGGCTGGCCGGGCTGAACTACATCGCCTTTGAGTTCCCATCTCTTCGCAACTACACCGTCCATAGGCGAATAAATTACGGTGTTGTTAAGCTCCGTTTTTATTACGTTCAGCTGTGCTCCGGCTTCGTTGATCTTCGCCTTTGTGATACCGTACTGAGCCTTCGCCGCTTCAAGGGCTTTCTGCGCGTGGTCGTACTGCTCTTTTGGTATAACATTTCCCTTGTACTGTTTCTCGGCGCGATTAAAATCATCCTGCGCTTTATCAAGATTTACCTTTGCCAGGTTTATACTCTCCTTAGCAAGCGCGAGCGCGGCCTCGGCCTGTGCTTCTCTGGCCTTAAAATCGGTTGAATCGAGTCTCACCAAGACCTGTCCCTGCTTAACAGTATCTCCTTCATCAACTGTAAGCTGCTCTATTCGGCCGAGTATCTTGGCGCTTACCGAAAGTTTGTTGCCGTCGATGTAAGCATCGTCTGTTGTAACATAGCCGAGGGTGCCGACGTACCAATAAACAGCGGCTCCCATCAGAATTAAGAGAAGGACTATTGGTATAATCACTCTCTTCTTCAGATATAGCGGAGTATTCTTTTCCGCGCCTCCGCCGTTGTTCGAATCCGGAGACTGTCCGGTTTTTTCTTTAGCATCTGAATTATTATTTGCCATATACTATTCTCTCCTAGGCTGATAATTTTTATTATTTAATTTCTCATTCCCTTTACAAAAACTTCCGTCATAATGCCCATTTCTTCTTTAAGTTCCTGGAACGAAGAATCGTCGAGCCTCTCGTCCTGAATTTTCTTTAAAGTTCTTAAGCGCAGTCCCTGAATTATATGAACTAACACGCAAACAGTTTTTTCAGGGAGATCGGTTCTAAATTCACCTGATCTTTTTCCATCTTCTAAAATTTCATTTAACAATTCCGTCTCAATTTTTTCGAGACCTTTGAACAATTCCCTGAAAACAGGCCTGGATTGCGAAAACGAATGAACGTTTAAAGTGCCGAGATTCAAAAGCTGCCTGAAATATTCCAGTCGCATATCGAGGTATTCGTGTATTTTATCCGAAGCGGTGATATTTTTTGTCATCACATTCTTGATCTCAGCAATAAATTCTTCCTGCTCCGAGAGTATCACCGATTCGAATAAATTTTCCTTAGTGGGGAAATAATAATAAAGCGAGGCTTTGCCCATTTCCACATCCGTCGCAATCTCTTCCATCGTGACTTTAGAATATCCGTAGTGCGCAAACCTCTTCCGGGCTGCCTCAACTATGAACTTCTCTTTATCTTTTGATATATGCTCTGACACTGCATACCTCGCTTTATAAATTCGACTATCCGACTTAAAGAGTCGAAACATAATGCATTATTGTTTTTTTATCAAGTGATTTGAAGTAAGTTTTTGGCATTAGGTGCTAAAATTTCATTATTATGCTTTAAATCACCAGTAAGATTTTATATAGATTTGTATTAGAATAATCGACCGGATCGGTCTATAAAGTGAATTATGTGAAAAATTATTTATTTTCGGGCGTTATTTTTTGGGGCATCCTCGATTAAACCCTGCTTAAGATCCCAGAGTTTTTGCGAAAGTGAGACGTGGTAACGGTGGGGATTGATGAGCCGCTTCACACCGGAATCCAGGCTTTCGATGTCTTTTTTCCTGCGTTTTCTTATATCATCAATTGAAGGGAAATCATATACAATTTTGTCGTCTTTTAATACTTCAATCATGAGTTGTTCCGAACCGGAAGTTTCTTCTATCTTTAAAGTGCGGTGTTTTGTGTGATCGTTCGGGTGTCTTAAAACTATTTTATCTTGTTTAAACGGATCTTCGTCTTCAAGACAAATTAAATCGGCGTTTGCTTTATTTGTTGAATCGTAAAGACGCCATACATTTTTATTTCCGGGGTTAGGAATCTTTTCTATATTTTCGGAAATTTTAATAGCCGGAATCCAACCGCCTTCCTTTTCCACCGCAACCAGTTTATAAACTCCTCCGAGAGCGGCATCGCCGGCCGATGTTATAAGCCTGGTGCCCACTCCGTATGTAAGCCGTTTTATCAAGCTGTCCGGATCGATGCCGTATTTGGGTGCCTCCTCTTTTATCTGCGTAATTATCTGCCAAATGTTAAGCTCATCCAGTTCGTTTGAGAGAACTATGCTTTCTTCCGTGAAACCGGCTTCGTTCAGAATTTTTGCCGCGAGTATGCTGAGGTATGCAAGATCACCGGAATCGAGCCGGATGCCGACGGGCTTATGTCCTTTCTTTTTTAAATTCTCAAACACTTTTATCGCGTTCGGGATGCCGCTTTGCAGGGTATCGATTGTATCGACGAGAAGTATGCAGTCGTCGGGATAGAGATCGGCGAAGGCTTGGAACGCGTCGAGCTCGCTCATTCCCATCGACAAGAAGTACTGCACCATACTGTGCGCGTGAGTTCCTTTGGGAGGATAACCAAGCAGGTGCGAGATTCCGACGTTGGAAGTAAAATCGGCGCCGCCTATCAGCGCGGCTCTAACGCCAGCCATCGCACCGCGGTCCTGCGCGCGCCTCGCGCCGAATTCCAGCAGCAGGCTGTCTTTGGCAATCTCTTTCATCCTGCTCGCCTTGGTGGCGATAAGTATCTGGAAGTTGAGCTGATTTAAAAGCGCTGTCTCCAGTATCTGCGCCATGGCGAGCGGACCTTCGATAACGGTTAACGGTTCGTTAGGGTGAATAACCCTTCCTTCCGGGATCGCGGTTAAATTTATGCCGGAGAAATTGCCTTCCTTTAAAAGCCAGTTTAGAAATTCGTTGCTGAACGTGGGACTCCCATCCCGTTTTTTTTGTGTTTTTAAAAGTTCGATATCTTCTAATCGAAAGTGTGTATTTCTCATCCAGTCAATTAGCCATTCTAATCCCGCGTTTATGCAGTAGCCTGCTTTGTGGGAACCGTAGTCCGGGTAGTTCCTAAAGTAATGATCGAACCTCACTCTCTTTTCGTGCATCCCGTTAGTGAAATAAAGCTGGGCCATCATAAGCTGGTATTGATCCGTAAAGAGCGCGCCTTCGCTTATTTTCTGATCGAACTTGTTGAGCATGTTATTAGCCTGGTAATTTGATATATGTACAACGTCTAAATCAAAATAATTTAATTCTGGGGCAAATTCAAAAATTGAAGACAAGAATCGATTCGGATTTTGTTTATATTTAAATAAATTCAATATTCATCTCGTCCCTAAGGGACGAGGAATGTGTTAGTGGATAGATTTTTTTCTATAAATATCTCGTCTCTAACGAGACGAACTAAGAATATGTCGTCAATAATATTTTTAATATTACAAATATATAACTGATGGAGTTTTAACTGTTATTATGATTGATTTCGTCCCTACGGGACGAGTAGTATGTTGGAGGATTGATTCTTTCTATAAATATCTCGTCTCTAACGAGACGAACTAAGAATATGTCGTCAATAATATTTTTAATATTACAAATATATAACTGATGGAGTTTTAACTGTTATTATGATTGATTTCGTCCCTACGGGGCGAGTGGATGTGTTAGAGGATAGATTTTTTTCTATAAATATCTCGTCTCTAACGAGACGAACTAAGAATATGTCGTCAATAATATTTTTAATATTACAAATATATAACTGATGGAGTTTTAACTGTTATTATGATTGATTTCGTCCCTACGGGACGAGGAATGTGTTAGTGGATAGATTTTTTTCTATAAATATCTCGTCTCTAACGAGACGAGATGCAAGCCTAGTATTTGAAAAGTTCTGTATGCACAGCCTCGGATATCCTAAGGATTCCAATGGAAAACCAGACGGCAATAGTAGAGTCAAAATGAATCAGGGGAAGAATAAAAATTAAAGTGAATCTCGGGAGAGCAGGTCATATTGAATATAAAATATTGCGATTCGTTTAGCGAACGGACAAAGGGAATCTAAACCAAGTTGGGCTTCAGCCCCATGTAAAAAGGTAAATGCGGCTAAAGCCGAATAGTTATGGGAATGCTTCTTCCCGTCGGCTGAAACCGACGGCAATTAGAAAAAGTTCAAATACATTGAAAACAATATGGTGGAATAAAATGAGCTGGGTTAGAGTTTGGATACACTTGGTATTTTCTACAAAAAGCCGATACCCTTATTTTAATTCAAGTGAAATTAGAAATAAAGTCTTTGAACACATCAAGCAAAATGCAAAAACGAAAAATATATGGCTAGATACAATAAGTGGCTATCATGATCACGTTCATTGCTTGATTTCATTAAATAGAGAAGATTCAATCAGTAAAACAGTGAAAATGATCAAAGGCGAATCATCAAACTGGATAAATAAAAACAAAATTGTAAAAGGTCGATTTGCCTGGCAGGATGATTATTGGGCTGTAGGAGTAACTGAAAATCATGTTGAGGGTGTAAAGAAGTATATTCTGAACCAAGAAGAACATCACAAGAAACATACCTTCGCGGAAGAGATTGAAAAGTTTATGTCGAGATATGGATCTGAGAGATAGAAAATTTTTATAAGATTTTAAATTATTGTGTAAAGTTAATGATTATTTTAATTGCCGTTCGCTTTAGCGAACGGGCAAAGGGAATCTAGATAAAGTTGGGCTTCAGCCCCATGTAAAAAGGCTAATGCGGCTGAAGCCGATTATTCTTTTTGAATTTTATTCCGTCGGCTGAAGCCGACGGCAATAGGAGAGACAAAATGAATCAGGGGAAGAATAAAAATTAAAGTGAATCTCAGGAGAGCAAGCTATTATTGAATATAAAATATCGCCGTTCGCTTCAGCGAACGGTCATAGAGATCTAAGATAGATCGGGCTTTAGCCCCATGTAAAAGTGGGAATGCGGCTGAAGCCAACGGCAATGAATCAAAATATATTTCGGATCCACAAAACCACCGGAGATAAAAAATGTCATCAAAAAAAATGTTTATATTTATTCTGTTTATTTCAATATCCACCGTATCATTTCCCCAGGGAAAGCAGCAATATGCGGATATTGGAAACTTCAAACTCGAAAAAGGCGGCGAGATACTCGACTGTACAATCGGTTACCGCACTTACGGAAAAATGAACGCCGATAAATCCAACATAATTATTTTCCCCACCTGGTTCGGCGGGAATACAAAAGGACTCGAGGGACTTATCGGTCCGGGCAAAATTGCAGACAGCACGAAATACTATATAATAAGTTTAGACGCAATCGGCGACGGCGTATCCTCATCACCTTCAAACAGCAAAAAGCAGCCCAAAGAATCTTTCCCTCTTTTTACCGTGCGCGACATGGTTAATTCTCAGCATGTACTTTTAACAAAGCACCTCAACGTCCATCATGTCTACGCCGTTATCGGCGGATCTATGGGCGGAATGCAGACATTCCAGTGGATCGTGGCCTATCCTGGTTTTATGGACAAAGCCGTTCCGTGGGTCGGCTCTACTAAAATGACTTCTTACGACCGGCTGCTTTGGACTACCGAGCTGCTCGTAATCCAAACGGAATTGAAATGCGGCGCTCCTGAGGACGATGTTATGAAATCGATCGCGGATATCACCTGCTTGAATATCACGACTCCCGAATACAGAGTAACGCACACAACACCCGAAGAATTTCCAAAGTTTATAGCGGGATATCAGAAATCCTTCGCGGTAAATTTTAATCCGTACGACTGGATGAGTCAGCTTAAAGCAATGCTCGCTCTCGATGTATCAAAGCCTTTCGGCGGTTCTATGGAAAAAGCTGCAGCGGCCGTAAAGGCAAAAGTGTTTTCAATTGTTTCGCTGCAGGATCATATGGCTAATCCGCATCCGGCTATGGCATTTGCTAAGATGCTTAATGCTGAAACTCTGGAGCTTAATAACGACTGCGGACACCTCGGTCCCGGATGCGAAATGAAAAGAGTGGAAAAAGCAGTGAACGAATTCCTGGATAGACATTAACTTAGACTTCTTAGACTCAAACATAGATTTAGGCTTTATTTAACTTTATCTCAATTTTAAACCTTAGAGTCTAAGTTTAAGATTAAGATTAAGAGTAAGATTTAAAAAGGCGTAGATATGAAAAAGATAATTGTACTTGGATCCGGAATGGTAGGCGGGGCGATAGCGGCGGATCTTTGCGGCAAGTTTGATGTTACTGCCGCCGATATTAACCGGGAACGGCTTAAAATTCTCAGCGAATCTCATCATTTAAAAACAATAATGGCAGATCTTTCTTCCGGCGACGAAATAAAAAGGATCGTAAAAGATTTCGATATCGTCGTGGGCGCTGTTCCCGGGTTTATGGGATTTGAAACAGTCAAGAGCGTAATTGAAGCTGGGAAGAACATAGTTGATATTTCTTTTTTCGAGGAAGACCCTTTTCTGCTTGATGAGCCGGCGAAGCAAAATAATGTTACAGCTATCGTCGACTGCGGCGTAGCTCCCGGAATGAGCAGCATTATTCTCGGTTATCATAATTCAAAAATGAAGATTGAGTCATTCGAATGCTACGTGGGAGGACTGCCCGCAAATCCCGAATGGCCTTACAAATACAAAGCTCCGTTTTCTCCCGTAGATGTTATCGAAGAATATACGCGTCCCGCACGGATTGTTGAAAACGGTAAAGTAGTGGTTAAGCCTGCCTTATCTGAAGAAGAATTCATTGATTTCGATAAAGCAGGAAAGCTTGAGGCTTTTAACACCGACGGCTTGAGGACTTTGATCAAAACAATGAGCATTCCTTTTATGAAGGAAAAAACTCTTCGCTATCCCGGTCATATTGAATATATAAAAGTTCTGCGCGACACCGGATTTTTCGGAACCGAAAAGATAGAAGTCGACGGAGTTAAAATTCGTCCGGTTGATCTCGCCTCCAAACTTCTCTTTCCGCTGTGGAATTTAGAGAAAGGGGAGAAAGAATATACGGTGATGAGAATCATCATAAAAGGAGAAGAAACTGGCGGCAAGAAAGAATACACATACAATTTATTCGACACTTACGATGAAAAAAAACAAACTACTTCTATGGCGAGAACTACCGGTTACACTTGTACCGCCGCGGTTCGAATGGTTCTGAACGGAGAATATACGGCAAAGGGAATTTCGCCGCCGGAGTTTATAGGTGCACATGAAGGATGTTATGAAAAAGTTCTGGCTCATCTTAAAAAGAGGGGAGTAAATTATTTGCTAAGTAATAAGTGATTTCACTCCGGTACAATTGATTTACAGCTCAAATGTTCTTACGTTAAAATTAATATTAACAACCTCTCCGGAGATATAATGGAGAATAAAAAAAGAGAGTTCTTCTTTTCCGATTCTCCCGAACCGCACAGGGCGAGAACAAAATCGATTCTGAAGGATCACCCCGAAATAAGAAATTTCATGGGGCGTAATCCGATAAGCTTTTTAATTATTGTTTGCGTTGTCGCATTACAGATCGCTATCGCGTTCATTTTGAAAGATCAGCCTTGGTGGCTCGCAATAATCGTAGCTTTTTTTGTAGGCGCGTTTGCTAACCATGCTCTCTTTGTACTCATTCATGAGTCCGCGCACAATCTTATCTTCAAGAATAGAAAGATGAATTATGTAGCCGGAATATTGGCCGATATTCCCAACGTGCTGCCGAGCGCTATTTCTTTTAGGAGTTATCATTTAAAACACCATTCATATCAAGGGCACTATGATTTTGATGCCGACCTAGCCAGCCGCTGGGAGGCAAAACTTATAGGCAATACACCGTGGGGAAAAATGCTTTGGGAACTATTGTTCCCGGTTTTCCAGGCAATTAGAACGCCGAGGCTGAAGGAAATCAAATTCATGAACGTCTGGACCATAATCAATATGCTTGTTGTTTTCGGATTCGATGTCTTCATATTTTTATACGCCGGACCGTCGGCCTTCCTATATTTTGTGTTTTCGTTTGCGTTTTCTATTGGATTTCATCCGCTGGGAGCCAGGTGGATTCAAGAGCATTTTATTCTTCATCCGCCGCAGGAAACATACAGCTACTACGGTCCGCTTAATGTACCTGCTCTGAATGTAGGCTATCATAATGAGCATCATGATTTTCCGTCCGTTCCCTGGAACAAGCTGCCGATGGTGAAAAGCAGCGCCCCGGAATGGTACGAAAACCTTTTTTTTCATAAATCATGGTTCAAGTTGTGGATTAAGTTTTTATTCGATCCCGAAATATCTCTCTTCACACGAATGGTGCGCGAAGACAAGGGGAGTCCGGTAGTAGGCAAGGAGTAATTTCCGCTGAACATTCCAACATTTTAAGGGGAAGGAATGGAAAAGAAAAACGATAATTTTGAATGCGAGCTCTGCGGCGCGGACGTAAAGGAGAGCGATACTTACTGTCCCGACTGCGGTGCACTTTTTGTCGAAGGCATCAACTGTAAAAACCATCCTCTTGATGACGCGGCAGGCGCCTGTATAATATGCGGCCAAGCATACTGCAAAAAATGCGGAAGCCGCGTTCGTAATCTTTTTCTCTGCAATGAACACGACGCCTACGAGATTTACGAGAGAATGGCCAGGGTTTTCGGTTCTAGCGATGAACTCGAAACTCAATACGCTTATGATGCAATTCTAAAGAACGGACTCCATCCATATGTTTACTACCGGAAAGCCAGCCCTATTTCTCTCGGTGGACCGGATTACACTCTCTTCCGTGCATCCGGCGAATACGACGGCCATATTATTAACGAGGTAAAAGTAATGGTGCCGTGTTCCGAAGTGCTGCGCGCGGAAAAAATATTGAGGGAAGTAGAACTCATCTGATCTTAACATCAAATTCACAATATTGATACTTAAACTCCTTTTCAGGATATTCCTCTATGGTACATCAAAAAACAAAAAAGAAACTAAAAAAAGAGCTTACTCTGCTGGATGTTTATGCCATTTCCACGGGTACTACACTGAGTGCAGGCTTCTTTTTACTCCCTGGACTGGCGGCAGTTCAGGCGGGACCCGCGCTCGTGCTCTCGTACATCCTGGCGGCGGTTCCCCTGGTGCCGGCTATGTTCAGCGTGGTTGAACTTTCTACCGCTATGCCGCGCGCCGGCGGAGTTTATTATTTCCTCGACCGGACTCTGGGCCCGATGGTCGGTACCATTGGAGGAATAGGCACCTGGCTTGCTCTTATTCTAAAAGTGTCTTTTGCTCTAATAGGTATGGGAGCTTATATCGCTCTTATTGTCGGCGACGTTTCTATCGTGCCTATTGCTATCGGCGTTGCGCTGGCCATAGGTCTGCTGAATCTTTTCAGTGTTAAAGGAACCGGAAAGTTCCAGTTGTTTCTTGTCGTCGGACTTCTGATTGTGCTGATAGCTTTCGTAGGCGACGGTCTTCCGCGCATAAACACAGATTACTTCCGCGGTTTTTTTGATCCCGGTTTCTCTAACATACTCGCAACTACAGGGCTGGTTTATATCAGTTATGTAGGAGTAACAAAGGTTGCCAGCCTTTCCGAGGAAGTAAAAAATCCTGAGCGCAACCTGCCGCTGGGCGTTTTCTTATCTATCTTAACAGCGTTTATAATTTATACGCTCGGTACCACGGTTATGGTGGGATTAGTACCGATGGAACAATTAAAGGGCAGTCTCACTCCCGCAGCTCTTGCGGCCGAAAACATGTTCGGAGGGATCGGGGAGATTGTTGTTACCGTGGCGGCTCTTTTGGCTTTTATTTCGGTTGCCAATGCCGGGACAATGAGCGCATCCAGGTATCCGTTCGCTATGAGCCGCGATTATCTTCTCCCTCATTTTTTCCAGCGTCTCAGCAAAAAGGGGATTCCGTTCATTTCTATACTGCTTACAATGTCGGTTATAATAGCAATAATTATTTTTCTGAATCCTACCAAAATTGCGAAACTCGCCAGCGCGTTTCAGTTACTGATGTTTGCCCTAGTTAGTGTGGGAGTAATAGTGATGAGGGAAAGTAAGCTCGATTCTTACGATCCCGGATTTAAATCGCCGTTCTACCCATGGATGCAGATTATAGGTATCGTTTCCGCTTTCATTCTAATATTCGAAATGGGATTTTTGTCGGTGGCGTTTTCGTTCGGATTAATTATTGTTGCGGCATTGTGGTTCTATTACTACGGCCGCAACAGGGTCAAACGCTCGGGCGCCATTTATCACGTCTTCGAAAGACTTGGAAGGGGAAGATATCACGGTCTTGATTCGGAACTTAGAGGCATATTAAAAGAAAAAGGTCTTCGCAAGGGCGACCCGTTCGATGAAATAGTGGCTCGCAGCCTGGTGCTGGATATGGAAGGGAGCCGCGAGTTCGAGGAAGTAGTGGAAAAAGCAGCAAAGTGGCTTTCCAACATGACTAAGTTCTCGCCCGCAGAAATTAAAGAAGAGTTTATGGAAGGCACAAAAATCGGTATGACACCCGTTACTCACGGCATCGCACTCCCGCATTTACGTATACCGGGGCTGCTGGATCCCGAATTGGTAATTGTACGCGCAAAAGAAGGCGTGCACCTGGTTGTGAACGGACCTTTAACCGACCATCAAGACGAAGAACATTCCGTAAACGCTATCTTTTTCCTGGTAAGCCCGGAGGACGATCCTACCCAGCACCTGCGCATCCTTGCGCAAATAGCGGGAAGGGTGGATGACGAAAGCTTTCCGCTTGAATGGAACGCGGCGAACACGGAACAGGAACTGAAAGAATCGCTGCTTCACGACGATAACTTCGTCTCGCTGGTTGTGCAGAAAGACAACAAGACCGGCGCTATGATAGGCAAGTCTTTGAGAGAGTTGAGATTTCCCGACGGCTGCCTGGTCGCACTCATGCGCCGCGGCGATCAAACGATTGTTCCGAAGGGGCATACGGTTATGGAGGAGGGAGACCGCCTTACCATAATCGGCGAGCCGAAGGGATTAAGAGAGCTGCATAAAATTTATGCGGACTCGACCTATAAAAAGTCTAAAAAAAATTAGGGTGTGATAATTCACATAATCGTTTAAGAAACTAAGTATGAATAATTTTATTTGCGCGACATGCGGAGTTCAATTTGAAGCCTCGGAGAGCGAACCTAGAAACTGTCCGGTTTGCGAAGATGAACGCCAGTACGTTGGCTGGGAAGGGCAGAGGTGGACATCTTTACAAAAGCTGCGTAATAATTATCAAAATAAATTTACCGGTATGGAAGAGGGAATTACGCAAATTATAACGGAGCCGTCTTTCGGAATAGGGCAGCGGGCATTTCTAATTCAGACCGGCGCAGGAAATATTTTATGGGATTGTTTAACATTAATTGATGACGATACAATTGCGAAAATAAATAGTCTCGGCGGATTGAAGGCTATCGCTCTTTCTCACCCTCATTACTATTCATCGATTGTAGAATGGAGCAAAGCATTCGGGGATATTCCTGTTTACATAAACAAAGCCGATGAAAAATGGCTGATGCGAAAAAACGAATCGGTTAAATTATGGGAAGGCGATCGTCATCAAATAAACGACGAGCTTACAATTATAAAATGCGGCGGACATTTTGACGGAGCTTCAGTACTTCATTGGGAGCGTGGGGACGATAACTGCGTATTGTTCAGCGGGGACACAATACAGATCGTGATGGACAGGAAAAACGTGAGCTTTATGTACAGCTATCCGAATCTTATACCTCTTTCAGCGGAAAAGGTGGACGAAATTGTCAACAGAGTTAAGCCGTTTAAATTTGATAAGATATACGGAGCTTTCCGGGGTCGTCATATATTAGAAAACGCAAGGTCAGCTGTTATCGAATCGGCGGAAAGATACAAACGGGCAATAGCTTCCTATAAAAAATAAAATGCCCCGTTGAATTCAGGGCATTTTATTCTTAGTAAAAAAATTACTCAACTAAACGGTATTCTTTTTTTTCGGCTGCGCGACTACCAACAATCCGAGCAGACCCAGATCGCTGAAGAGCAGCGGCGCGAGTACGGGCGCGAAAGCAAGTATCCTCTCAAGACTAATTGCGCCGGTCCCGGCCAGATCAGCCGAAAGATGAAATCCAAAACCAAGTACACCCACAAATACCGCGGAGATCATAGTCCAGAAATAAACCGTCTCGTCTCCTTTCGACCAGCTTTTAGACACGGCCAGGAAGATTACCACCGAGGTGGCGAATAATCCGAAGATAATAGCGATGAGTTTATAAAAAGTGTAGCCGTACTGCGCATGGTCTATTATTGAAGTTATTGCGCTGGCGCCGAACCCTAAACCTACCAGCCAGAGAAAATGCCTGTCTCTTGATATGGGTGCTTTAAATAAACCGAGTCCCGGTACATTCAACATACCAGGCTGACCTTCGACCTCCTCGGTTACCGCATAGAGACCCAATAGCGAGATACCGGCGAACGCGAGCGGAGCCAGTATCGGTGATCCAAAAACAACCCACGACCAAGTTAAATAACCTGCGGGATTTAAAACCGCGTTTGCATGGAAAGCGGTGCCTATTACTCCTATTAAAATTCCGGTTATCATTATCAGTATATGTATGAGCGAACTCCACATCTTCGGCTTCGACCGGAATGCTATTAGAAGGCACGACACGGATCCGAGTGGGAAGAATACTACGGGTATCCATTCGTAGACGGGAATAAATTGATTTATGGAATGTGCGAGCACAACATCTATTCCCGTAAACATCAAGTTAACTCCGACAAAAAGCATCAGCAGTCTGTTCTTTTCCATCGGGAGCCTGAGATTTGCCATGTGGAATATTTCTATATCCTTCATCTTTTAATCCCCCTGCCGTGTTTAGCCCTTAATTCCGCCGCTTCTTCTTTTACCATGTTGAGCTGCTTCAGCAGAGGATACACGCCGTGCCATTGAACATAGTCGGGTCCCTGCATGTACGCACCGAACTTAGCTGTCCTTCCGTAGTAGTGCCACAGGTCGAATGCGTCGAAGCTTATCTGCGTGGCGAAAGGCTTGTCGGAAATAATCCCGTCCTTTACAAGCCTCTTGAGTATTTCGGAAGCCTCCGAAACTTTATTATTGACGAATGAAGTTACGCTGTCGGCTTTTTCGTATTGCTTGTCTATAAACTGAGCCGAGTGGCAGCTTGCGCAGACGGATTTCATCGCGTTTCGCCCGTTTACTGAATTAGGTCTGTCGGTTGTAACTGCGGCGAAGAGGAATTTGGAGAGGCGCTGCCCAACGTCGTGAGTGGTAGCCTGCGCCCCGAAGCCGCTCATATGGCATGTGGCGCACGTCGGTGCCGGAAGATCCCTGGTAGTAAGCCTGCCGGCTTTTTGATTCCAGTTCCATTTATCGCCGTCCGTCTGGTACATCACACCGTGAGCCGATTCGTGATATATCTCCATTTGCGGATGATCGGGACCGAGATGACACTGGCCGCAAATTTCCGGTTTCCTAACCTGGGCGATCGAGAATTCGTGGCGGAGATGACATTTATTGCAGTTGCCTATGCTTCCGTCCGCGTTGGGTTTTCCTATAGCATGACAGCTTTCGCAAGCGGCAGGCGTGACCGAAGGTCCTTCAATATCGAAAAGAGAATTTCTTGTCGCGGTTACAATTCCGTTCGGACCTCTGTTGGCCTCGGGTATTTGTTCCTCAATATTTTTTTGCTGCGTCTTTGTAAAATCGGCAAAGCCGGATAAAGCCATCCACGCCGGGGCGCTGTGCCTGCTGTGGTTGAACTGTTTGGTCTCCGCCGGGTGGCAGCCTGCGCATTGCTTGGGAGTAGGTGTAACGGTAATAAAAAATCCCTCGTGTTCTTTTCCCATCGGGTTTGATTTGTCAACAACATGGCAGTCGGTGCAACGCACGCCTTTCTTCGCCATAGTGCTCTCGGCAAATTGATTGACGATGTCCGGAGTTACTCTCCTATGGCACGAAGCGCATTTATCAGCTCCTCCGTACGAGACGTTCTCGGCCGTCGACTTTTCTCCTCCGGACGGAAGTTGTGTAAAGAAGTAAATTATTATTAATACGAGAACCGTAATAACGCTTCCGATTATTAAAGTTTTGGGTATTTGTTTTGGCATCTAATCACCCCTAAATTTTTGATAATCTAAAATAAGACCAAATACTCCGAATATCAATATTTTATCTATGTTAATCGATGAAATTTATGTAAACATTATATAAAGGAAAGAAATCATTCAAGTTTTTCTTTTATAAGCCGGGGTTAATTTTTATTTTAATACGGCAGCTTTTCAAATTTATTATCTCCCGTTTCTTGTTATGCAGAATTTGATCTTAACGGCAAATATCGTCACGCCTGTATTCCTGATAGTTGTAATCGGGATTGTTTTAAAATTAATGAATTTAATGAACGATAATTTTGTCAATCTTTCTTCGAAGATCGTATTTTCAATCTCTCTTCCCGCGCTTATTTTTATAGAACTTTCGCAGACAGACTTCCACAGGGCGTTCGATCCGGCCGAAATTACATTTATATTATCAGCTACTGTAATTTCATTTCTCCTGTGCTGGGGAGTGTCGGCGCTGTTTATTAAAGACGGAAGAGACAAGGGCACGTTCATACAGGGAAGCTTCAGGAGCAATTACGCGATATTCGGACTTGCAATAATCGCGAACATGCTGGGGGGCAGAGGACTCGCAAGAGGCTCTTTAATTCTTGCCTTTATTGTACCTCTTTATAACGTGCTTTCCGTAATCGCGCTTACAGTACCTACAAGAAAGGAACGACAGCGGAACCTTGCGGGCACCTTCATTGAGATTCTGAAGAATCCTTTGATCGCAGCCGTTATAGTCGCCATACCGTTTTCACTTTACAAGATCCCTATTCATCCCATTATTTTAAAAACCGGGGAATACCTGGCCGACATAGCGCTGCCCCTGGCGCTTATCGGGATCGGCGGTTCGCTGAATATTAAAAACATAAAGAGCGCTTCCGGAATGGCTTTTACCTCCACCGCGCTGAAGCTGATTATCATCCCATTAATTTTTACGTATGCGGCGTATGAATTCGGATTCAAAGGCGAAACCCTGGCAATTATGTTCATACTTTTCGCCAGTCCCACAGCGATAGCGAGCTTTGTAATGGCCGAAGCAATGGGAGGCAACGGAAGACTCGCGGGCAACATAGTCATGCTTTCCACGCTCGGTTCCGTTATCACGATGACACTGGGCATCTATCTTCTCAAATCTCTCGGAGCTATTTAAATTAAATCAATGAATTGTTTTTAATTTATCATTACATTCCAATCAATTCTAATCCTATCAAATAAATAATTTCGGGAAGGAAGTTATGACAAGTTTTGTATCTCATCTCGAATGCGGTATGTGCGGCGAAAAGTTAGAAGCCGGCAAATTGTACAACCTTTGTCCCGTTTGCGAAAAACCTCTCCTCGCAAGGTACGATATCGAATCCGCCGCGAATCATTTCAAGAAGGAAAGTTTAAGAAACAGAAAACCGACACTCTGGCGGTACCGGGAAATGCTTCCCGTAAAGAATGAAGAAAATATGCTTTCTCTCGGTGAAGGATTTACACCTCTTTTACGCGCAGAAAATCTCGGAGCCGAGAACAACTTCGAAAATCTTTATATAAAAGACGAAGGGCTGAATCCGACAACTTCGTTCAAGGCGCGCGGTCTCTGTATGGCAATATCGATGGCAAAGGAACTCGGCGTTAAGGAAGTTTCTATTCCTTCAGCGGGCAACGCCGCAGGAGCAATGAGTGCGTACGCGGCACTTGCCGGAATGAAGGCGTTCGTATTTATGCCGAAGGATGTGCCCGCGCCGTTTGCGGCCGAATGCAGGGCCTTGGGTGCGGAAGTTAATTTGATTGACGGACTCATCACCGACTGCGGAAAAGCCGCCGCAGAAGGCGTGAAAAAATACGGACGGTTCGATGTATCAACTTTAAAAGAACCTTACAGGATCGAAGGCAAGAAAACAATGGGCTACGAAGTGGCGGAACAGATGAACTGGAAGCTTCCCGATGTTATTATATATCCAACCGGAGGCGGCACCGGACTTGTAGGGATGTGGAAAGCCTTCGAAGAGATGGGACGGCTCGGGTGGATAGAGCCGAAAAGGCCGAGGATGGTAAGCGTTCAGTCCGCCGGCTGCGCGCCCATGGTAAAAGCTTTCGTTGAGGGAAAAGAATTTGCAGAACCGTGGTCGGGTGCTAAAACAATTGCGGACGGACTTAGAGTGCCTGCCGCGGTAGGCGACTTTTTAATTCTGAGAGCCTTGAGGGAAAGCGGAGGCACGGCTGTTGAAGTATCTGACGAAGATATATTGGAGGCAGCAAAAAAAATAGGAAGAACCCAGGGGATGTTCGTTAGTCCGGAAGGCGGGGCAACGCTCGCCGCATTCGAAAAACTTCTCGGTATAGGGTGGATAAAGAAAGACGAGACAGTAGTTTTATTTAATACAGGCAGCGGTCATAAATACGCTCACCTTTATTAATTTCTTTTCATCAAACATAAAAAAACGCAGCCCCCCGACTTGTGTCGGGGGACAGCGTTGCTGTAACATAGGAGAGAGAAACAAGGGCCGTTATTTGCCGGCCAGAGTCACCGTTCCTATATCCGTATTTTCATTGCTCATCACTTTAACACCTGTAAGCGTTGTATCCGTATACATCGTATCATCGGCGGATATATTTAGATTATAGGAAGACTCCGGCAGAGCCATTAACTTAAAGTAACCGGTTGAATCCGCGTCAGCTGACACGGTATCTGAATTAGTTGTGACAGTCCATATATGCGCTTTCGCTTCCGCCGGAAGTACTATTCCCGAGATAGTTCCCGATGTTTGGTTCGGTACTATCCTTATTGTCGGTTTCAACATAAATTTACCGCTTCCAGTCGCGACTATTGACTGAGCCGCGTTGAAATCGAGAGTTAAGTTGTAAGTAGCATTAGCCTGCACATCGAACTCATGAGTTAATTTTATACCTGTCTGCGATCCGCTCGCGACGGTCAGATTATATTTTATTCCCCCCATCGTCAAATAATTGTCGTTTCCGTAATATTAATCTTATCTGCGTATAGTGCCCCGAGGCAAGCATAGTGTCGCCTATTACCGCCTGCGCGCCGTTCTGAAGATCGAGCAGGTTGTAAGTTTTTTCACTGCTATTTAAAGTAATCCAACCGCTGGTAGAGTCGCTTCCTGATTTGTGCACTTCAACCGCGGTCACATCTATAAATACACCGTCATACGAAGCCGGTGCATCAACCATGTACACCTTTACTTCTCCGTTTCCGTTTGCCGGTTCGGTCGGATTATCCTTACATCCTGTAATAAACACCAGCAGTAATACCGGGAATAAAAACAAAACTTTTCGCATAAAATCTCCTGTTGTTCAAAAATTACTGTTGCACCGTATAAACACTCAACAACGATGCCATTAAAAAGTCCTTGTTTAAGACCCGCATATACGCATTAATAATATTTTTAGTGAACATTTTTCGGGGTGTTGAAAAATTTTCACCCGTGAAAACGAATTAAATTATTTTCCGAATAATTTTAATTCTACATCAAAACGGGCTGTAATCATTAAAAAGATTGAATGCTATTGGAAGAGTACATGTATATATCTGATGTGTTTATAACACGCTGTATTTTTATTTCTCGGCTTTGGGTTTTATTTTTACGCTTTAGCGTACTGAGCGATTTCAAAAATCATCCGAAAATTAACTCGTATCTCTGCGGTGTATTTGCGGCTGTTTAAAAAGAAAGAAGCTAATTATGAACATGAAGAAACCCGTTTCGGCTATTTTATTAATTTACTGCCCGGATCAAACCGGATTGGTCGCATCCGTCACCGAATTTATAGGAAAACATAACGGGAATATTTTATATCTCGATCAGCACGTTGATCTTGAGAAGAAAGTTTTCTTTATGCGCATCGAATGGGATCTTGAAAACTTTTCGGTAAAGAGGGAAGAAATAGGAAAAGAATTTGAAGAGAATATCGGAGCAAAGTTCGGTATGACTTGGAAGCTGCATTTTTCCGACGACCGCATGCACATGGCTGTGTTTGTTTCCGAGATGCCTCACTGCCTTTACGATATTCTTTCGAGATGTCAATCGGCAGAATGGAAGGTAGATATACCTCTTATTATCAGCAACCATACGACCTTAAAAAATGTCGCCGATAAATTCGATATACCTTTCTCCGTCTTCCCGGTAACAAAACAGAACAAGGCCGAACAGGAAGTAAAGCAGTTCGAGCTTTTAAAAGAGAATAATATCGATTTTATAGTTCTGGCAAGATACATGCAGATCTTAAGCGATGATTTCGTAAATCATTTTCCTAACAGGATAATCAACATTCATCACTCATTCCTTCCCGCTTTCCCCGGCGCGAAGCCTTATCATTCGGCTTACGAAAGAGGCGTGAAGATAATCGGTTCCACGAGCCACTACGTTACCGCCGAGCTGGACGCGGGGCCGATTATAGAGCAGGATGTAGTACGCGTAAGCCACGCCGATTCGATTTCCGATCTTATAAGAAAAGGCCGCGATCTCGAAAAGCTTGTGCTTTCCAGAGCGGTATGGAACCATCTTCAAAGAAAAGTTCTTGTGTACGATAACCGCACGGTGATCTTTACTTAAATTTAGCAGAGATCGTTTTCGTTTACGATTGTTTTTTTACAAGCGCTTTTATTTTTATTATTCCGCCATTCTTAAAATGCAGTGCGGCCCAAACGTGCCCGCCTGCCTTAAGCTTTTTCTTAAGCTGAACAAACATTACGTGATAGCCGCCCGGCTCGAATTTTGCGGAAGAATGAGGCTTGACTACTAGATATTTTATGTGCCTCATACCCATCAGTCCGTCTTTCTTGAAAGTCTCATGGATCATTACCATCTTGGCGGCATCCGATGAAACATCGAATAATGTATCCGGCTTGTCGGTGTTATTTTTAATCTCAAAGTAAAGCGCGCTGTTCATTCCCTTATCGGCGGGTCTTATCCAAGCGCCGTCTACTTTTATTCCGGGTTTTCCTGTATTGAACAATGTTAAGAAAGCAAGAACTAATAGCATTCTAATCTCCTAATGATTTTACATCTTTAATTATTTCATCTACAGGCGCTTTGCTGCCGCGGTACTCGTTCCTTATATGCCCGTCTTTGTCTATCAATGTGATCCTGTCGGTGTGAGTAAAGTAATAGACCGGTTCACCGTCGTCGGTAAACGTGGTGTCGCCGGGAATAGCGATTACTTCCATATGATGAAGCAGCGTATCCACCACAGCATTTTTACCGGTGAGGAAAGAGAATGTGCCGTAATCTACGCTCCTTATGTCACCGTAATCGCGGAGTACAGAGGGGGTGTCCCTGTCGGGATCGAACGAAAGCTCTATAAATTTCACATTATTAAATCCGTCGGCTTTAAGCTTGTCTTCAATCATCTGCATGTTATGGGTTGTAAGTGGACAAATATCGGGACAGTGTGTGTAGATAAATGTCATCAAAACAGTCTCGCCCTTAAAATCATCGGGAAAATTCACAGCGCTGCTGTCCTGGTTAATCAGTTTATAAGGTCCGCCTGTAATCGCTCTGTCGTCCGGCAGTTTCTTCCCGCAGCCGTTAATTAATAAAAGCGCGAGTATTGCACCCGCAATACCGTAAACAGTAAAAGCGGGCTTAAATTTTAAAAACATTCCTATAATCCTTCCGAATGAGTCTCTTTGTTAGTATGAAGTGGAATTTTTTGATGTGTAATATTAAGAAAAACTACCAAGAAATTATATGAGTAAAAATATAACTGTGACGGGGAAGCGGTTTTAAGGAGATTTTAAGAAAAACCTTAGATGCGATTAAGATTGGCAGACGTAACTTGGCTGCTAAAAAAGGAGAACATTATGTTTGGATTACCTTTTATACACCCTATGATAGTACATTTTCCGATAGCTTTATTAATAATCGGATTTTTATCCGATCTAATCGGGACAATATGGAAGAAAGAATTTTTTAGCAAAGCAGGCTTTTATTTATTAATTTTAGGAACATTAGGGGTTCTTGCCGCATATTTTACGGGTAATTTAGCCGGGGACGGGCTGACGGAAGCCGGTCCGCTTAAGCAGGCGCTGGAGCTTCATGAAGAAGCTGCCGAGCTCTCGCTTTGGTTAATGGCCGCTACCGCTGTTATGCGTATTGCTTTCGTTCTTACTAAGAGATATAAAGGCATTCTTCAGTGGGCGGCACTTCTGTTGTTTTTTATCGGTGTTCTTTCCGTCGCCAGAACCGGATATTACGGAGGGGAGCTTGTTTTCAAACATGCGGCCGGTGTTCAGTTTAGCCTGGGAGCTTCATTCGATTCGGGAAATACATCCGGTGAACAAGCGGAAAAAGCCGAGGGTTCCGAAACTTCCGATAATGATTAGGGGATTAGTAATTGCGTATTCTAATTGTTGAAGATGAAAAAGGTATAGCAAACTTCCTGAAAGACGGGCTGGAAGAAGAATCGTTTGCTGTTGACGTTGCCCAAGACGGCAATACCGGGCTCCAAATGGCCGTGACGAACGATTACGATCTTATACTGCTGGACTGGATGATTCCCGGTATAAGCGGGATTGAAGTATGCAGGCAAATAAGAAAAAACGATATCAATATTCCGATTATTTTTCTGACCGCTAAAGATACACTGCAGGACACAATTTTCGGGCTGGAAGCGGGCGCCAACGATTATTTAAAGAAGCCTTTTGAATTCGCCGAGCTTCTGGCTAGGATCAGGGTTCAGTTGAGAACGAAGGAAGGAGAGACGACGCGGCTGACTTTAGGAACCATCGCAATGGATCTCGACAGGCACCAGGTTTACAACGATTCCCGTGAAGTTATTCTTACTCAAAAAGAATTTGCCCTGCTTGAATATCTGATCAGGAATAAAGGGAAGGTATGTACAAGAACTAATATCATCGAACATGTCTGGGATATACACTTCGATTCCGATACTTCTGTTATTGACGTCTATATAAATTTTCTGAGAAAGAAGCTTGAGCTCGGTAACGGCGGTCAATATATAAGAACTGTTAGAGGCGTTGGATATATTGCCGAAGAGGTAAAATGAATTTCAGCCTTCGTAATAGAATTGCATTCTTTTATATTGTCGCTACGGCGTTGTTAACCGTTCTTCTCTTTACTACCGTGTATTACGTCGTTTCCGATACCGTTTATGATCATCTCGATTCCGATCTCGATTCTGAAGCCGCGGAAATTTTTAATAACCTGGTTATCTTGCAGAATGACATAATTTTTGCCAATCCTTTCGAGTGGACCGAAAGGGAGCACGGCCAGGTAGAGGTAAATCCGGTGTTCATACAAATAACCGATTCACGGGGCGCTGTGTTGAAAAAAACACCTAACCTCGGCAAGGTTAAACTTCGCGTAGATACCCTCCTTTTATCGAAACATTATTTGAGCACCACTTTATCCGGCTCCCCTACACGGCAAATGCAGACGCCAATTCAAAATCCAACGGGGAAGGTATTGGGATTCATTATTATCTCAATTCCGCTTGAGGAATCTGCGCTTGTGCTTGAAAATTTAAGATGGGTTCTGCTCATAGCTTTTCCCCTGGTTTTGTTGTTGTTGTTTTTAATATCCAGGTTCATAGCCGGAAAGAGTATATCTCCTATTAACAAGGTAATCTTAACGGCACAGCATATAACCAGAGAAAACATTAATGAAAGGATTGAACTGCCGCCGCATAAAGACGAGATATTTAAGCTCACTTCCACGGTTAACAAGCTTCTCGATCGACTTGAAGACGCTGTCTTGAGAGAAAAACAGTTTACTTCGGATGCCTCGCACGAACTGCGAACGCCTCTTGCCGTTATTAAGGGGACACTGGAGGTTCTGATCAGAAAACCAAGGGAAGTGGAACAGTACGAGAACAAGATAAAATACTGCATCGGCGAAGTAGACCGCATGTCTGGGCTGGTGGAGCAGCTTTTGATGCTTGCCAGATACGAGAGCGGTAAAATAAAACCGTTAATAAGCGAGATAAACGTGAATGCGCTCTTGTCCTCGGTAATTAGCAGAAACAAAGAACTTATACGGAAGAAAAAAATTGAGATAAATATCAGCGGCTCTGACGGGATTATCGTTAGCGCCGATCAGTCGATGTTGGAAGTTATTTTGGACAATCTTCTTTCAAACGCGGTTAAATATTCATCTGAAAGAAGTGTCATCGACTTTGTCGCAGAAAAAAAAGATACGGGTATAATTCTGACCTTAAAGGACTACGGAATAGGTATGACGCCGGATCAATCTTCCAGAATATTTGATAGATTTTACCGGGCTGATGAATCCAGGAATTCAGATGTGCACGGTAACGGTCTCGGGTTATCGATAGTGAAAAAATTATCGGATCTGCAGGGATTAAAAATTACTTTAGTCAGCAAGCCTTCCGAAGGCTCCGCGTTTTCTATATTGTTCAACGGATAACCGGCGAACAGTCCTCTATATGTGAATCAATGTTTCTGCCTCCCGCTGTTTTAACGACCTGGAGTTTTTAAGCTATTTTTAAGATAAAATTAAAGATGGTTATAGGATCAACGCCGTATTTTTGAACAGTATTTATTAAGAAACAATATAAGGGAGATAAACTCATGAACAGAAAATCTGTATTAATGGTAATTTTGTCATTACTTGTAATGGCGGGTATGGGACACGCGAAGGACCTTCCGGCTAAGGCTGCTACCGTAATCAATATAAAAGAGGCAATAAAAGGCGAAACTACCGCCAGCGCCAAGTACGCGGCTTACGCGGAAAAAGCCAGGGCAGAAGGATTCGACAAAGTAGCGCTACTTTTCGAAGCGGCTTCAAAATCGGAAGGAATTCACGCCAACAATCACCGCGCGGCGTTAGAACAACTCGGTGAAAGTATGGAAAAAGTAACTCCGGAATTTGAAGTTAAATCGACGAAGGAAAATCTGCAGGACGCTGTTAACGGCGAATCGTACGAGGTCGCGACTATGTATCCGGGCTTTATAAAAACCGCAAACAAGGCCGGAGTAAGCATAGCGCTAATTTCTTTTAACTACGCTTATCAGACGGAGAAGAAACATAAGGCCCTTTATCAGAATGCCTTAAACAAGTTGAATGAAGGAAAGGAAAATACTCTTTCCAATAAATATATGGTTTGCACAACGTGCGGAAATACTTATGACGGTGATGCACCGAACAGATGCGGTATTTCTATGACCCCCAAAGAGAGATTTCTAACAATCCAATAAAACAATTTTGGGTATTGAAGATTATGAATCCGCCTGACTCGCAAGTCAGGCGGATTTTTTTTGTCGGGCACTGAATAAATTATTTCCTTAGTGGATTAAGGATTATTTTTTTTATAGATTATAAAAGAAATAAGGCACTCAAAAATTATCCCGATTATCCGAATTAAGCCTTCTTATAGAAGGGGTATTGGAGAATACGAATGGCTTATAAGTTAGGGTTTGAACAGAAAGAGGGCTTTCTCTCCATTTCAATGGAAGGACCGGAATCATACGCTAACGCGCTGAAATTCTGGGAAGATCTTGCCGAAAAAGCACGCTCCGAAAACCACACCAAATTTTTGATAGTTGATAAAGTATCGGGCAGTCTTTCAACAACGGAAATATTCTACTTGAGCGAAAAAATAGCAAAGTTGTTCCTCGGTAAGATTATAGCCTATGTCGATCCGAAGAAAGAAACATACGATCATAATAAATTCGGTGAGACAGTTGTTTACAAAAGGGGGGTAATAGCTCAAGTATTCGAATCCGAAACGGAAGCGGCGGAATGGCTGATCGGCTTTTAATTGCGGATCTTTGATTTACAATTACTTTTATTCGTGTATTTTCGCCGGCGAGTGTTCGGCATATTCACCGCAAATATATCATCCGGAAACAATTAACCCCGGGCAAGTCTTTCTGGTGGTAACCTTCCTTTAATATAGAAAATATTTTTGTAAATTTAATATACAGTATTATCGAGCCGGCGCAATAAATTTCATTTAATACATGATATTGACGCTCGGACATTAGTCGGCCTTAACCATTCTATTTCAGCAAGGGGTTATATATGCGCTCACTTCGCGGTTCCTTTTTAGCCTTAACAATAACAATTATCCTCTCAGCCTTTAACCTGCATGCCCAGGGAAATGTTTATCTTGTTCTCGGCTCAGATACGGGTATATGGGACGGGCTGGGCATGTCGACGTTTCATGATACATACAGGTTCCACCTTTATACAGATCCCACGCAGAACTCATATAAAGTTATGGACCCTTCTTTCCGCGAGGGATTAAAGGACTCTTACGGCAATACCCTCAAACTGACCTGGTGGATAATGGGCGGAAATACTTTCAGGTACGCAACAAATACAAATATACCGCTTCCAAACACTATGGTTATGTACCTCATGAAAAAATATCACATGGACGCCATACAACATTGGGGAGACGAGCTTTCCCTGCATTATCATACATGGGTCTGGTACGATTATAACGGTGACGGTAAATTCTATTGGAACCAGGCTCAGAATTTTCCGCAAACCAAGGATGACTTCGACGTGATTATGGCGCAGTACCTGCTGGAAGAGGATGTTTATCCTGTTTCATTTAGAAGCGGCTGGCATTATATGGACAACGATTGGCAGAATTATCTGAACACTCTTCTTCCTTACAGTATGCACGATGATTATCCGAACGTGCATGTCGATACTCTCGAACCGATAGATAACGATTACGATTGGTCTAAATCATCCAGCGAGTTTGTGCCGTTCCATCCTTCAACAACAAACTACCAACTGCCGGGCGACGGCAAAGGATGGGACTTGCGGTCTATTTATATGGCTAGAATGGATACATCTTTAATGGGTCACGTCTTTTCGCAGGCGCAGAAGGGAATAGATCAGGTCGTTTGTTTATGGGCTCATCTTCCGGAAGCTGATTTTACCGACAACATAAAAAGAATAGATTCTTTGGCTCACGAAGTCGCGGCTAAATATCCCGGTATTAAATTTCGCTACTGCACCGCAGTTGAAGCAATGCAGAGATGGCTTAAGGCTTCCGATACGACGAGTCCGCACGTGAGTTTTACAAAGGAAGAGTCAGGCGACAAAATCAGATTTTCCGTGCAAACCGACGAGCCGATATTCCAGGCGGAACCGTTTGTCGCTGTTAAGGATATTTATCAGCAATACAAGATAGTTAAATGTCAGCCTGACGGAACAAACAAATGGGTGACGTCGGAATGGTTTAATAAATCGGATATAGCTAAAGCAGGCGTAGCCGTTACGGATACCGTCGGAAATCTGACTAAAGCGTTTATAAATATTTTGCCTGATGATGAATTTATAGATAATAAAAATTCAGGTTACCAGGAAACCGCCGGCAGCTGGGGTGATCTTGCCGCCGAGGATACCTGGGATCTTATTGCAAGAACCGCTTCGGTTAAGCCGGGCGATTCCGCTTCCGTAAAGTTTAGTCCGGTGATAAGTCAACCGGGACTGTACAACATATTCGTTAGAGTACCGTCAACATCAAATTCGGTGGAGAAAACAAAATTCGGAATTTTCTCCGGCAGCATAAAAATTGATTCGGTTATGTTCAATCATTCTCTTGATGCTGATAAATGGATATATCTCGGCACCGAAAACCTTACTGCCGGAAGCGGAAATTATGTAACAATGACAGGCTTCGGCAGCGGTTCCGCAAATAAGCTTATGGCCGCCGACGTAATGAAATTTACAGCGCTGGTTCCTAAGAAGCATCTTTACATTCCGCAGTATCTTGTAGATTTCGGACTCGTAAGTCAGGACGACTCCGTTTCCGCCGAAGTGGTGCTTACAAATACCGGAACGGATAACTTAACCGTCACCGGGATTTCATCAAAAAACAACAACATAACCGTTACTGCCGGAAAGTTGCCCTTTGTTATTCCGGGGATGAGCTCCGATACTATCAAAGTGAAATACCATGCCTCTACGATAGGTTCGCTCGTGGATACACTTTTTATTTTAAGCGATGATCCGCTTGCTGCTCAACACCCGGTCCCTATCACGGCGCAGGTGGAGTCGTTCTTTTAAACTGGTCGACAACGGGGACTCTCTCGTTTATAAAGAATCCGGAGAGTGGAGCTATAGCAGCGCCCATGGTTACGGAGGTACTAGCAGATACGCGTATCTTAGACAATCACCTCGCGCCTGGGCGAGTTTTACAACTGTTATTAATAGAAGCGGCGTTTATAATATTGAAGAGCTAGTACCGACAACAGTCAATGCGGCAACCCGCGCTCTTTATGTTTTAAGTATAGGCGGGGTTCCGGTCGATTCGATTATTGTAAATCAAAATACGGGAAGCGGCGACTGGGTAAAAGTAACAAAATCCGACATACCTGCCGGTGTGAGCGTTGAGCTGAAGGTAATTGATACTGGCGAGTCGACCCCAGGAGCGGTACTCAGAGCCGACGCCGTAAAGTTTTCGCTGGTTACTGAAATTACGGATGTTAACGGCGAAAAAAATGCGACCGTAAAAGAATATAATCTTGATCAGAACTATCCGAATCCGTTCAACCCGTCGACCGTTATTTCTTACCAGCTGCCGGTAAGCGGAAAGGTGACGTTAAAAATTTATGATGTACTGGGTAACGAGGTAACCACCCTCGTCGATAGAATAGAAACCGCAGGCATGCATCAAGTTGTATTCAACACACAACAGACTACAGACCACAAACCTTTGTCGAGCGGAATTTATTTTTACAGGATAGAAGCAGGCAGCTTTATTCAGACGAAGAAGATGATTCTGCTGAAGTAATTGATAAGCAAATTTGCTTATAACAACGTGATTGATTATTCCGTTTGCGGTATTTATTTGTTTGATTAAATTATCTTCCAAAACGAATTAATTTTGAAGATATCCGCATCAATTATATTACTTTCCGCGTTCATAATATCTGCTGTTCTTTATGAAACAAAGGCACAGATTAAGAACATTCGAGTAGACAATCCGTCTGCTAATGATGCAGAGGAAGTTTCGATTTCGATTAATCCCAAAGATCCTCAATTCATTGCCGCCGGCGCTAACATACGCTACTTTTTCTCCTCTTCGGATATGGGTAATACCTGGAGACAATCAACTATGTTTTCACGATACGGAGTGTGGGGAGATCCTTGTCTGCTTTATGACGGAGAAGGAAATCTCTATTTTACTCATCTATCCTACCCCCCTGATTCCATAGGTTATTGGATCGATAGGATCGTAGTTCAGAAGTCTACCGACAACGGCTACTCATGGACGCCGGGCGCCGGTATCGGATTTGTTCGTCCTAAACAGCAGGACAAGCCGTGGATGGGCGCGGATTTATCGAGCGCTAAATTTAAAGGCAATTTGTATCTGGCGTGGACGGAGTTCGATAGTTACGGCAGCAAGGATCCGGCAGACAGTACAAGAATACTATTCTCTGTTTCAAGCGATCAAGGTGAAACATGGTCTGAGCCGGTTAGGGTAAGTGATAAAGGCGGCAACGCGCTCGACGGCGACTCAACGGTTGAAGGCGCGGTGCCGTGCGTAGGTCCGGAAGGCCAGGTCTATTTAGCCTGGGCAGGGCCGGAGGGAATTATGTTCGATAAATCCCTTGACGGGGGAAAGAGTTTCGGCAAAGATATATTCGTTGCTTCGCAGCCCGGCGGCTGGGATTTTAATATCTCCGGAATCAGCCGGTGCAACGGACTGCCTGTTACAGCTTGCGATACCAGTCATTCGGCTTTCCGGGGAAATATATATGTGCTTTGGAGCGATCAGAGGAACGGTGAAACCAATACCGATGTGTTTATTTCAAGATCAACCGACGAGGGCATCACATGGAGCAGCCCTTTAAAAGTTAACAACGATAATTCAGGCCGGCAGCAGTTTCTTCCCTGGATGACAATAGACCAGGCAACCGGATTTATCTACGTAGATTTTTACGACAGGAGAAACACAACCGGGAACGCAACCGATGTTTATATGGCAAGATCTACCGACGGCGGGAATTCATTTGAGAATTTTAAAATCAGCGATTCATCTTTTACCCCGAGTAAGTATCAATTTTTCGGTGACTATATTAATGTTGCTGCTTACAACCGGAATGTTTATCCGATTTGGATGAGATTAGACAGCATTAAACTGAGCGTATGGACTGCGCCGTTTTACGATTCCACCGGGGTAACAGGTGTCCCGGTTTACGGCGCAGCTCCTAGCCACTACAATTTAAAACAGAATTATCCCAACCCGTTTAATCCTTCTACCGTGATAGATTATTTTTTACCCGCTGCCGTTAGGGTCGAGCTAAACGTTTACGATATTCTCGGCAGCAAGGTGTCTGTTTTAGTCGATCAGGTTCAAGCGGCGGGAAAACATAGAGTGGTGTTCGACGCGGAGAATACGGATCACCGTACAAAATTGTCAGGTGGAATATATTTTTACCGACTGAGGGCAGGTGATTTTATTGAAACGAAGAAGATGATTCTCCTGAAGTGAAATTAGATCCAGTCTGATGCGACCGCATCTTTTAATCTTCTCAAAAAATCCCGGTTTCGTTTTTCTATTTCTTTTTTTCTCGGGATAGGATCAAATGCCGGCTCCTTATCGTGTAAATTCAGCGGCAGTTCTTTTTGAATGATGTTTCCCCATTTTTTTCTCCACTTATCAGGGAGACGGTCGGGTATGTCGATGTTTAAAAGTGTCGAGTATAATATCGTCCATATTCTCGGAGCAGCGGTAATAGAATAGCCCCCGCCCAATGTGAATAATGCTTTACCGCTGCAGTGTTGATCGGCGAAACCTATCAGGCTTTTAAATATTTTTTGATAATCTCTGGTAGTCAGTAATAAGTCTGCTAGAGGGTCTGTGCAATGCGCATCCGCTCCGGCCTGTATAACAAGCGCGTCCGGATTGAACCATGTCAGCGCAGGCTGAAGAATGCCGTTCATTATTTCGATAAAAGAATCTCCTTCGGTGAACGGCTCGAGCGGAAGGTTGAGTTTCAGCGAACGTCCCATTCCCTGGCCGAGCTCGTGTATCCATCCCGTGCCGGGAAACAAATACTCGCCCGATTCGTGAAAAGATATCGTCATCACCTTATCATCGGAATAAAAAATTTCCTGCACGCCGTCACCGTGGTGCACGTCTATATCGATATAAGCAACGTACATGCCTGCATCCGTCATTTCTTTTATAGCGAGTGCGAGATCGTTATATATGCAGAACCCTTCCGCGAGATGTCTCCTCGCGTGATGAAATCCGCCGCCCATCTGCAGAACTTTCTTTGCTTTATTCTCGATGAGCATCTTTGCGCCGAGTAGAGTTCCGCCGCTCTGGTACCTCGCGCCTTCGGCCATTCCTTGGGTAACGGGATTATCGACTGTGCCCACTCCGTACTTCTCAGCTCCTTCAATCTTTTCGCCACGGCTCAATGCTTCAATTGCATTTACATAATCTTTATCGTGAATGGTATAAAGTGATTCGGCACTAACAGGCTCAGGCGTTTCTGTCTGCACGGGAATATTCAGTTCGTTTAAAAGGTCGAGCACCATTTCCGTTCTGGCAGGATTAAAAGGGTGGCCGGCCCCTAAATTGTAGAGACTATATTTAGGGTGGTAAATTATTTTACACATGCGATGTGTATCGGCCATATTACCTCAAAACCGGCGTTGCAGATGGTCTGCGCGAGCCGTTTCATTTCAATTGTTCCTACTCTCAATACCAGACGCAACTTCTGATCCTTTTCCGGGTAGCTTAAAATCGAATGAATGTTAACCTTGCATTCTGCGAGCAGGGCGGTCAGCTTTGCCAGTTCTCCCGGCTTATCCGAAAGTCTAACGTCGAGTCTGCCCGAAGGCTGATGTACACCGGTGAGTTTGAGCAGCGCGTCGAGTAAATCGGTTATGGTTACTATACCGACAAGCTCCATATCATCGACTACCGGTAGACAGCCGATTTTCATCTCTCTCATGATTTGTGTCGCGCTTTCGATCGGATCATTCGGTCCTGTTGTTCTAACAGGATGACTCATTATCTGTTGCACTGCGGCTTCCGGGTCGAACGGATGCTCGGTGAGCTTGCTTGTGGCTAGCCTAAGGTCTCGGTCGGTAACAATACCAACAAGCTTTTTATTCTCGGTTACAGGCAAATGCCTGATGCCTTTTTCGTTCATCAGCTTGTAAGCGTCATTTAATTTTGTATCCTTTGAAACGGTTACCGGGTCCGTCTTCATTACTTCGCTAATTAACATTTTTTCCTCATTGGATTTTCTTAATAAGAAGGTCTTACCGCTCCGCCCGATTTTATTTTAACCGATACATCGGAAATCAAAAGCGGCTTATCTCCGGGTACAACCCCGGCATCGAGTTTCCAGAGCCAAGGTAATTCCTCAATCATCTGCGACAGCCTGCCGAGTACCTGGCTTAGTCCGTTTTTTTTATCGCAATGAATTTGATGCAGCGTCTCTTCAATATCTCTGTCGGTAAGGGGGGTTATTCTCAATATTGTTTCGCAGCCGGGCTCTTCAATTTCCAGAAGCGGACCGAATAGAGGGTCGGGTTTGATATTCACTTTTATAACATCGGCGGATAAATTATTGCGATCCTCTGTCTCGATCCCGAAACATTTAAGCAGTTCCTGCGCAGCTTCTTTCTTCATATCCGCGACGGGAATATCCGGGAGCTGTTTCGATAAAATTTTCTGAACAAGCCGCCGGGCTTTTCCGGCATCCACGTCTTCATACCATACAAGATTTCCCAAAGGCTGTTTTTTAAACTCAACATAGTGTACTATCCTCCCAAGCGCATTTACGGCTAATTCGGGAAAACGGAACGACGGGAATTTGCGGTTTCCTTGATTACTTTCATCGACCAGAGATATTGTACCGGCAGCGCCCATTAAACAAAGAAGCACCGGTTTTTCCTTTCCGCTTTGTTTTTCCGCCCTGCTGATTCCCCTGCGAATGGCTTCGGCAAAAGTTTCCGTATCGCAGTTACCAACGCACGCAAAACCGATCAGTACCGTGTCTACGTCCTCGGATAAATGAGCACGGGTCACCGTTTCCTCATATTTTTCGGGAGAAGTAAAAGCGCCCAGATCCGTTACGCCGGGTCCTTCTATAGAGAGTCCGTTCATCTCACATGCGTCCGCGAAAAGTGTTGCCATTCCTGCCGAATTGGCGATAATGCTTACGCGGTTGCCCGCCGGGAGCGGCTGATGAGCGAGTACAAGAGCGGCATCAAAAATATCTTCGAGGGTAGGAGCCAGTATAATTCCCGTCTGATGAAACAGTGCTTCTACTTCTCTGCCGCCGGCCGCGTGTGTTCCGCCTTTCGCCTCGACGGCCTTTCTACCGGCCGAGCTGCGCGCGCCCTTTACGCAGAGTATCGGTTTAGTATATGACATCCTTCTTGCGATCCGCACAAACCTTCTCGGATTGCCGAAAGTCTCGAGATAAAGGATCGCGATCTTTGTATCCGGATCCTCTTCCCAGTAAAGAAGAAGATCGTTGCCGGAAACATCGGCTCGGTTGCCTGCCGAAACGAACGTTGTAAATCTTAATCCTTTTTCGTTCGCGTAATTCAAAATTACTAGTCCAAGCGCGGCCGAATGGGAAAAGAAACCGGTTTGTCCTTGTTCCATTATCTTCGGTGCAAGGCTGGCGTTTAATTTTACATTCGGGTTTGTGTTCATTACTCCCAGGCAGGTGGGGCCCAGCAGTCTTACACCCCGTGCTCTTACAAGATCGACAAGCTTTCTCTGCCTTTCTTTTCCTCCCTCGCCGGCGTCCGAAAATCCCGCGGATACAACAACCAAACCCTTCGCGCCTGCTTCTATAGCTTCCTCGGCGGCCTGCTGAACTTTTTCCGCTTTAATGGCTATTACCGCGAGATCTATTTTCTCGGGAATATCTTTTGACGAGGAATATGCTTTTATCCCGTTCACCGAATCGGTCTGCGGGTTGATAGGGTAGACGGTTCCGTTGAAATCTCCCGCAATAATATTTTTGAAGATAAGGTTGCCTATAGATGATGGATCCCTTGAGGCTCCGACAACAGCTATAGCTTTTGGCCAAAGCAAAGGCAGCAGAGAATTAGCAACAGCAATCCTTTCACGCAGCTGAGCTTTCTCCCACACCTGCGCGCCGCCGTTTACCGGGAGTTCGAAGTGCACCGTATCGGAGCTCCAAACATGGTGTTTCTCAAATCCTGAGCTTTTAAAAACGTTCATCATAGGCTGATTATCGGGCAGCACCTCGGCCTCAAATTCTATGAAGCCGTTCGCGGCTGCGAGTCCCGCGAGTCTTTCCAAAAGTATTGTGCTTATTCCGCGTCCCTGGTAAGCTTCTTCTATGAGAAAAGCTACCTCGGCGGTGCGCCCGTTCGGAGCCCCGACATAATTACCCAATCCGACTACCTTTTGGTTCTTCTTCTCGCCGGTTATTGCCAACAGGCAACCCGACTGCAGGAAATCACCTGAACAGAGTTCATTAATAGTCTTTTGAGAGACTTCGGATATGGAGGCCATAAAACGCATTCTTAAATCTTCCCTGGAGATGCGTTTCATGAACGAATCGACGATTGAAATGTCTTTTTCTGCGGCTGGTTTTAAAAGAATCCCCTGACCATCTTTCAGCAGAACGTGTTCCCTGTATGCCAGTCCTTCCGGTATTATTCGGAACATAGCACCTTAATTCCATTAAATTCTTTGAGGTATTATAAATAAAAAAAACGGAGGTTCCAAGCAAAACCCGGAACCTCCGTTTAATAAGTCTTACCGGTTTCAGGCCATCTTCTGTATCTCTTCGACGACCTGCGGATTTGCGAGCGTTGTTATATCTCCTACATCCTGCTTGTTTGCGATAGCCGAAAGTACGCGGCGCATTATTTTACCAGATCTAGTCTTTGGCATGTCGGGCACTATCCATACTTTTCCCGGCTTTGCGATCGGACCGATCTCTCTAGCTAAAGTGTCGGTAACTTTCTTTTGGATCTCGGCGCTGGCTTCAATACCCGGCTTCAGAGAAACAAAGATATGCGGAATCTTTCCTTTGACGGGATCGGCCACGGGAACAACCGCCGCTTCTCCGATCTCTGAAACCATAAGTGCGGCGGATTCGAGTTCCTTTGTTCCGAGTCGATGTCCCGCAACGTTTATAACGTCATCGATTCTTCCCAGGATTCTATAGTAGCCGTCTGCTGCCTGCACAGCGCCGTCGCCCGCAAAGTAAGGCCAGTCGTGCCAGTCCTTGCTCTTCGGATCATTATTGTAGCGCTGATAATATTGTTTTACGAACCTGTCGTCGTCGCCCCAGATAGTAAGCATTCGTCCCGGCCACGGATTCTGAATGCAGATATTTCCTGCTTTTCCGCTTCCGGCCGGCAGCGGCTTTCCGTCGTCATCAAAAATGATGGGATAAATTCCCGGCACCGCTGGCCCTGCACTTCCGGGTTTCATCTTATGAACGCCGGGCAATGTTGAGCAGAGGAAACCTCCGGTCTCGGTCTGCCACCATGTATCGACGATTGAGGCTTTCTTCTTGCCGATCTTAAACTCGCCCAAGCCCTGGACGCGTTGAAGCAACCGGCCGCCGCCCGGCGGCTTTTGCAGAATCTGTTGGATGGAAATCCCGAGGACCGGCCGGCCCTGCTTGCTCTCGTCGAGCATGACGTCCGCCAACAGGCTTGGGACCAGGTCAGCCGCCGGATTCCTCTGCTGTTGGCGCTCGATCCGGCCCCCCTTCCCCTCCTGCGGGAAATCTGGCACCAAGGGGGTGACAGCCTCACCCTGACCCCCGATCTGCGCCAGCAACTGGCCAACCGCGTTCGCTGATCCCTGCGACCAAAGACCTTGGATTGGTCGTTTCTGCTACTTCAAATCATTAGCGATTTGACTAGCATCAAATTGTATTTCTAATGGCCAAGTCTTCCCCCGATTCCACCTGCTGGGTTAGGCCAATCCACCACCATGTCTCCACTGCATCGCTCCTTCTGCCTGCTTTGCTCCTCCCTCTTAGCCTCCTTGGTCGCACACGCCAATTTGACGATCAACCCGACTTTCGACTACAGCACCACCTCACTGAGTGGAACCGACAAGACCAACTTCGAGAATTCGATCAACTCCGTCATCGGCATCTACGAATCACTCATCACCACTCCCGTCACCGTCAGTATCGCCTTCAAACCCGACACTTCGATCAGCCTGGGGCAAAGCTCCACCTATATCTCTTCGATCAATTATTCGACCTACGTGTCCGACCTCACCAGCGCCAAGACGAGCAGTTACGACACCACCGCGCTCGCGCACATCGGTTCGGG
>CAWBBX010000043.1:0-12711 GCA_963787005.1 uncultured Bacteroidota bacterium
ATAAAAATTATTTATGAAGATTAGAAAAACTATCATCAAAGAAAATATTTAACCTTATCATGTTTTCTGAGTAAATTAACTATATTCAGTAAAATGTTTTAGGATTATAATGGCTTCTCTTGATGAACAAATTCGGTTGGCTGCATTCGAATGGATAAAAAGCGAATCAGATTTTAATGATGGAATCTTAGATAGAGATACTCTTCGACGAGGCTTCACCTATAAAAATGAAAGAATACCTCTTGTTTCTCCGCAAGGTATATTCAAACCTAAGTCAATGAATTTACCCCTCACCATAACAACAACAACGAATGGTCCTTATAACGATTTAGAGGAAGAGACAGGGCTTTTTAATTACAAATACAGAGGTACCGATCCAAACCATAAAGATAATCTAGGTTTAAGGGAATGTATGAGAAGAAAAATACCTCTAATTTATTTAATTAGTGAGGTACCCGGAAAGTATTTTGCAATATATCCGGTATACATCGTATATGATGATCCTATTTCCTTGAGCTTTAAAGTCGCGGCATATAATTACGAATCAGTTCAGGTAGAAAATAATCGAGTTTTTGAATCAGATTCTAAAAACGCATACATCGCGACCACAATAAAAATCAGATTGCATCAAAAAATGTTTAGAGAAAGAGTACTATATGCTTATCAAACTCAATGTACAGTTTGTAAACTAAAACATGCTGAACTTTTAGACGCGGCTCATATCATCCCAGACGGCGAACCACAAAGCAAACCTACAGTAGATAATGGATTGTCATTATGCAAATTACATCACGCGGCCTTTGATAGATTAATTATCGGAATTACTCCCGATTACAATATTGAAATTAGAAAAGATATATTAGATGAAATTGACGGTCCAATGCTTCAGCATGGCTTGAAGGGGTTACATAATCACAAGATCATTCTTCCGAATCATAAAAAAGACTGGCCGAATAAGGATTTTTTAGACATAAGATATCAGAGATATAAATCTTTTTTATGATGTTTACCAAATCATCCGATGTATTGTCTTTTATATTAATTTGACATCGCATTTCGTAAAGACGCATGGCGATGCGTCTCTACAATTTCGCATTAAGTGTCTTCGCTCTTATATCCAATTTATTTTGATATCTTTTTCAATCCCTTTAAACTCTTTATCTCCTGTTACCAAAGTTGCATTTTTTATTTTGCTAAGCGCGGCGGCAAACGCGTCCGCGTACGACATCTTATGAAAAGCCTTGTATTCCGCGGCCTGCAGAGTCAACTCTTTATCGGCATCTACAATTGTAATTGGGTATCTTGCTATGGTATTTTTGAAAAGTTCGGCACGCTGCCTGTCGAAATTTCTAAGTGTTATATAGTAAACCTCTCCCCAGTTTACAACGCACATATATATTTCAGACTTGCCTTTAAGTCCGCTGTCTATTATTTCCGCGACCTCCAAAGCACCTTTTTCCTCGCGGCTGTAAGCTATCAGTGCATAGCTGTCGAGGACATACCTCCTCATAATTCACGCTCTGATTTTTTCTCTTCCTTCAAAGCTTTCAGCAGGTTCGGACCGTCGCTACCCAGAAAGCCGATGTTCTCTTTAATCGTTTCCGATGTAACCGGTATTATCTTAATCCCGTCCTCCTCTTCGAAGAAGTTAACCCGGGTGCCTGGCTTAATCCCGAATTTTCTTCGCATTTTAGCGGGAATTACGAGCTGACCCTTTGTTGTTACATATCCTGTTTCCATGTCTTATTATTCCTTTTTGCGTCATTTTCATATAAGTTAGATGTTTATTAAATGTAAGTCAAGATATATTTGTAAGACGTTTTTAAATTAGAGGAATTTGAGAATGGGATTGAAATAGACAAAAGTTGTGAGATTCTATATCTTCAAAAGATAGAATCTCCATCCCGTAGAGATGCGCTAACTTGTCTTCTCGACAAGCCCGGATCGGGGGAATCGAATTTATAAAAGAATTTATTTTAAATATTCACTCCGCATAGTGCGAAGCATATTCATCCAGCAGACTTCTTATAACCTTTTGATATTGGCTGCCGCCTGCCTGCTGGTAGGCAGGATAAGCAAGTCGGTGAGCCGTCTCCGATTTTATTAATTACAACATAATATTCCGTAGAGACGGGGCATGCCCCGTCTCTATAACAAAATTAAAATGAATAAACGATGTTTAATGATGTCGGTGTGACAAGGAAAGATAAACTTCCGTTTTTTGGCGTATAATCTTTTTCGTGGTCCGCAACGTAACTGCCGACGAAATACCCCACCAGGCCGCCCGCGGCAACGTCCGAAAGCCAATGCGCGTTATGATATACTCTGGACATTGCGGTAAGGCTTGCCGCGCTGTAGCAAAGCACCTTCAAATAAATGTTGTCTGTATTTTTTGCCAACACGGTGGATAAAGCGAACGCGAGGGTCGCGTGACCCGAAGGAAATGAAGTGTATGCCGCGTGAACATTAAGAGGACGAAAGCGGTGATGCCCCTCGTCTGTGTAAGGCCTGCTCCGCCCGACAACCGATTTTATTACAGAGGTTATCAGCCCGGCATAACCCACGGCCTCGATCGTCTCAAGACCCAGCCTTCTTACTTTTGTGTTTTTAAAAATTACGCCGTACCCGTAGAGCCCCGCCATTCCTATTAAAGTATACCCGCTGCCGTAAAATTTATCGAATGAAAAAAGACTGTTGTTGAAGTTAGTCCGGTTCCTTGAAGCGAGGGAGTGAGCACCATTATCAAGAGCGTAGCCGGCACCTAATATTGCGGCCGACGCGGCCAGGTTCCAGCCGGCGGGACTGTCGAACCGGACAAAATCCGACGCCATATCGCCGCCGGTTTTAAAAAAATGCAGAACGTCGGATTCGACGTTATTGACTAATTGTGCTTTCGATATTGTGTTAAACGAAAGGAGTGCCGCAATGAGAATAATGAATTTGGATTTCAACTGTTACTTACATAAAAACTTGTGAGAATATTTTTAGTTAAAATTTCCCCTCTATTGCCTTTCTTACGAACCCGTCGGCTTTAACGAGCCTCTCTTTCGCTTCATCCGCATCGACGCCGGCTTTTATCATTACTAACGCAGTCTTAACGTGTCCGTCCGCTTTCTCAAGATACCCGGCAGCTTCTTCGTAAGAGATCCCGGTTATCGTCATAACAATTCTCTTGGAGCGCTCAACCAATTTCTTGTTGGTCATCTGAAGGTCGATCATCATGTTCTCGTAAACCTTGCCCATGCGTATCATGGCGGTAGTTGTGAGCATGTTCAGGACTAGCTTCTGCGCGGTACCGCTCTTCATTCTTGTAGAGCCCATCACTACTTCGGGACCAACGTAGGGACACATTGCAACGTCGACTTCATCGATATTAAAATGCTCTCTAGGATTGCACGTGATAAACAAAGTTGCTGCGCCGAGTTCTTTTGCTTTTTTAACGGCGCCTACAACATAGGGAGTTCTGCGGCTTGCCGCAATACCGCAGACCACATCCTTGGAAGTAACCTTAGCCTTTATCACATCCTTGGCACCGTTCTCTTCGTAATCCTCCGCACCTTCCTGCGCGCGGAACATTGCTTCCATGCCGCCGGCTATGTATCCGTCTATCATCCCGTAGGGAGTACCGAAGGTGGGTGGACACTCGGACGCGTCTACTACCCCCAGCCTTCCGCTTGTGCCCGCGCCGAAGTAAAGGAGACGGCCCCCGTTTTTTAGGGCCTTCACTATAATCTCAACAGCCTGCTCTATGTAAGGAAGCTCCTTCTCCACAGCATAGGGCACAGTCTTGTCTTCTTCATTAATTATCTTCAGTATTTCCGCAGTCGACCTGGCGTCAATATCCATCGACTTTGGATTCCTCTGCTCGGTAGAAAGCTTACTTATCTCGGAGAACAAAGATTTCGGGTCGGAATCAGGACTCATTTATTCAACTCCAGCAAAATCAGTTTCTTCCCTTTTTGATTCCGCACATTGGTGGGCTTGTAGGAAAGTTCAAAAATAGTGGCTTTCTTTATGTAAGCTTTGTACTTCAATTCCGCCTGTTTTAACTCATCATCAAGAGCCCCGCCTTTTAAAGCGACGAGGAACGCCTTCTCTTTAATAAGCGGAATAGCGTACCTGAATAAAATTATAAGCGGCACAGTTGCGCGGCTGACAACAAGATCGAAAGAATCGGAATACTGCGCGATGAACTCCGGGCTCTCGACCCTGTCGTTCACTGCAACAACATTACTGAGCTTCAGCTTGTCGATAAATTCTTCGACCGCGTTTATTTTTTTGCCGGTTGAGTCGACCATTACGCCCTTCATTTCCGGACGCAAAATTGCGAGAGGAATACCCGGCAATCCCCCGCCGGTACCTATATCCAAAAAGCTTGTGCACTTTTCCGGAATATATTTGGTGATATAAGAAGAAATGAAAATATGATTTTCAATGATCGAATTGACGTCCCTGCGGGAAATCAGGTTCACACTTTCATTTTTCTCCGTAAGCAGATCCGCAAAATATGCAAGTCTTTCCACTTTCATTATGTCCGGGTTAAAACTATTTTCCCAGCAGAAAGCCTGCAGCTCCTTAAGGTACTTCTCTTGAATATCTATCATAGAAAGCCCTTTTAAATTAGTTTTTTAAATATACCAATAATATAGAAATATCAGAAGGCGTAACTCCCGATATTCTGGACGCTTGTCCGATTGAACGGGGTTTTACCTTGTTTAATTTTTCTCTTCCTTCGGCAGACAAAGCTTTTAATGTTAAATAGTTTAATGTTAAAGGAATTTGCGCGTCCTCGTATTTTTCAAAGCGCTCAACGGTTTCGAACTGACGCTTTATATATCCTTCATATTTCAATTCTATTTCAACCTGCCGAAGGGCGACTTCATCGTTAACAAGCTGCTGCACTACGGGATACTCCGAAGTGCCGTTTTGTTTTATCAATTCTTTTAAATTTATCTCGGGTCTCTTGCAGAGCTTCGATATCGTCTCTGTAGAATCAATAGGCGATGACCCGAGCTCTTCAAGATAACCGTTTATATCCCTCGCGTGAAGTTTTATCTTCGCAAAGAGATCCGAGCTTTCGTTTATAATTCTTTCGCGCTCATTAATTTTTTCAAAAACATCCTCTTCAACAAGACCGTAACCCCGGCCGTATTTCATCAAACGTCTGTCGGCGTTATCCTGCCTTAGGAGAAGCCTGTGTTCGGCCCGCGATGTAAACATCCTGTAAGGCTCTTCGGTTGATTTGTTCACGAGATCGTCAATCAAAACACCTATGTAAGCTTCGCTTCGTTTAAGGACGAACTCGGGCATGCCTTTAATTTTCGCCGCTGCGTTTATTCCTGCGACTATTCCCTGCGCTGCCGCTTCTTCGTATCCGGAGGTTCCGTTTATTTGTCCCGCGAAGTAAAGACCTTTTATCAATTTCGTTTCGAGCGTAAGGTCCACCTGGTGAGGCTGGAAGAAATCGTACTCTACCGCGTATCCCGGTCTTACCATCTCAACATTTTCCAATCCCTTTATCTTCTTCATCGCATCGAGCTGAACCTCTGCGGGTAAAGATGATGAGAAACCGTTGAGGTAAATCTGATCGCTGTCGAGTCCTTCCGGCTCAAGGAAAAGCTGATGCTGCTTTTTATCTGCGAACCTGACGATCTTATCCTCTATAGAAGGACAATACCTGGGACCGACTCCCTTAATCCTTCCCGTAAACATCGGAGAGAACTCAAAGCCTTTTTCTAATGCCTTATGAACGTTCTCATTTGTATAAGTAATGTGACACGGAAGCTGAGGAAGCTTTGGGAAATCACTCATATCCGTACCGTAGGAAAAAGGCTGGGGATTTTCGTCACCGGGCTGGACTTCCAGAACGTCCCAGTCGATAGAATCTTTATGAAGCCTGGGAGGCGTGCCGGTTTTGAGCCGGCCCGATTCAAAACCCAGGTCTAAGAGCGACTGAGTTATTCCCGTCGCCGGTTTTTCACCGTATCTTCCGCCTACGGTTTTAGTCATTCCCGTGTGCATCAGTCCATTTAAAAACGTACCGGAGGAAAGCACTAGAGCGGAACACCCGATCATCTCGCCGTCGGCCGTGAGCACACCTTTAATAACATTACCCTCAGCTACAATCTCAACCGCTGAGGCTTCTACAATCTCCAGGTTCGAAGTTCCGTTAACCACACGGTAGGCTTCTTCGGAATAAAGCTTCCTATCCGACTGGCACCTGGGCGACCAGACCGCGGGTCCTTTCGATCTGTTCAGCATTCTGAACTGGATCCCGGTCGGATCGGCGATACGTCCCATCATTCCACCGAGAGCGTCTACTTCCCTCACAAGGTGGCCCTTTGCCGTTCCGCCTATGGCCGGATTACACGACATTCTGCCTATGGCGTACCTGTCCATCGTCAGCAGCCCCACGGAACAGCCCATATTGGCTCCCGCGCAGGCCGCTTCAATTCCAGCGTGTCCTCCCCCTATTACAAGTATGTCAAACTTCCTCATCGTTTCCTTCAGTATGTTTCATGTGAAATTCTTTTCCTAAGATTTTTGACCGGGAATTATATTAAAACCCCGAATTTGCGCCATTTTCAAGCTTTTACGGGTTTCACGTGAAACTTCTTCCCGAAATTTTTTGTCTCTCAGAAAGCCCGTGGTCTTATCCCAACTACCTACAACCAACCTGTCCGGCGAAGCGGAGCGAAGACGGACCACCTACCAGGTGGTTTCACGTGAAACTAAACATGCCTACCGGCAGGCAGGTTTACTTTCCTATACAAAATTTTGTGAAAATATTGTTCAAAATATCATCAGTCGTAACCTCACCGATAATCTCGGATAGGTTTGTCGCGGCATTTCTAAGATCCACAGAAATAAATTCCCCGCTCATTTTCTTGTTAACAGACTCCTTCGCATCGACCAAAGATTCTTTAGCTCTCTTCAGACATCCGTAGTGCCTCAGGTTTGAAACCACGGCCGACTTCTCACTGTAATTAGCGGAACCGAAAGCCGCCTCCTTAAGTTTTTTGAAGAGATCTTCCATTCCCACCCCTGTCTTAGCCGAAATAAAAACATCGGCTGCTAAATTGGGTTCCGGCTTTAGGTCAATTTTGTTTACCGCCGTAATTATTTTGTCTTTACCGGTAAGTTCAATGAGCTCTTTTAGGATATCATCCGCAATACCCTGCACTGTGTCGTTCAAAAATAAAACTATATCTGCGTTCTTCACCGCGCCGCGGCTCCTAAGCACGCCTTCCTTTTCGATTTCGTCTTCGGATACCCGGAGGCCCGCCGTATCGTAAAGTCTGAATAAAATACCGTCGATCGAAACATCTTCCCTAATAACATCCCGCGTGGTGCCCGGAATATGACTTACAATCGCGCGTGATTCCTTCAATATGTAATTCAGTAAAGATGATTTGCCCACGTTGGGCTCTCCTACCAGCGCGACGTTCACTCCGTCTTTTATGACTTTCCCGAATGAGTAAGTCGCCAGCAGTTTTTCAATTTCAGCACTTATGGTATTTATTCTTTTTAGAAGTTCGTCGTGTCCAATGAACTCAATATCCTCCTCCGCGAAATCCAGCTCAAGCTCGACGAAGGAAGAAGCGTTGACCAGCATCTCCCTTAGCTCTCTCACCTTCTGCGAAAGGAGTCCGTCCAGCTGGCTTCTAGCACCGCGCAGCGAAGCTTTTGTACGTGAGTTTATTACATCCGCTACGGCTTCCGCCTGTGCAAGATCAATTCGATTGTTTAAAAACGCGCGTTTTGTAAACTCGCCAGGCTCTGCGGGTCTTACTCCTCCGTCCGCAAGCAGCTCTATAATTGTTGTAGTTATATACGGATTGCCGTGAGTGCTTATCTCCACGCTGTCCTCGCCGGTATATGAATAGGGATTCCTGAACACCGAAACGAGCACGTCGTCGATCAATTCACCATCATCCCGGATTATTTTACCGTAATGAATTGTATGAGATGATGCAACAGCTAATTTTTTCTTGCCGTTAAATATCTTATCAACTGCTTTAAATGAGTTTGGACCGCTAACCCTTATTACGGAGATAGCGCCTATTCCGGAGGGAGTAGCGAGCGCAACAATCGTGTCCTCGGTAATAGTCTTTACCTCGAGATTACTGCTGATCATAATAGTTTAAAATCAAAGATTGCAAAAATAAGCATTTTATTGACGATTAACAATACTTTTAAACATATCCGAAAGTAAGATTCCTGATCCGCAAAATGCGCTTTCTTATCAAAATAAAAGGTTGAATGTATGATCAAGAATTATTGTCATAATGATTGTCATTATTCTGTTCATTTTTCAACATAAGACAATTTATGCGACATTTTGTCGCATCACAAACGTGATCGAGAAATCGGGATAAGTCGTTGTCTTATAATAAGTTGCGGGGGTTCGGGGTTTGGCACGCAGCTTGTTCACTTATAACCGTAGAAACCAATTAAAAAGCAAAGCAAACATATACTAACAACAATCCTTTTTGAAAGGAGGATGAAACTATGGCACTCGTAAAATGGAATCCGGAAAAAGAGCTCTTAGATATCGAACGCGAATTCAAGAAAATGTTTAACAGGTTCGGTATCGGCACACCAGAAGTTGACGGTGAATACGAAAACGCTGTTTGGTCTCCTTTAACCGACATTTCGGAGGATAAGGATAATTATCTTCTTACATTGGATCTTCCGGGTGTTAAGAAGGACAACGTTAAGATATCGTACGTTGACGGCGTGCTCAGCATAAGCGGCGAAAGAAAACAGGAGAAGGAAACTAAAGAATCCAAGTATCACAGAGTCGAGAGAGCTTTCGGAAGATACTATCGTTCGTTTACTCTTCCGGCGAAGATTAAAGCCGAGGATATAGACGCCGAGTTCACCGACGGCCAGCTGACTATTACTGTTCCGAAGGCAGAGGAAGCCAAGCCGAAAGAGATCGAGATAAAAGTTAAATAAGTAATTCGATTTCTGTAACCGGATCAAAACAATAGATAGATTGAACCTTCGGGATTACTCATAAAATCCCGAAGGTTGCTATATTACCAAGTAACCTTGAGGACCTGCCTGCCGGTAGGCAAGTTTTATGAAGTAACTCTCAAGGTTCTAATTTAATTAGATGAATTTTGTGTAACTTCAATTAATAAGCGGCTAAGTATGCCGCTTAAATTTTTAAAAAGTAAACGGGATTTTAGGAACGGATAAAAAATGGAATTTAAAGATTATTACAAAACACTGGGCGTGGAGAAAAGTGCATCGGCCGAAGAGATAAAGAAGGCTTACAGAAAGCTGGCGATGAAGTACCATCCCGACCGTAATCCCGACAACAAACAATCGGAAGAAAAATTTAAAGAGATCACCGAGGCGCACGAAGTCTTAAGCGATCCTGAAAAGAGGAAGAAATACGATAGGCTCGGCTCTAACTGGAAGCAGTATGAAAACGCAGGCGCCGGAGCCGGCGCGGGTGATTTCTTCAGTCAGTTCGGAGGAAGAGGCGGAGGAGGCTCCTACCGCTACGAAGGTGATCTCGGCGATCTTTTCGGAAACATCGGAGGCTTCTCCGATTTCTTCGAAAGCTTCTTCGGAGGCGGCCGGCGGGGCGCTTCGGCGGGATCACCGTTTTCGCAGTCGGCCAAAGGCTCCGACTATGAGGCAAACCTTAACCTTACGCTGGAAGAAACTTTTAACGGAGTTCAGAAAACTTTAAGTATCGGCGGAAAAAAGGTTAAGGTAAAGATTGATCCCGGCACACACGACGGGAAAAAACTCAGACTGCGCGGCATGGGCGCCCAGGGGAAAAACGGCGGGGAAAAAGGCGATCTTTATCTGAAGATCCATGTTATCGACCATCCTTTCTATGAAGTAAAGGGAAACGACCTTTACTACAACCTCGACGTCGACCTCTACACCGCGGTGCTCGGCGGCGACGTAAGGATAAACACTCTCGACGGAAGAAAAATAAATATTGTAGTGCCCAACGAAACCGACAGCGGAAAACTTTTAAAACTGAAAAAGATGGGAATGCCTAATAACGGCAGCGCTAACGACAAGGGCGATCTCTACGTGAGAATTCTCGTGCAGATACCCAAGAAGATTACTAAGAAAGAGAGAGAGCTCTTCGAAAAGCTCGCCGAGATGAGGAAGCGGTAAACATCCGCTTCAATAAATTAGTCTTCGGTTATAAGATCATTAATTTATAATTTTAAATGCAGGAAGATTTCGGCGCAATGGAACGCAGATGACACGGATCGGACGGATTATCACGGATTTTAAAAAGCATTATTAGAACAAAATTTCACAAATACTTTTACATAATCGGAAATCAATATTAAAGAAAAACGGAGTTTAAACATGAGCAAAGAAACAGGGACAAAGAAATACAAATTCAAAGCGGAAGTTAAGCAGCTGCTTGACATCCTTGTCCACTCGCTGTATACAAGCAGAGAGATCTTTTTAAGAGAGCTTATTTCCAACGCATCGGACGCGCTGGATAAATTGAGATTTGAATCAACTAAGGGAACGGAGGTACTCGATAAGGACCTTCCGCTCGAGATTAAGGTTGACTTCGACGCCGACAAAAAATTAGTAACGGTTTCTGATACCGGAATAGGAATGACGAAGGACGGTCTTATTCAGAATATCGGTACGATAGCAAAATCCGGCTCCGCCGAGTTCATTAAACAATTAGCGGAAAGTAAATCAGACGTTAACAATATAATAGGAAAGTTCGGCGTGGGTTTTTATTCCGTTTTTATGGTAGCGGAAAAAGTCGTTATAAAATCGAAATCTTATTTGACCGACGAGCCGGCTGTGGAATGGAAATCGGATGGTATGGGCAACTACGAAATATCAGAATTAACCGGCGACATAAAACGCGGCACGACTATCGAAATTCATTTAAAAGAAGATACTAAAGATTTCGCGGATAAGCACAGATTAGAAACCGTAATAAAGAAGCATTCTAACTTCATCCAGTTCCCCATCTATCTGCAGCAGGAAAGGATGAACACTGTCGGCGCATTGTGGCGCGAGCCTAAGGGCAGTGTGAAGAAGGAGCAGTACGATGAGTTCTATAAATTCCTCACATACGACAACGATGAGCCGGCGGACGTTATTCACGTTTCTATCGACGCGCCGATACAGTTTAGAAGCCTGCTCTTCATCCCGAAAAAGAACTTCGACTTCTTCGGGTTCAACCGCGAAGATTACGGTCTAGATCTTTACGTAAGGCGCGTGCTCATTCAGCACAAAAACAAAGATCTTCTTCCCGAATACTTGAGCTTCGTTAAAGGAGTGGTCGATTCCGAGGATCTTCCTTTAAATATCTCGAGAGAGACTCTGCAGGAAAACATCATCTTCACGAAGATAGCCCAGAATGTAACGAGTCAGGTTCTTTCCTCTCTCGTTAAAAAAGCTAAGGACGATCCTGAAAAATACGCGGAGTTCTGGAAGGAACACGGCAGGGTATTAAAGCTGGGCTACACCGATTTCAGCAACGTAGAGAAATATACTCAGCTTTTAAGATTTAATTCTTCGGCAAATAAAAATACTGATGAACTGACTTCTCTAGAAGATTATGCTTCAAGGTTGAAGGATGATCAGAAGGAAATTTACTACGCGTCCGGCAGCAGCCGCGAGGCGATAGAGCAGGATCCGCATTTTGAGATTTTCAAGAACAAGGGTCTGGAAGTGTTTTTCCTTTACGATCCTCTGGATGAGTTTGTCCTCAGCTCTTTAAGAAAGTATAAAGATTTTGAATTCAAGTCCGTCGATACCGTTGATCTGAAAAATTTAGACAAGTTTAAAGATGTTGAAGAGAAAAAAGACAAGCCCGCGGAACTCGACAAAGACGACGAGAAACATTTCGACAGCCTTCTTTCTAAGATAAAAGAAATCCTCGGCGACAGGATTGTGGATGTGAAGGAATCCAAGAGATTATCCGGAAGTCCGGTTATACTTGTTAATCCCGATGACACTATGTCTTCCCAAATGCAGAAGATCCTGAGAATGTCGAATAAAGAAATGCAGGCTCCGCAGAAGAAGGTATTCGAGGTAAATAAAGATCATAAGCTGATAAGGAATTTGCTGAAAGTTTACAAGAAGGATTCCAAGGATGAGTTTATTACAAATACCGTAGAGGAATTGTTCGAAGCATCGCAGCTTCTCGCCGGAGATTTAACCGATCCTCACAGACTTGTCAGCAGGATCAACAAATCGCTTGAGCAGTCGAGCGAGTTGTATACTGCGTCCAAGTAATTAAGTTGATTTGATTCGTTAGGTGATGTATATTTATACATCACTATCGCCGGGAGCAGGTTATGAAAAGAACACAAATATATTTAGATGACGACATCTTTCAGGTTTTGAAGAAAGAGAGCCAGCTAACCAGAAAGAATATTTCAAGTATCATAAGAGATACCCTTCGGGATAAGTTTATGAAAAAGAAATATTCTAATGCGGTTGATGAAACTGCTGGGATTTGGAAAGATAAGGACTTTAACGTAGACGAATATATCCGAAATTTAAGAACTGACAACAGACTGAAAGAGTTATACGGGGAAGAGAATGATAATAGTTGACAGCGATATTATCATCTGGCATTTAAGAGGAATGCCGAAAATCTCTGCCGAAGTAAAAAGATTGGTAAATAATCATCATTTATATGTATCCCCCATTGTGGTTGCTGAAATTTTTGCCGGGCTAGGAAAA
>CAWBBX010000044.1:0-46771 GCA_963787005.1 uncultured Bacteroidota bacterium
TTACGCCGACGAGCGTAAACCACGTCCACGCGACGAGCTTCAGGGAGATGACGGTAATCATTATAAAAATTCCGCCTACGAAACCGGCCAGAGCGTCTTCCTGCCTGGCCTTCTTGAATAATATTCCGAGAAGGAAAGTACCGAGCAGTCCACCGTATGTAAATGAGGCAATACTCAGCGCAAGCTCAACTACAGCCTGAGTAGTAGACATGAAGAACAGCGCAGCGCCTACTAGTAGCACTGCCCAGAATATTGTAAATATTCTTGATATCTTAAGTTGTTTTTCATCGCTCGCGTTTTTGCCGAAGAAAGGCACGTAAAGGTCCATCATCGACGACGAAGAAAGCGAACTTATTGATCCTGCCAAAGTGGAGAGCGCCGCGGCAAAGAGTCCGGCTATTATTAAACCTGTTAATCCCGAAGGCAGAACGTTTATAATAAACATCGGGAAGACCGCATCCGACCTGGTACCCGGCATAGCCCCGTAGTAAGCGTAAAGCATAACTCCTACCACTAGGAAAATCGCAAATTGAATTATTATAATAATGCCGCTTCCGATAATCGCTTTCTGGCTGTCCTTCAGGCTTTTGGTTGTAAGCAGTCTTTGTACAATAAGCTGGTCGGTGCCGTGAGAAGCCATGGAAAGAAACGCTCCGCCTACTACTCCTCCGATCAATGTATACGGCTGACTGAAGAAGCCGCTTATTCCTTTATCGAATCCCCAGTTTACAATACCGAATTTACCCGCGGCTGAAGCGGCATGCGTTACGGAAGACCATCCGTCTGGCAGAATATGAATAAGGAATATGCCGGCAATAATTGCACCGCCCAGGTAAACGAACATCTGAATTACGTCTACCCAGATAACACCCTTTACTCCGCCTGTATAAGTATAAATAAGAGCAACAACCGCCAATATTGCGATGGCTTCGGGATAACTAATATTAAGCATGAGTTTGAGAGGAATTGCGGTTGCGAAAAGTCTCACTCCGTCGGCTGCCACCCTCGTGAACAAAAATACAATCGATGCGAAAGACCTTGTCTTCCCCCCGAAGCGGTTCTCTAAAAATGTGTATGCGGTCTTAAGCTCGCCTTTATTATACGCCGGAAGAAAAACAAAAGCGACTATTATTCTTCCGACGAGATAACCAAAAGTTACCTGAAGGAAATTCAAGTTCGTAAGATAAGCGAGACCCGGTATGGATATGAAGGTTAATGTGCTCGTTTCGGCCGCAACTATAGAAAAGCAGACGGCCCACCACGGCACAACTTTAGACCCCTGAAAGTAGTCCTTAACGGACCTCTGCTTACCGCCTGAGATAATACCGAACACGGCGATTCCAATTAGGTAAGCTACAATAATTACGTAATCTAGAGCGCTTCCTTTCAAAGGGAGTTCCTTATTCTTTTTTTAATTCCTCGAATGCATCGTCGATAGACTCGCAGACCGGAAGAACGCGGTCGAGCTGGGTGATCTTTATAAGCGAATAAACTTTTTCGGAAGGAGCGGCCAGGCGCATAGCGCCGCCGGTTGTCTGGAGGATCCTGTTGGCTACAAGTATAGCGCTCAGGCCGGAACTGTCGCAAGACTCAACTTCACTTAAATCGACGATTAATTTGTTTACCCCTTCAACCTTCAGCAGTAGAGTAAACTCGCCTTTAACCAAGCCGGAAATATTAGTGTCGAGCCGTTTTTCGTTTAACTTGAATACCGTTATGTCGTCTACCCTCTTGGTTTCAAAGTTCATGTTCCGCCCTTAAAACATTTGTAAGCAATTTAAAAAATTCTTATAAACAATCTGAGCATTATCTTCCAGATTTGCAACCTGCAAATTATAATATTTATCCGAATTATACTTGGTAAATCCCACCCTGAGATTAGCTTTAACCAGATTTGCCGAATAGCTGTTAAACAGGCTTTCCTTACGGTTTAAATCGAGCACTGTGTTAAATTCCAGAGTCGAGAGCTTATCTTTCAAGCGCGCGGTCGGAAGCTTCAATCGGCTTAAATCCTCCAGCGAAAAATCCACAACCGAAGGGCGGAATTTCGCAGGGATCAAACTGACCCTGAAATCGTAAGTAAACACCGCGTAATTTTTCCCTGACTCGTGAAGAAAAGATAGGACTTCAACAGCCTGATAAAAATCGCTTTCATCCTCGGGCATGATTACTAAAAAGTTGTAAGCCGAGGTGAATAGATTGTTAAATACCTGAACCGATGCCGGCTTTTCCTTTAAACTTCTGTTTACTACAATATAGGCTATTTTCTTTTTTACGGATTCGAACATTAAGCCCCGGCTTCGTTTAAATGTTTAACGAATTCTTCCTCTTTCATTATCCCGATTCCGAGGCCTTTGGCTTTATCCAGCTTTGAGCCGGGACTTTCGCCGGCGAGTACGAAATCGGTTTTCTTGCTGACGCTAGAAGTTATTTTTCCGCCCAAACTCTCTATTTTATCTCCCGCCTGCTCTCTTGTAAAGCCGGAAAGACTGCCGGTAATTACAAAAGTCTTCCCGGTAAAAAATGTTTCTTTCTGTTCCCTTTTGGCGGCTTGAAAATTTAAGCCGTATTTCTTTAACCGCTCTACGTTCTTCAGATTCGATTTACTAGAGAAAAACTTAACTACGCTTCTGCTGATGCTGGGCCCGATTTCGTGGATATCGGAGATCTTTTCCTCCGAAGCGCATATAAGATCGTCTATCGAATCGAAGCTGTCCGCCAGCTTTTTAGCGGCGCCCGTGCCAACGTACCTTATGCCGAGCGCAAAAAGTACTTTTGCGAACGGCTGCTTTTTGCTTTCCTCTATCGCGTTTAAAAGATTATCGACGCTCTTCGCTCCGAGTCTTTCGATCTTAATAAGTTCATCGCGCTTATTCTTTAGCTCATATATATCAGCATAAGTTTTCAAAATTTCTTTCTCGACGAAAAGTTCAATCAAAGCTTCCCCAAGACCTTCTATATCCATCGCTCCGCGAGCGGCGAAATGTTCTATTCTGCCTCTAACCTGCGCAGGGCACTCGGTGTTCTCACAGTAATAAGCAACCTCACCTTCAGGCTTGAAAAGAGGTGTTCCGCAAACCGGACATTTTTCCGGCGGCTTTGTCGGCCTGCTGTTCTTCGGCCTGTCGCTTAAAACTACGGCGACTACCTTGGGAATAACTTCCCCTCCCTTTTCAATAACTACTTTATCACCTTCGCGTATGTCTTTTCTCGTTATCTCATCGAAGTTGTGCAGTGTGGCGCGGCTTATAGTGGAGCCTGAAAGGAACACCGGGTTCAACTCGGCGACCGGAGTGACAGTACCGGTACGTCCCACCTGCCACGTAATTTTATTCAGTTTAGTAAAAGCCTGCTTCGCTTTAAACTTATACGCAACAGCCCAGCGGGGCGACTTGGCAATATTGCCGAGTTCCTTCTGCTGGCGCACGGAGTTTACCTTTATAACCGCACCGTCAATTTCGTACTCTAGCGAGTCTCGCTTTTCCTCCAGCTTATGGCAGGCTTCCAGCGCTTCGCCGATATTTTTGCAGAGTTTATATTCGGGGTTAACTTGCAATCCGAGATTCTTCATTAATTGAAGGCTTTCAAGCTGCGACTCGAATTCCTCTTCCGTACTGATAAGCGTGTAAAGAAAAACATCTAGCGGCCTTTTCGCCACAATTTTAGGGTCCTGCATTTTCAAAGTTCCGGCGGAAGAGTTCCTCGGATTTGCGAACAGTTTCTCGCCGTCTCTCTCCCGCTGGGCGTTAAGCTTTTGGAAATCTTTAATCTTCATAAAAATCTCGCCGCGCACCTCGAAATCGCTCAGCTTATATTTAACCGATTTATCTTTCTTTATCTTAAGAGGAACGCGCCTGATGGTTTTAACGTTTACGGTTATCTCTTCGCCCACGGTACCGTCGCCTCTGGTAGCGGCGGTATGTAAAACCCCGTTTATATAATGAAGGCTGACTGACGCACCGTCGATCTTCGGTTCTACTACATATTCCACCTTATCGTTTTCCGGTAGACCGGAGCGCACACGCCTGTCGAAGTCCAGCAGCTCGTCTTCGCTGTAGGTATTTGCCAGGCTTAGCATCGGCACTTTGTGCTCAACCGGTTTAAATTCCTTGGTAAGGTCTTTACCGACACGCTGCGTGGGTGAATCGGATGTGATCAGTTCGGGATGTTCCGCCTCAAGTTCTTCGAGCTCTTTCATCAGGGAGTCGTATTCCCTATCGCTTACCGAAGGCTCCGCCAGAACGTAGTACTTGTAATCGTGCTCTCTTATAAGCTCGCGAAGCTCTTCGATTCTCTTCTCTAATTTACCTGCCATTTATTACCGGGTGAAATTTGGAAGGTCTTTTAAATAACTCATTCCGGAAGCATCGATAGAAAGATACCTCACTTCGTGCTTATCGCCCTTAAGATTGAGCTGTTTATTATTCAGACTGAGATTTAATGCACCGGCGCTTCCGACTATCATCTTAAAATTAGAGCTTGCGGCAATTTCTTTTTTCGAACCAGGCATGAGCGTAAACTCCTCTGTCAAGCCGTCATCGATCATCACTTTGATCCAAGTAGTGTCGGATGCTTCCATAGTTAATATTAAATTGCGGGGTGCCGGCGTAGATTTAACGGTATCGGCCGCAGCTGCGGCAGTGGGTTCTTCCTCGTAGCGATGTTGGTTTTCCTTGATGATCTGTTCAATCGGCTTTTCCTTGACGATTATATCGGAACTGCCCTGTATAAATCCAAAATAGATTACAACCGCCAGAATAATTACGCCGACTATTCCCCCGGCAAGCGCTAGTTTCTTTTTATTTATGTTTGAGGAAGAATCAGCGGAGCCGTTGCGTCCCGGTTCCGATTCGTAGGATTTATGAACAGGTGCCGCCTGTTTCGGTTTGGGTGGAGGGGCAGATTTTTCTTTTTGCTCTCCCGCCTCTTTATTTTCTTCTTTAATTTCTTCGGAAGTTTCCGCCGTACCGAAGTTCTTGCCTTTCTTAGCAGCCTCAAATTTTTCCACGGTTTCTTCTGGTTCCAGCCCTACCATTTTAGAGTATTCCCGAATAAACGCTTTTACGTATAAGTCAGGAAGAAAGGAGAAATTTCCGTTTTCAAGAGCCTCAAGAAATTTAAGGTCTATCCTGGTCTTAGCGGCGATTTGCTGAAGAGTAATCTCGCAGCTTTGCCGGGCCCTTTTAAGTTCTTCTGCAAATTTATCTAGCATAATGAAATTAATTAAATATTAAATAGATTTTAAAAAATAATAACAAGGATGCATAAAAGGAAATTATATATTTTAATTTACTCAACTTTCACCAGCTTAGCCGCGAAGGCGCCGTCCATGTGGTGCACGTGCGGCAGGGTCTGTATGCATCCGTTTTCATCCACTATCTCAGCAGGAAATTGTTTCCCGGCGTCTTCAAGTTTAAAGTTAGGATGCGACTCGAGAAATTCCTTTATCATATCGAAGTTTTCTTCCGTCTCAATTGAACATGTGCTGTATACAAGTTGTCCGCCGGGCTTAAGCATACTCGAAGCCTTCACAAGCAGGCCGAATTGAAGCTCGTGCATTCTCCTAAGATCGAGCATATCTTTCTTCCATTTTATATCAGGCTTCTTCGATAAAGTTCCCGTACCCGAGCAGGGAACGTCCGCCAGAATCCTGTCGAACGGTCCGCCGTTGTATTCAAGCGCGTTCGACTCGATTGTTTGAATGCTTTTAATACCGAGCCGCTCCATATTTTTTCTGAGTATCTGCAGCCTGCTTTCGTAGCGGTCGACGGCCACAATTTCGCCCTCGTCGTGCATTAATCCGGCTATGTAGGCGGACTTGCCGCCGGGGGCGGCGCAGAGATCGAGCACGCGCATTCCTTTATCTACTTCGAGAAGTCTGCAGGCTAGTCCCGCGCTTTCGTCCTGTATATTGAAATATCCCGAGGCAAAATACTCCCAAGCAGTTATGTTAGTAAGGTTTTGAAGTTTAAAGAATTCAGGAAGATATTTTCCGGGTGAATACCTGAGGTTAACCGAGTTAAGTAGTTTCTTGAATTCTTCCGGGTTTGTCTTCAGCGCATTGAGCTTCAGAGTAAGATACGGCTTTTCGTTGTTTGTAAGAAGAAGTTTCTCCGTATCTTCTTTCCCGAACCTAGCTAGGTATCTTTTAACCATCCAGGAGGGATGAGAATAATACGCGCTTAAGTAACCGGGAAGATCTTCTTCGGGATCAGGGTACCTGATGCCGTTTTTATTTCTTACGATATTGCGCAGTATGGCGTTTGTTAGATCGGCCGGCTTCTGTCCCTGCAGTTTCTTTACGAATTCCACGGCTTCGTTAACTACCGCGTAATCCGGTACCCTGTCGAGAAACATTATCTGGTAAAGCGCGACCCTTAATCCGTTTTTCAAATTCGGTATAGCCTTGGAGAACTGCCCTTTATAAAAACCGTTCAGCACCCAGTCGAGCCTGCCCATCCATCTAATAACGCCGTGAACTATTTCATAAAGCAGCGCTTTATCCTTTCCGCTCAGCTCATTGTTTCTCATCTCGTGATCGAGCAGTCTTTCCAGGTACGCATCGGTCCTCTCAACGCGGTTGAGAATCTTAACAGCCAATCCCCTTACGCCTTCGTATAAATTCTTTACGGTATGTTCTTCGAATTGAGCCATATATTTTAATACGGGTAGCCCCGTTTTCTCCTTTCCTTCTTTGTTAGATCGAATATCTTCCTGAACAGCTTCTCCTCGGTCTCATGCAGATTTTGAGATCTTCTAACCATCACCCTTCTTGCGGTCTCAATGCTTCTCTCCAGGTCGTACGTAGTAACGGCGTCGCTGCCGCCCCATGAGAACGACGGAATATATTTAGCAGGGAAACCTGCGCCGAATATATTTGATGAGAAGCCGACGATAGTTCCCGTATTGAACATCGTGTTTATGGCAGTCTTTGAATGATCTCCCATAATTACACCGAGAAACTGGGTGCCGCTGTTAACTACTTCTCCGTTCACGTACACTTTAACACTGCCGTAGTTGTTTTTCAAGTCACTGCAATTGGTATCGGCACCGAGATTGACCCAGCTGCCCAGGTATGCGTGACCGATAAATCCCGAGTGCTGCTTGTTTGTGTAAGGAAGAATAATAGAGTCCTCCACCTCTCCTCCTACTTTGCAGACACTGCCGATGCTTACGTTCTCATAAATTCGTGCGCAGCTTTTAACCTGGGAAGATTCGCCTACGTACACGGGTCCTTCTATTACCGCATTCGGAAAAACGACGGCATTCTTATCAATAAAGACCGGACCTTTCGACGCGTCTATTACCGCACCGGATTTTATTTCCGCGCCCTCGTCTATAAAAATATTTTCTTTCTCCACGAGATGCGCACTATCCGGAACCTTGCCTAAAATCGAGCCTTTCTTTTTGTGTCCGCCCTTTTTCGTCAAATAATTAAAATCTTTAAGAAGTTCGCTTCCGTTGTTGTTAACCAGATCCCAGATGTAATCGATGGTTTTAACATCGACTTTTTCCACCGGCAGCCCGTTAAAATTTGATTCGCTGAGAAGATCGTGCATATTGAATTTCACTTCTTCCAGCAGCTTACCGGAAATCCGCGCTGCCACGATAGAATCGCCGTTTATGTATAGTTTATCTTCTTTGCTATTTAAAGGGATTAATTTGGACAGGCTTTCGTCGGCGAGTACTCTGCCGTTGATGAACAGGCATGAATCCTCGTCGATTTTATTTACGTCGACGCCGGCGTTATGAGTCTTCACAACACCATCGAGGTAAGGTCTGCAGTGAAGCGAATATTTAACCCCGGGGTATTCTCTTAAGATCTTGGCCCTCAGAGAGTTAATACCGCATATCAGACTATAGACGGGCCGGGAATAAATAAGGGGTTCCAGCCGGTCGAAGTATATATCTTCAAAGATGCAAAGCTGCAAGTAAAAGTCCATTCGTTAATAAATAGATTGATAATTTAAGGTTTTTTCAGCTAAGAATCTTTAGCATATCAAATCGATTGGATGAATGATTTTGTAAGAAATTTTCCGCGGGACCAAGACGCCCTAAATGGCGTTTCAATATTCGTTATACATTTAGCCCCGGCCCTGCCTACAGTGTACTACTTCCTAAATAGCTTATCCCTTTATGGATGGGAAAAAGAGAGTTAAATGATCGGCTAGGCAATTTCTCCCCTTATAAAAAGCTGGTGGGTTAATTATCTAAATATGTAAGGATTATTAACTTATTAATGAATAGACAATAGCCGCGGAAATAACTAAACTTTAAAATCTTTTCCCTATTCCGATTTTATGAGCCGCCCGCTAATTCTCAGAAGATCGGTCTCCGCCGTTTTCGCCTGGTACTGAGCCGTGACAAGACTGCTCTTTGCGCTGACCATCTGTGTCTGCGTTTCCCTGAATTCCACGGGAATAATGCTGCCTAGCTTAAGTTTCTCTAAAGCAATAGAAACATTCTCTTCCGCAACTTTTAGATTCTCTGAATCGAGCGTTACAAGCTCAAGCGCGTTGCGGTATCTTTTGTAAGCGTTCAAAAGATCTGATGAAACCTGGCTCTCGGTATTCTTCAAAGATATGCTGCTGTTGTCGATAGAAATTTCCGCGTTTTCTATATCGCGTCTTGTCTGTAATCCGTTAAATAAATTAAACGACGCGGTTACGCCGTAGTTAATTCCGCTGTTCTGGTTCGACTTTGCGTAACCCGCTTCCGACTCGGACTTCAGGAAATTATACCCGAGGTTTAAACTGATAGTAGGATAAATGTCGCCTCTTGCCAATGTTAAATTTGCGTCGGCAACACTTTTATTCTGCCGCGCTATCGTGAGCTCGGTGTTATATTTCTGAGTCTCGCCTTTAAGGGCATCGTAAGATAATGTTGTATCTATTGCTATCGTATCGATAACGTCGAACTCCGTTCCGGGATTCCTGCCGAGCAGCCGGTTGAGCTTAACTTTCAGGTCGGAAAGATTCTGTACTCCCTGAAGGTAGGATGATCTGTCTTCATTCAGATCGACCTGCGCTCTTAATAGATCAAACTTGGAGCCGGCGCCGACGTTCTTCTTAGATTCCGCGATCTTCACTCTTTCATTTGAAATTGTAATGTTCTTATCAATTACGTCAAGAACTTCTTTCTGTCTTACAATGTCGTAGTACGTAGTCAACACGCCGGAAACGTTGGATTCCAGAGAGGCTTTGAAGTTGGTTTTGCCGGTTTTATTCAATTCTTTTAATTGATCTAAAGCAGCAAACATTTTGAAGCCGTCGAAGATAGTCCAGTTAAGTGTTACCCCGGCGGAAAGGTTGCTGGAGTTTGCGCCGTTCCTGTCAATTGTGCCGCCGTTAAAAAACTCGAGCTTTGTATTCGTCTTGCTTTTTGTGTAAGAACCGGTTGCATCCAGAGTGGGAAGCAGCGCCGTCGCGGCCGCTGAGTAATTGTTCTCGGCAATTTTGCTTTGGTTCTTCGCTATCTGTATAGAATAATTATTTGACAGCGCGATCTTAACCGCCTCGTCGGGCGTCATCTTTGTCTGCGCAAAAACTCCGCAAGCGTTAAAAGTTAATAAAGCTGTTAATATAACGATGTAATAGTTCTTCATTTTCATAGCGAAAATTCTTTTTTAATTAATTAACCAATTTTATTTTTTTCGGTTGTATCAACTACTTGGTCGCGAATCCGGTGTCACGTTCTCCCGCGCCTAAACCTTCTTCCGCAACATTAGATACCGACGCGGTTGCTCTTGAGAAATAGGAATAAATTGCCGGTATAACATAGAGCGTCAGACCGCTTGAGAAAATTAATCCGCCGATCACGGCGATACCCATCGAAACACGGCTCTCCGATCCGGCGCCCAGTGCAAGAGCTATGGGCAGAATGCCGAGTATGGTAGACAAGCTCGTCATCAAAATAGGCCTTAGTCTCGCAACCGAAGCGTCGACTATAGCGTCCAGCTTTTTTAGTCCCGCCGCTTTCCTCTGGTTAGCGAACTCGACAATAAGAATTCCGTTCTTAGTTACCAGTCCGATCAGCATTATTATTCCGATCTCGCTGAATATGTTAAGTGTTTGATTGAAATACCAGAGCGAGATCAGCGCACCGGCAATAGCGAGCGGAACAGTAAACAAAATAATGAAACGGATCTCTGAAACTTTCGAACTGCGCCGCAAGCACGAGGTAGATTAATCCGATTGCGAGAAGGAATGCGAAAATAAGACTCGAAGAACTCTCGGCGTAATCTTTGGATGCGCCGGTTAGAGCCGTAGAGAATGACTGGTCGAGCACCTTCGCCTTAATCTTATCCATCTCTTTAATACCGTCGCCGATTGTTTTGCCTGGAGCCAGGCCCGCGCTCACGGTAGCGGAAACGTACCTGTTAAACCTGTAAAGCTGCGGAGGTGTGCTTTGCTCTTCTAAGTGAACAACGTTATCCAACTGGATAAGCTCGCCTTTGTTGTTCTTAATGTATAGCGATTTAAGATCGATAGGAGCGTCCCGGAATTGCCTCGCGACTTCGCCGATAACCTGGTACTGCTTGCCGTCCTTAATAAAATACCCGAACCTCTGTCCGCTGAAAGCAGATTGAATTGTCTGCGCAATATCGATTACGGAAACTCCAAGGTCCCTTGCTCTCTGTCTGTCGATAGTAATTTTAAGCTCGGGTTTATTGAATTTCAGATCGACGTCTACAATAGAGAAAACCGGGTCCTGCCGGGCGGCTTCTACAAATTTAGGAAGATATTCCCTAAGCTTCTCGAAGTTAGGTGCCTGAATTACGTACTGCACCGGGAGTCCGCCTCTTCTTCCTCCTATTGTCTGCTGCTGTGTTACGTAAACCCGCGCGCCGGTAAGCTTCTTCACCTCCTGCGACATCTGCTCTGCAATCTGCTGCTGCGTTCTCGATCTTTGATCCGGATCTTTCAAGACAAGAAATACAAAGCCTGAATTAACGGAGCTAGACGCGCCGAAGCCGGGTGAAGTAACGGATATTATTGCGTCTCTCTCCGGAACGTCTTTTTTAATGAGCGCGATAAGCTCGTCCATAAAGTGATCCATGTACTCGTAAGATGAGCCTTCCGGAGCCGATGCGAAAAATCGGAGACCGCTTCTGTCCTCTAGCGGCGCAAGCTCCGAAGGAGTGTTAGCGCCGAGGTAATAAATGGATCCCAGCGAAACCGCCATTATAACCCAGGCAAGCCATCTCCTGGTCATGAATCTCTGCAAAGTGCTCCTGTAACCGCTCATCATCTTAGCGAAGAACGGCTCGGTCTTAATATAAAACCAGTTGTGTTTTTCTTTTTCCCTTCCTTTAAGAATCTTTGATCCGAGCATGGGTGTTAAGGTAAGAGCGACGAAAGCGGATATTACAACCGATCCCGCAAGCACTATTCCGAACTCCCTGAATAATCTGCCCGTTAAGCCAGAAAGAAAAATGATCGGAAGAAATACCGATGCTAAAGCGATGGTGGTTGATATAATGGCGAAGAATATTTCCGCGGAACCTCTCTTCGAAGCTTCGATAGGCGACATGCCGTCTTCTATCTTAGCGTAAATGTTTTCCAATACAACAATGGCATCATCTACCACAATACCTATAGCGAGCACTATTCCCAGTAGCGTTAGTACATTGATGGAAAAGTTCATCACGTACATTATAAAGAAAGCTCCTATCAAGGAGATGGGGATCGCTATAACAGGTATAACTGTTGTTCTCCAGTCGCGCAGGAAAAGAAAGATGATAAGTATTACAAGTCCCAGCGCAAGGAAGATAGTCTGCTCCACTTCGCTTACCGACTGCCTGATGTATTTAGTAACGTCGAACCCTATGCCGGTATGGATATCGGGAGGAAGATCTTTCTTGATCTGTTCGACTCTTTTGTAAAACTCATCCGCTATAGCTATGTTGTTCGCTCCGGGCTGCGCGATAAGCACTACCCCGACCATAGGAATGCCGTTTCGTTTTAAAATAGTTCTGTCGTTCTCCGCGCCGAGCTCGGCGTGTCCTATATCTTTAAGACGAATTACATTTCCGCCGTCCTCTTTTATAATAAGATTGTTAAATTCGTCGGCGGTAGTGAGGCGGCCTATGGTCCTTATAGAAAGCTCTGTGTTGTTTCCCTCTATTCTTCCGGCCGGAAGCTCTATGTTCTCCCTGTTAAGCGCGGTTTTAACGTCCAGAGGAGTAAGACTGTAGGCGGCCAGCTTGGCGGGATCGAGCCAGAGGCGCATAGAATATTTTTTCTCTCCCCAGATCTGAACCGAGCTGACGCCCGGAATTGTCTGAAGCCTTTCCTTAAAAACGTTGTTGGCAATTGCAGATAGGTTGAGCAGATTTCTAGTGTCGCTTTGAACATTTAAAAAGACAATGGGTGACGCGTCGGCGTCGGCTTTGGAGACGATGGGATTTTCCACGTCGGGCGGAAGCTGGCTTATTGCGCGCGACACCCTGTCCCTTACGTCGTTTGCCGCAGCTTCGAGGTCAACGTCAAGATCAAACTCGACTGTAATTGTGCTTCTTCCGTCGCGGCTCACTGAAGTAAGCGAGCGTATGCCCGCGATTCCGTTTATCGATTCTTCGAGCGGCTCGGTAATCTGCGATTCAATTACATCGGCGTTCGCACCTACGTAATTAGTGGCGACAGTAATAACAGGCGGATTAACCGCGGGGTATTCGCGCACACCAAGGTAGGTATATCCTATTATTCCGAATAATACTATAACGATAGACATTACTATCGTCAGTACCGGACGTCTTATGCTAAGTGAAGATAAACTCATCGGCCAACTTTTATGTTAAATTATTTTACTCGCGACAATGTTACCGGCATCCCGGGCTGAACCTGGAGAATGCCCGACGTAATAACGGTATCGTAAGGAGAAATACCGCTGGTGATTTGCACGGTCGTATCGGTTCTGATTCCTGTATCTACAACTCTGTCCATCACCTTTCCGCTCTTATAGAGATAAAGCTTCTGCCCTTTGAGTATCGGAACTATCGACTGCGTGGGGACCATTAATGCGTTGTCCACATTCTTCAGAACTAATTTTACGTCGGCGAATGCGCCCGGCAGAAGCTTGCCGTCGGAATTCGAACAGTAAGCGCGTATCTGCAGGGTTCTCGTCACGTTATTAATTCTAGGCTCAAGTGCGTACACTTTTCCGTAGTAGCTTTTATTTGTGCCGGCTATTTGGAACTCGATACCGTCGCCGACGTTCACCGACGATGAATATTTTTCCGGAATCGAAAAATCTATCTTAATCGGATCCAGGTTCTGAAGACTTGCAATGTCGGTTGAAGCGGAGATGTAGCTTCCCACGCTGACGTTCCTCAAGCCTATTCTGCCGTCGAAAGGAGCGGTAATTTCCGTCTTAGCAATCTGGGCTTTAAGAAGCACAACCTGCGCTTTATTTACATTCATTTCGTTCTTAGCATTGTCATATTCTTCCTGGGAAATGGCTTCCTTTGCTAGGAGCTGGCGCTGGCGGTATTCTTTTTCCTCAGACAGCTTTAAAACGTACTGTGATTTTAGAAGCTCGGCCTGAAGCTCGGAATCGTTTATCTTAACCAGCAGATCGCCCTTCTTAACCTTGCTTCCTTCTTTAAATAACAGCTCCGTAATCTTACCGGGCACTTCGCTTCTCAGCTCAACTTCCTCGTTAGCAAGTATGGTTCCGCTCGTATTCACAAAGTTCTGCAGCTTCCCTGGCTTCGCAATATAAGCGTCAACGGCTATCGTGCTCTGTTCGCCGATAGCAGCATTACCGCCCGATGCATTATCCGATGAGTTTATTTTGGGAAGAATCAAAAGAATAAGAACAACAATGACTGCCGCGGTAATTATATAACTCTTTTTCAATTTCTTCATGATTCCAATTCTTATAAGTTGGGAGATGATTTAGGTACGATCCGCTGTCGAAGTCGCAAATTCCGAACAAAAAATGTTTAATACAACTGAAAAATTCGCCGACCCGATTTATGTCAAATTCTCGATAAAATAAAAAAAAGCCAGGTAAAATCTGGCCTTTTAAATTTTTCTATATTAAACGTTATTCGAAGATTATTTCGATTTCAGTTTAGCATATTTCCTATTGAATTTCTCAACCCTTCCGGTAGTATCCAGAAGTTTCTGCTTGCCGGTAAAGAACGGGTGAGAGCCGCTAGAGATTTCCAGCTTCACCAGCGGATATGTCTTGCCGTCCTGCCACTGAATGGTATCTTCTGTTTTGATAGTGGACCTCGTCAAAACCGCAAAATCACACGATGCGTCTTGAAATACAACCGGTCTATAATTTGGGTGAATGCCTTTTTTCATAATAAAACCTGTTTTTAAATATTTACTCTAAAAGTAGCCTTAAATATAGAAAAGTTCTGCAAAAATATCAAAGTAATAATCTATTGTCTTTAATGAATTCCTACCTTTTATTTCCCGCGTTTATCATCGTCTCCATCTTCCTTTTCAGCTTTGTTACTTCCATTCTTTCCCTTTTATCCAGGTTTACCTGCCGGAAATTCAGACCGGATTTTATCATCGAACCGGTTAAATAAGGAGTTTCACCTCCCGGATTTTTTGCGCCGCTTTTATCTTGATTTGAGTCGTTTTCAGCGAATTTTTTGGCCATTTCGGAAAGTTTTTTCTCTAATTGCGGATTATTGACACCGAACTGCCCGTCGGCCGGCTCTCCCGAATCGACCATAATGTCGGTTCTTTCCTTAGGGAGGACTAGCAGAGGATTAACGGAGCTGCCGGAATCGACCCGGAATACAAAAATAATTATAACTGCTGCTACGGCAAGTGCGGCGGAAGGTATAAGACGAGAATTTCTGCGGAAAACACTCCAAATTCCGCGTTCAGCTACAGGCTCCGGCTCATTCAGCTTTCTCATTAAATTGAGCTCGAAATCCGCGGGAGCGTTTACTTTACGAAGTCCTTTAAGTGTCCGTATTAGTTCGGAATATTCCGTTTCTTCCTCATTGGGTTCCATTATAGTAGCCTTTATTCATTATATATATCCTTCAGCATTTCCTGTAATTGAGCTCTGCCCCTGTTAATCCTTGATTTTACCGTACCTACGGTAATGTTCATAATTTCCGCTATTTCCTCGTACGACATACCTTCGATATCTCTTAAAATTACGGCTTCCCTATACGCATCGGACACCTTCATCAATGCTTTCTGGATTATCTTATCCTTTATGCCGCTGTCAGTTATGTCATCCGGGCGGTATTGCTCGTCCGGTATCTCATAATTTTCGTTGTTTTCGCCGTAAGAGTTTATAGAGAAAAACTTGCGTCTTTTGCGCCGCTGGTACTCGGTTCTGGCAAGATTTCCGGCAATCGTATAAATCCACGTTGAGAACCTGGCAATGGACGTATAGGAGTCCTTGTATCTGTAAACCTTTATGAAAGTTTCCTGCACAATGTCGGCACACGCCTCGTAATTACCAAGGAATCTGAACACGAAGTTGGTAAGCGGATTTTTATACCTGTTAACCAGTATTTCAAACGCCTCTTCGGTCCCGTTCTTTTGAAATTCCAATATCAGATCTTCATCGGACAGATCTTGAAACTTTTTATCAGACAACAGATTTATACTCTTTAATGAGTGAATTGTTTCCTATATCAACGGATAAATTACTTAAAAAATCGCAAAGATTGAATAAACATAGGGTATGTTAAAAATACCCGCGAAAAATGCATGATTGCATGAACGCATGTGTGCATGAATAAACTCCGCTTTCCTTCTCTGACGCAAATAATAGATTGAATTGGCATAATAAAAGGCCCGTAACTCCTTGTTAAAGTTATTGAACCCCTAAAAGGTTCTTGGAGATTGGGAGCAACAAATTTTGCTACAAAAATTAAGCTCCTCCGGGGCTTGCACCTATCAGTTTTCGCTCCGTAGGAGCAATATATTTATAGAAAAGGAAACCAAAAAGAACCGGAACTATGTAAGAGTTCAATATTTAGTAAATACAAAATTTGCCTCCTAAAATTGGTGGAGGTCGCCATGCATCCATGCCCCCATGCATTCATGCTTCACTTAAGGATTTCCCCTATCAAAATAGAGATCACCGTTTTCCCGTCCGTCGACGTTGTCTTTATGGTTAGGTCGGCATTAAGCAACGCCCTCACGGTGTTCATTAGCTCTTTATCCGAAAACAAGGTTCTGGCTTTCAGATAATCTTTATAATAGTAAGGATGGGTACCGACTATCCTTGCCGCGGCCTGGTCGGGTGTCTTTTTTTCTTTGAGTTCTTTTATCCTGGAAAGTCCGGTAAAATACCGCGTAAGCATATAAATGATGAAAGTCGGCTCGGCACCTTTTTCCAAAAGATTATATGCGACCTTCAGCGATTCTGTTTTATCCTTTTTAGCAAGAGCGTTTTGAAGATCGAAGATGGTGAATTCTTTGAGCTTAGTAGAAAGATCACGGATAGACTCTAATGTAATTTCCTGCGCGTCGCCCAGGAATGTAATTATTTTTTCAAGCTGAGTTTCGAGGAGACTGCGGCTCTCGCCGGCAATATCCACAAGAAGCTGCGCATTCTCCCGGCTCAGATGCCTGCCTTTCGATTCGGTGTATTCGATCAGCCAGTCGATAAGATTTCCGCCTTTTAATTCCTTCGCCTCAAACAGGTAGCCGTTATCGAGCATCGTTTTATAAAGACCGCTCTCCGAAACTGTTACTGAGCCGGCATGATGAAGAGCCATAATTGTAAAGTCGGCAGGCGATTCCGCGTAAGACGCTAATTTTTTCTTATCTTTTACTTTTTCAAACTCTTTGAAGATGATGAGCTTCTTATCCGACCCGAACGGGAAAGCGGTGGCGAAATCGAGTACGTCGGAAAGATTCTTATCTTCACCGTAAAAAACTTCTTTGTCGAATTCGGAGGTTATGAAGGGTTTTGCTTTTTCTTCTATAAGATGAACCGCGTTCTCTATGCTGTAAGAATCCTCACCGAAAAAGTAATAAAGAGGTTTCAAATCCCCGTTTTTAATTTCTTTCAGCGCCTGGTTAATTCCCGGAACGTTCGCTTTACTCCTCGCCATTTTCCCCTTTTATCTTTTCGTACTTCATGGCTCTTGTAAGGAAGAATCCGAATCCGCCCCAAACGAGGCCGAGCACTAAAATCATCGTTATAATTGAAATGATATTCATACTAAAACACTTAGTTTTGTTTTGTAAAAATAAGAGTTATCTATCTTAAATGATATGCGGCAAAACGTCAACTTTTCTGGGGCCGTTCAAATTAATTTGAAAGAGCAATATTGATATAATACTATTTACAATGAATGTAAAAATAATCTTCTAAATATATTAGTTTTCAACGCACCTATAAGAATTGCGGGGAGAAAATTGAATTAAGCGTAGCGCAAAGAAATAAATTTTGTTTTAGCGCGGGACCGTCCCAAACGCTAAATAAACGATACAGCAATAAAAATATGCCACCAATTTTTGGTCTGTTTTATAAAATATTGAGCCACAGACTAATAGTCTGTGCTACGGTTTGGGACGGCTTCGCTTGCGAGTTAATTTATTTCAGCGAAGCGGGATCCAATCTCCCGCAATTCTTTTTCAGTGCATGTTTATTTGGTACTTTTTTTACGATAAGAAAGCACATATAATTAAATCCTATTTAAGGGATAAGTTATTCTCTCCCAACTTGCCGACCTCCCATATTCCATCATCCATATTCCATCATCCATATTCCATATTCCATATTCCATATTCCATCATTATATTCCATATTCCATATTCCATATTCCATATTCCATATTCCATTCCCTAATCTTCTCTCAGCGTCTGGCTCACAAGAAATTTATTCAGCAGGATAAATAATGTGAGTACAACCGCCCACTGAAAGATGCAAGTGCCGGCGCTCTCGGCGTGGAAAGGATTCCACCACTGCGGATCCCACGAAACAGAGGAGATAAGCCACCACGAGATAAGCGCGACAACCTGCACGGGTATTAAAAGACCAATTACGTAATTATACCACTTACCTATCTTAACATCGCTGCCGTAGCCGTTTATTATTTCGGTGCGGAATTTATCGACCCCGTAACGTATGATTGAAAATGATATGAACGCGCCGCTGAGTATTAGTCCCACTCCCCAGACCCAGTCCTGGTTTGTAAAGAAGGAAGTATCGAGTGCCGAAGGAATTCCGAATAGGAATCCGATTACCGCAACGATTATAATCGCCTTCTTCCTCTTGAAACCGAAATCTATCATCGTTCTTGTGGAAAGTTCTACCATCGAAATTAAAGAAGTAACCGCGGCAAAAAACAGTGCTATAAAAAACAGCGAAGCGAATAATACGTTTATTATATAATGCGACGTCATCTTGGAAAACAACAGAGGAAGATAGATAAATGTCAATCCCGGTGTTGGCGGGGCCCGATTGAGTAATCTGTCTCATCGCGTCTACAGAGCTTAACGCGAACACCGTTGAGAAAATTGTAATTCCGGCAAGAAGCGATACTGTGTTGTTGCCGAACCCGATCAGCGCGGCGTTCAAAGAAATGTCCTCCTTCTTCTTCATGTAGATGGCGTAGGTCATTATGAGTCCCCACCCCGCGCCGGTATCCCACGCGTTCTGCGTAAGCGCGTTGAGCCAGACTTTATAATCCAGAATCACGTCGAGATGAGGGGTAAAGAAATACTTTATACCGCCCCAGGCTCCCGGCAAAGTTACTGCTCTTACGAAAAGAATTATTAAAATGATGAGAAGCGACGGCACCATGAATTTGGTTACCTTTTCTATTCCGCGCGTTACACCCCTGTAAACAACGTAAGCAACAAACGCCATCGAAATAAAATGATAAATAAGCGGCTGATAGCTGGTAGAAAAATGTTCCCAGTACTGTAGGTGGTTTGTCGTATTGAACAGGTCGCCGGAAACAGCGGAGATAAAATAGCGAAGGCACCAGCCGGTTACAACGGAGTAGTAAAACATTATCGCGGTAGAGACAAATACGATGAACGCGCCCATCCATCCGAATTTTCTGCCTGCCGTTTTTGCAATCGCGCCTACGGGGCCGAACCTTGTAGATTTGCCGATGGCGAACTCGGCGATTATTAGCGGCACCGACCAGATAAGCAGGAAGATTACCCAGGGAATTAAGAACGAGCCGCCGCCGTTCTGCGCTACTATTCTGGAGAAGCGCCAGATGTTTCCTGTACCGACGGCTATGCCGATTGTGGCAATTATTAATGTCCAGCGAGATGAGAAGTATTCTTCCTGCTTCATTAGTCTTTCCCGGTTTAATTGATAATGCCGTTTTTTATTCCGCACATCTAAACGGGCAGCCTGCCGAACGACGGACTATAAATTGGAATGCCGCGGAATTATCCGCAAATAAACTCCAGACCGGTTAATCTCCCGGTCTGTTTGAAGAAGTGTAAATGACTTTTATTTAGAGCCGCCTTCGATGGTAACCTTTTCCATAATTACATCGCTCAGAGGTTTATCGTTGGTCTTGTTGGTTTTCACCTTGCTTATTGCGTAAACGACATCCATACCTTCAATAACTTTCCCGAATATCGAATAGTGCCCGTTAAGCCATGGCGTTGCGGCTACGGTGATGAAGAACTGGCTGCCGTTTGTGTTGGGACCCGCATTGGCCATCGCTACTATCCCGGGCGCATCGAATGTTACCTTGTCGCTTATTTCGTCCTTAAATTTCCCGCCCCAGATGCTCTCGCCGCCTCTTCCCGTGCCCGTCGGATCGCCGCCCTGAATCATGAATCCGTCTATAACCCTGTGGAAGATAATTCCGTCATAGTATCCCTTCTTCGAGAGGCCGGCAAAATTCTCGACTGTCTTCGGCGCCTCTTCCGGAAGAAGAGCAATTTTGATTGTTCCCATGTTGGTTTTAATTACGGCTACTTCGCTCGAATCTTTCATACTTGTTGAATCGCTCATTACAGTACTTTCTTTTTTTGATTTTTGTTGATTTAACCCGTCATTTAGTGCGCTGTTATCTTTTGAATCGGACTTTCCGCATCCGATAATAAGAAACATCATAAGGAAAGAAAAAACTAATTTTTTCATGATCGCTCCTAAGGTTTAATTATATGCGTTGACAATAATACTATAATTAGTAATCCTAGTCCTATTCTGTAATACACAAAAAGGAACGTAGTGTTTTTCCTTAAATACTTGAGAAGAAAATCTATGGAGATATATCCGAATATTCCCGAAACAATGGTCGAGACCACAAGGTGAATAGCCATAGACTGATCGATATACTTAAGAGCCTCCATTAATTCCAGCAGTCCGCTCCCCAGCACGGCTGGAATACTGAGAAGAAACGAGAACCTTGCCGCGGTTTCTCTTTTCATACCGAGGAATAGTCCGCCCGTAATTGTAGTACCCGATCTCGATGATCCGGGAATAAGAGCGAAGCACTGGGCTATTCCAACGAGAAACGCATCCTTGATCGTGATGTCCTTCATCTCTTTTTTGAAGTGCGCGGTTTTTTCGGCGACGGCAAGAATTATTGCAAGTACAATCAAGCTGCCGGCTATTACGTAAAGGTTTTTAGTCAGGGCGCCTTCAATAACATCTTTGAATGCCAGGCCTATGATTCCTACGGGAATCGATCCGATGATTATCATCCAGCCGAGTTTCGAGTTTTGAGTTTGATTGGAGAATTGTATGCGCTTCACTAAATTCTCGTTCAGAAAATCCGAGATTATGTCCATCAGATCTTTCCAGAAATAGACGACCACCGCCAGCAAAGTGCCGAGCTGTATCACCGCGATAAAGGACGTCCAGTCCTGCGGCCGCGATTCGGATATCAGGTGCATCAGCTTTCCCGCTACCGTAAGATGACCCGTGCTGCTTATGGGAAGAAACTCCGATAACCCCTGAATAATTCCGAGCAATATAGCCTGCAGTATGTTCAATAGGACCTCCTAGAAGATGTATGTTACACCGAGCCTTAATCCTGCGGAGAACGAATTCATATTTACGTTCTTTCCGTAGACGTTGTTATAAAGATTTTTTCCGCCGTTCTTTGGTTCCCCGTTGAAATCATACCTTAGATCCGCGCCGATGTTTGCGTATAAGTTTCCGCCCAATAATGTATTGCCCTCAGCTCTTAAAAGTACTCCGAAACCTGTGGATGTATAATTATCCGCCGACGGCCTCGCCGGCAGGGTTTCATTTGCGCTTACAAAACGCGGCCCGACTCCTGCACCGAACTTAAAATTAAATCCCGTTCCGCTTATCACGTAATACCCGGTGAGACTCGGCATTATAATATCGTAGGCCATCTGGTAATGCCCCAGGGTATAATCGAAGGTATAAGAATTTAAGAGGTAAGCGACTTCTATACCGACTTCGTAATTTTTTCTTACCGTCACGTAACCTTCGCCTGAAAATATTACCGAAGAATTGAACGTGCCGAGCTGCTGATCGGGAGGAACAAAATTCTGGTTTAAATAATCGGTAAGCGAAGGCATACTTACAAAACTGATGCCCATTCCGCCCCTTACGGAAACCTGCGAAAAAGATGCCACAGTAAAAGTCATAAATAATAATATTACCGTCAGGTACTTCATAGATCTTCCATTTCGGTTTCGACAATTTTAATGAGATTATCGTGCTGCTTGTTGAGGAAAAAGAAGAACAGCAGCGACGTTATAACAAAAATTATGTACGAGATTATGTGAGTTAAAAATGCGTAAGCCATGCTTATCGATTCGCCGAACCCGAAAAGTAGAACGAGGGCGGCTTTTGCCAGTGCGTGGTACGAGCCCGTTCCGCCGGGTGTGGGTATCACCACGCCGATAGCGCTGATGCTCATCAGCACCCAACCCATTTCGTAATTTACCGGCTGGATATTCTGCATACCCACCGTGTAGAAACCTATAAACGAACTGAGAGCGTAAACCATCATAATTAGTGCGCTTAAAATAATAGTCCAGATATAGTTCTTTGTACCCTTCAGGCTCGCAAAACCGGTCGTAAGCATGTCGAAAATATACCCGAGCTTTTGGGCTGCCTTATCGGAAAACCTGCCGGTAAATTTTATTATAAAGCCGTAAAATTTCTCCTTGAACCTGATCGTCAGGTAGAGAAAGAGAATTATCCCCGCGAGTGCGGCCATGGTGATATACAATGCCGACTCAAGCCAGGGAAAGCTCTTATTCAGGTTCTCCGTCCATATAATTTCGGTTACAAGAACCGTAAGGCCGAGAAAAATAAAATCTATAACTCTCTCCAGTATTACCGTGCCGAACATAGACGAGCGCGAAAGATTCTCCCATCTTCCCAGAACAACGGCTCTGGATACTTCCCCGAGACGCGGTACAACGCAGTTAACGCCGTAACCTACCATAAGAGCGCCGAATAAATTTAAAAGCGACGTATCTTTTTTTACCGACCTTAGTATGATCTTCCACCTTATAGCCCTGAGAAAGTGAGCGAACATCAGCGAAGAGATGAATACGACAATCCAGAAAATGGAAGCGTCGGAGACGTACGTGACAACCTTATCGAAATTTACATCGAGAAAGGCGATATACAGGAATACTCCGCTCAAGGCGAATGAAAGCCCGTATTTAAAGATGTTGCCGATCCAGTGTCTTTTCTTTTTATCTGAGGTCAATAATACTGCTTCCTTTCGGAGGGGTAAACTTAAATTTCGAATCGCTGAGATTACGATTTAATTTGTAGCCGGAAAACTCAACCTCTATCGTATTGCCGACCGCCTGCTGAATAACAGCCTTATCAATCAATGATTCGCCGTTAATCCAGAGTCTTACGTCGGTAAATCCCATTCCCTGCGACTTAGGTTTGAGATCGAGCGTTTCCTTTCCGTCCTCGTATATTTCGCTTACAGTGCATTTATCCGGATACTTGTTAATTAATTCATTCAGAGACAGGAGCGAGGGATTGGACGGATCGTAGCTGCTGATAATAACCTTGTTCTGTTTTTTATTATAATTCCAATTGGTGTTTCCGTCGGATACGATAGTCATATTCTTCAGCTCGAGTCTCAGCTTGTTTTCTTTTTTATAATACAGCTTCCCGCTGAGATTGCTGCGGCCGTTTATCTTCTCCGCAAAATCGGCCGTAATATCCGAGGTAGAGTTGAACTTTACCTGGAGCCGGGAAAGTAAGGACGTGCTGTTTTCCTGTGCCGGTGCCGTGCCGATAAAAAGACAGAAGATGAACAATATGTAAGATAAAAATAGAATACGCATATATTTCAGCAGCCCGCTATTATGAGCGTGATTAAGGCTGTAAATTTATAAATAATTGAATTCATATAAAATTGATTAATTATTTGCGAATCCGCGCCGCTTAAATCAATCCTTTTCACTTAATTTTCTTCAATATGGTGAATTTTACCAAGATCAATCACGGAAATATCTTTTTCCGAATCGACAAACATATTCTTGAATTTCGAGTTCCAAGAGACTTCGTTGAATTTATAGGAATACCTCGAATGCACGGTTTGCGAAAACGTATCGTCGAAGGCTTTAAATATTATCAGGAACTCTGCGTCTGACGCGTCCAACTCGGATTTGGTTATGCCGTAAAGCGGACTGTTTTCCCCGATCGGGTGAACAATCGTCCAGCTGAGCGCGAAAAAATTTACCTTCGTCCTCTCAAGCTCAAGCTCGTGAAATTTCCTTACACGCTTTCCGTCTATTGTCTTCTTCATCGAAAGAATAACCTGGACTTCGGCCTCTATAAGCTGGTTCTTGCGCGCGTTGGCAATGCGGAACTCAAAAGCGGTTATATCTTTGTACGGGGCAATAACCGCCTTCTCGCTGTAAATCAGCTTCACATTCGGCTTGGAGAATCGGCCGTATAATAATCCCGTTGCAAACGCTAATCCCATCAATCCGACAAGCGACTCGGCCGCCGCCAGTGCGCTTGCCCAAAAACCTACAGGACTAATCCTTCCGTATCCGACCGTGGTAAAAGTCTGAACGCTGAAGAAGAAAGTATCCCAGAATCTCTCCGCGAACGTTACACCGCTGACTCCCGACAGATGCCCGTAGCCGACGGCAAGGTAAAGCAGAGCGAACACTAGGTTGATCGCTGTATAAGATAAAACAATGATGATGTTGAATTTTAACCATGAAATGGAAATAAGAGAGTGGTAAAAGCTGAGAGACTGAAGAAAAGGCAGGCCTCTTCTTTCTACGTTGAAGCTGCCGTCTTTATTGATAAAGCGCTGTATCTGATCTGAGGCCCTCGTACCTATACCGAGATCATGAAACACTTCTTCCCCCGGCCTACGGATGTCTTTTTTAATTGCCAATACGCGTTTATAAAATATTAAAAATACATTAACGGATTATCTGCACGACAGGTTTTTGTTATAAAGACCTGAGAATAGTCTCAAGTTGTTCTTCGTTCTCCACGTAAACAGCGCGCGCCTTGCTTCCGTCGTTCGGCCCGACAATTCCCGCTTCCTCCAACTGGTCTACAATACGCGCTGCCCTTGAATAACCCAGCTTAAGCCTCCTTTGAAGAAGAGATACCGAGCCCTGCTGATGGCGCACGATTACCCTTGCCGCGTCCTCGAACATCGGGTCGAGATCCGAGAGGAAATTGCCGGCGGCCGCTTTCTTCTTCTCGTAAAGCGACGGCAGGAAGTACGGCTTGGAATAACCGGGCTGCGAATAGACATAATTCGTAATCTTCTCGACTTCGTCCGTTGAGATGAATGCGTTTTGAATTCGTATGGGTTTAGGCGTGCCCGTCGGAAGAAACAGCATATCGCCTTTTCCGAGCAGCTGCTCCGCGCCGTTCATATCGAGTATAGTGCGCGAGTCAATTTTTGTTGCTACCTGGTAAGCTGCCCTCGCGCTGAAGTTAGCTTTTATAACACCGGTAATAACGTTTACGGAAGGCCGCTGGGTCGCCAGGACAAGATGAATGCCTACCGCACGCGCGAGCTGAGCAAGCCTGGCAATAGGTTCTTCCACTTCTTTACCGGCGGTTATCATAAGATCGGCCAGCTCGTCAATAATTACTACAAGGTAGGGTATGGGATGATGTTTTATATCGTCCGTATCCTTGGGCCTGCTCTTTGCGTTGGATACTTTCTTATTGTAATCCACAATATTTCTTACGCCGGCCTTCGCCAGCTTATCGTATCTCTTCTCCATCTCGTACTCAACCGACTTAAGCAGAAGAACCGCGTTCTGGGGGTTGGTAATTATCTCTTCGTCAAGATCCGGGGAAACCGCCAGGTAATGCCTGCGCAGTTTATTGTAGAAAGAAAGTTCTATCTTTTTGGGGTCTATCATTATTAGCTTCACATCGAACGGATGCTTCGTGTAAAGCAGGCTGGTTATTATCATGTTGATGCCGACACTCTTTCCGGAACCTGTAGAGCCGGCAATAAGCATATGCGGCATTTTAGCGAGGTCGGTAATATACACGTCGCCGCTAATCGTCTTGCCCAGGACGAGCGGAAGTTCCGCCTTCGAATCTCTTACCTTTCCGAGTACCGAGCGGGCGTTAACCAAGGACGCTTCCGCATTCGGTATCTCGACACCGATAGCACTCTTTCCCGGGATGGGCGCAATAATCCTTATACCTCGTGCCGCAAGAGCCAAAGCTATGTCATGTTCGAGTCCGACTATCTTGCTTATCTTCACGCCCGGGGCCGGAACAATTTCATATAGAGTAACAACCGGACCGGGTGTAACCGAAATGTTCTCAATGTCAATATCAAAAAGTTTAAGCTTCTCTTTTAAAAGCTCGGCATTTCTTGTAAGCTCTTCTTCCGCTACTTTAAAGTTTTCTTCGGGGATCGGCTCTAGCAAATCGAGACTGGGAAATTTATAGCTTATCTTCTCTTCCCACTGATTGGGAAGCCTGGCCTCTTCATCCCTGTCGATATCCTTTGAAGGCAGATCGCCGGTCTTTTCTAGATCGACCTTCTTCTCCTCTTCCTTCTGTACCTCGTTCTCGTCCATTTGAGATGGTGCCTGGTTTTTCCTTACAATGCTTATCTTCGTTTCTTCCTCTTGCTGTTTCGACATAAGGTCTTCCGCGGAAAGCTCGGCTTCTTTTTTCGCTTTAATCTTTTTTTCTTTCTTCTTATTCTTTCCGCGCGGACCTTCTTCATCGCTCAGCTTTTTAATCTTTATAAGGTTCGAGTTATCCTTCCCCTCGGCTTTGCTCTTCTCGAGCTCTTCTTTTATCGTATCGACCGAGCGGGTAAAAAGATGTTTAATGAATGCGAATATGCTTTCGATCTTAATATCGAATGAGATAATAAGCATGATAAAAGATGCTGCTATTAAGAAGAAGACGCTCCCAATGCCGCCGAGGAGACGGCTTAACGATTCTCCCAGGTAATCGCCGATAGATCCGGAGAGCTCGTAAATGTTATCGAAAAAATGATAATGCGTGCGGAAGACGCCCATGAAAGTCGCCAGTAAAATGCCGGTGATCAGTAAAAAATTAGAGACATGAATTAATCTTCGGAAATTAATTTTCTTGAAGAAAGAAAGTCCCCAGATGAAAAACATTAATGGAAATACCGAAGAGAAGATTCCCAAAGTCGAATTGATAAAGAAATCGGAAATGTATGCGCCGAATATTCCCAGCCAGTTACGGGTGCTTTCGGCTTTATGAATAAAAGCACTGTTGGATCCGAAAACCTTGAACAGATCGGAGAACCGGTAATTAAGATTTGCCTGGTCGTACCTGGAATAGGACAATATACTCAGCAGAAGGAAAACCGAGAAAAGTATAAGAAGAATACCGATAATCTTCTTCTTTTTCTCGGCCGATATTGTAAAATAATTCTCTCCGCTGCCGGTCTTGCCGTTTTTTGTTCCGCTCTTTTTCTTTACCGCCATTTTTTAACTTTGTTTTTGATCTTCTTCGGTCCGGGGTTTTTCCGCAGGGAGCAGTTTGAGTACGTTGCCCGAAAAATACGGCAACACGTCGCTGCCGTTCAGCTTAGCACAGTAGTTAATATCTTCGTCGAAACCGTTGTCGGTTAATATTTTACCGTGTTCGGTCTCTTTAAGCATTTTGACGATACTCCTTCCGAACGACTTGCTTAAAGCCGTGCCGGCTCTTGCCGAATCGGAGAGCTCGACATTTTTATTCAGCTTTTCAATTTCGGATATCAGCTTCCCGGCACAGACCGTATCCTCCATTGAGAAAGCGTTCGGTCTGCCCGCGCAGAGTATTTCGAAATCAGTGTTTAATTTTACCAGATGTTCGGCGACAGCACCGAGATTAAGGAAAGAACAAATAAACAGGTTCTCCGAAAACTTCGCCTTTACAATGGCTCTGGTTCCGTTTGTAGTATAAAGAATTAGCGATTTTCCCGCAACTATGTCGGCCGAGTACTCGAGAGGTGAATTGCCTAGAGCGAATCCCTCTATCTTCTTCGTGTTCCTCTCTCCGCCGAGCAAAGTCTGACCGCCGAACATTCCTCCGGAAACCTTAACTGCAAACTCGACTGTAGCAACGGGCACCACTTCCCTGGCGCCGTTCTGCAGGGCGGCAACAATAGTTGAAGACGCTCTTAGAACATCTATAACTACCGTTGTCTTCCCGGTAAAATAAAGTTCATCCGTATGTATAGGGGAAAATAAAACATTAATTTTCATAAAATCTTACCCGTCCATCTTCGTTTACTTCTTAACAAAAGGGAGCCTCACCACCTTAGCCTGTACCTCTTTGCCCCTTACAGAAATGTTCACCGTCGTTCCCTCGCTAGAATACGGCAAGTCAATATATCCCAGCGCGATCGGTTTTTCAATAATCGGACTGACCGTACCGCTTGTGATTTCGCCGATCTTTTTTCCGTCCGTTCTAATTTCGTAGCCGTGGCGCGGGAAGGCTTTTTCTTCCGACTTGAGCGCAATGAGTTTTCTTTTCAAGCCTTCGCTCTTTACTTTTTGAAGAGCTTCTTTGCCCGCAAAATCCGCTTTGTTCAGTTTTGTTATCCATCCCAGCCCGGCTTCCAAAGGATTTGTTGTCTGATCAATATCATTGCCGTATAGACAAAATCCCATCTCAAGCCTAAGAGTGTCCCTTGCACCCAATCCTACCGGCTGAAGGCCGTAAACTCCGCCCGACTCAAAAATTTTATTCCAAATTTCCTCAGCTACCGCTTCGTTGCCTTTGAAGTAAAGTTCGTATCCCAGCTCGCCGGTATAACCGGTGCGGGAAACTATCATATCGTAGCCAGCTATTTCCGTCCTGAAGAAATGGTAGTATTCCAGGTCCAATTCAGATTCGCAAATAGGCTGAAGTATTTTCTTGGAGTTGGGCCCCTGCACAGCGAGCAGCGAGTACTCGTCGCTCAAGTTTTTTATGTCTACGCCGAAATGGTTATTCTTCTGCATCCACTCGAAATCTTTTTCGATGTTGGAGGCGTTTACCACCAGCATGAATTGAAAATTTGTAATTTTGTATACAAGAAGGTCGTCAACAATGCCGCCGTCGTCGTAACACATGGCAGAGTACTGAACTCTTCCCGGGAAGAGAATAGACACATTGTTTATAGTAATGTATTGAACAAAGTCCGCGGCTTTATCGCCGGAAATAAATATCTCGCCCATATGCGATACATCGAAGACTCCCGCGGAGTTCCTCACCGCTTTGTGCTCGGATATTATGGAAGAATACTGGATAGGCATTAGGTATCCGGCAAACTCCACTATCTTCGCGCCGAGTTTCTCGTGCACGCCGTAAAGCTTGGTTTTTTTCATACAGATATAAGTCCGTTAAATTCTGATTTAGAGGTTTACTTTTTGTCCATCTTATTCCAGTCGGCGAGGAATTTTTCCAGTCCGATATCGGTCAGCGGATGTTTAAAGAGCTTGTTGATTACGTCAAAAGGCATGGTGCAGACATCGGCGCCGATCAGTGCGGCTTCTACCAGGTGCAGCGGATGTCTTATGCTTGCTACCAGAACCTGTGTTTCATAATCGTAATTTTTGTAGATCTGAACGATCTGAGAGATCAGGTCCATTCCTGAGTGGCTGATGTCGTCAAGTCTTCCTACGAAAGGACTGATGTATGTAGCGCCGGCTTTGGCAGCCAGTAGAGCCTGTGAAGGAGAGAAACAAAGCGTTACGTTGGTTTTAATCCCTTCGTCGCTAAGGGTCTTAACCGCTTTAAGACCTTCTTTTATAAGCGGTACTTTCACGACGATGTTCTTATGAATCTTCGCGTATTCGTGCGCCTCCTTCAATATTCCGTCGTAACCGGTCGATATAACCTCTGCGCTTACCGGACCGTCTACAATGCTCAATATCTCGTCCAGAAGTTTACGGAAATCCATCCCCTCTTTGGAGACGAGAGAAGGGTTTGTTGTTACGCCGTCTAGTATACCGAGAGCGGCGGCTTCTTTAATTTCATCAATATTGGCGGTGTCTATGAAAAACTTCATGCTTTCTCCCGTGGTAGTTAATTTTTTTAATTGAATTCGTCTGTTAACTCTTTTTGAGTTTTCAATGAGAAGTATTTGAACTGTCCCAGCGGCATGTTCTGGTCCTCGGTGATCTTTATCCTTACCATGTATTTCAGCTGCAGCCGCACAAAAGTCTTATATTTTTCTTCATTCAGCTTCGCGGCCAAAGTCGGGTGGCATTTTACCATAACGCCTCTTTCCTTGGAACTTCTGCGGAATTTCTTAAGCCACTCTTCAAGATCGTAAACCAGATGCGAATGCTTGGTAAGAAGACCGGTTCCGAGGCAGTAAGGGCAAACTTCCTTCATCGCCTGCATAATGTTCTGCCTTATTCTCTGGCGCGTAATCTGCACAAGTCCGAAATCCGACATCGGCAGTACGGAAACCTTTGCCCGGTCCCTCCTGAATTCCTTGCGCAGCTCATCATAAATTTTCTTGCGGTTCTTTTCGTCTTCCAGATCTATAAAATCAATTACGATAATTCCGCCGATATCGCGGAGCTTCAGCTGTCGGGAAATTTCGCGCGCGGCTTCAAGATCGGTTTTAAGCGAATTGAGCTCCTGCTCTTTGCTTTTTGCGTAGCGCCCGCTGTTAACGTCTATAACAACCATCGCCTCCGTATGTTCGATGATAAGGTAACCGCCGCTGTGCAGCGGAACCCTGCGGCCCATGAGTGTCTTGATCTGTTCTTCAATTTTAAACGCGTCGAAGATGGAGTTGGAAGATTTAAACCATTCGATCTTATCTGCTAGTCCAGGCTGAACAACCTGGACGTAATTTTTAATCTGCTTATAGAGCTTCTTTGAATCAATAAAAACTTTTGATATGTCCGAAGAGAAAAGATCTCTGATAACGCTTGAAGTGGTGTTGAGATCCTGGTGAATCAATGCGGGCGGCTTTTCACCTTTAACGGTATTCTCGATCTGTTCCCATGTTTTAAGCAGAGCATTAAGGTCGTCTTTTAAGGCTTCCTCGGTCTGATACTTAGCCACAGTCCTTATAATAAGTCCGAATTTCTTAGGAAGAATCCCTCTGGAGATGTGTCTCAGTCTTCTTCTTTCCTTGAAGTCCGATATTTTTTTCGAAACGCCGATCTTATTGTCGAAAGGAAGAAGAACGCAGAACCTACCGGGTAAAGACACCGAAGAAGTTACCCTGACGCCTTTATTATTAACAGGCTCTTTGGTAATCTGGATTAATATGTCCTCTCCCTTATGCAGCTTGGGTATTACGGGGTGATCGTGGCTGTCTCTTTGATTTCTGCTATTATGATGATTGCCGCCGTTCCGGCCGTTGTCTTTTCCGTTTTCCTCATCATCGTCTTCGTCAACGTCGGAATCGTCGCCTAGCATATCCTGGAACTGCTGGGTTCTGGCGCCTATATCTGAGAAGTGTAAAAAAGCATCGTGCTTCATCCCGATATCAACAAATGCCGCTTTTATACCGGGGAGAACTCTGGCAACCTTGCCGAGGTAAATGTCCCCCACCATCCTCCTGTTTTCGGGATAATCAACAAAAAAGTCGACTAAATTCCCGTCTTCTGTGATCGCTACACGTGTCTGTGTGGTAGAAGAATTGATAATAATTTCTTTTATCATATACTATAAACTCTTTTAATGAAATAAAATATTTCATAATTAAAATTGAAAAAATCTTCCGGCTCAACGTGTCGACTGGAACGAGACATTCTTCGGATCGCCCGTACGGAATGGCGGGTAAGCCGGGAGTGCCGGCATAGCTGTTGTTAAATTCAATTCGAATTAACAGCATTAAAAACGTAAATATGTTCGTTTTTAAATCAATCACTATTGAGCAGTTGTTTTATAAAACATGTAATGAACGGCCGCCCCTGCGGCCTCAATTTTCATATAGCGGGAATTTACCCGCGGCGGGACCTTTAAAGCCGATCCCATTACTTAAATAAACCAAAAACTTAAAACTACAGCCGGTGAACCCTCACCGCTTTAAAAATAAAAATGCCGAATAAAAATTATTCAGCATTATTACATTAGTTGTTTGCGGCGTTATTCGGCTCGTGGCTATTCTCTTTGAGCAATTCTTTCCTGCTTAAAGAATATTTACCGTTTTCTACTTTCAAAAGCTTAACGGTAACTTTATCTCCTTCTTTGAAATAATCAGTTACTTTATTAACTCTCTTATTGTCAATTTGAGATATGTGGAGCAGCCCTTCCTTGCCGGGCAGAATTTCAACGAACGCGCCGAAGTCCATTATCTTAGTGATCACACCATCGTATATTTCACCGACTTCCGGAGTAGCGGTAAGCTGTTTGATATAGTCCTTGCACTTCGCGGCGTTTTCTTTGTTGGGCGAAGCTATATTGATAGTTCCGTTGTCGTCAATGTTTATATCCACGCCGAACAACCTCTGCATACCTTGAATAGTCTTTCCGCCGGGACCTATGATGAGTCCGATCTGATCGGTCTCTACCTTCATGGTAATAAGTCTCGGAGCGAATTTAGAAAGCTGCTCGCGCGGCTCTTTTATAGCCTCGTTCATAATCCCGAGAATGTGGAGACGTCCTTCTTTAGCCTGGTTAAGAGCTGTTTCCATAATCTCGAAAGAAATACCCTGAATTTTTATATCCATCTGGAAAGCGGTAATGCCTTCGGATGTACCGGCAACCTTAAAGTCCATATCGCCCAGATGATCCTCGTTGCCGAGAATATCCGAAAGAACGGCGAATTTGTCGCCCTCTTTTACGAGCCCCATAGCGATACCCGCGACAGGCTTGGTAAAAGGAACTCCGGCGTCCATTAACGCTAGAGAACCCGCGCAGACCGTGGCCATTGAAGACGAGCCGTTCGACTCGAGAATATCGGAAATAACGCGGACTGTGTAAGGAAACTCTTCTTCAGGAGGCATAAGGCCTTTAAGAGAGCGCTCGGCCAGGTTTCCGTGCCCGATCTCTCTTCTGCCGACGCCCGTCATCCTGCCGACCTCTCCTACGCTGAACGGAGGGAAATTGTAATGCAGCATAAATTTCTTCGAGTACTCGTCCGTAAGTCCGTCGACGGTCTGCTCGTCGTTTTTAGTACCCAAGGTTACGGTCGTCAAGCTTTGTGTCTCGCCTCTTGTAAAGAGTGCCGATCCGTGAGTCCTGGGAAGATTGCCCAGCTCAACTGTAATGGGACGGACCTGCTTTGTGTTTCGTCCGTCGAGACGTATGCCTTCGGCTAGAATCCTTTCCCTCATCAGGTCTTTTTCGAGGTCGTGGAGGATTTCGCCGATAACCTTTTCCTGCTCGGGATACTTTTCGGCCAGGCTCTCTTTTACAGACGTACCCAGTTCTTTATTCTTCGCGCTTCTTTCATCTTTTGAAAGAACAGAATAAACGATCTCTTTATATTTTTCAACCGCGAGATCGTATACGTCTTTTTTCAGAGTTTCGTCGATTTCCTTTACCGGAGCTTCTCTCTTCTCTTTCCCTGCATCCTTCCTCAGCTCAAGCTGAAGATCGACCAGCTTTTTAATTTCGCCATGAGCAAACTGGAGAGCGTCGAGCAAATCTTTTTCGCTTACTTCTTTCGATTCACCCTCTACCATCATTATGGAATCGGCGGTACCCGCAACTACAAGCTCTAAGTCGCTCTCCTTCAGCTGTGATATGGTAGGATTAACCACATACTGTCCGTCTACACGCCCGACTCTAACCTCGGCCATCGGCCCGTCGAACGGTATGTTGGATATTGTCAGCGCCGACGAAGCTCCGACCGCGGCAAGTACATCCGCGTCGTTTTCGCCGTCGTGTGAAAGCACGAAAGCAACAACCTGGGTCTCATTCTTAAAGTCTTTCGGGAAGAGAGGGCGGATCGGCCTATCCACCTGTCTTGCGCTTAATATTTCTTTCTCGCTGGGACGGCCTTCTCTTTTAATATAACCCCCCGGGAATTTTCCCGCTGCGGAGGTTTTCTCCCTGTATTCTACCTGAAGAGGAAAAAAGTTCTGATCTTCTTTCGCTTCCTCGGCAGCAACGGCGGTAACAAGTACCATCGTATCGGCATACCTTACCATAACCGCACCGTTCGCCTGTTTTGCATAGCGCCCGGTTTCGATCGAAAATATCTTACCGCCTATTTCTACTTCTTTCTTAATAACCATTTTTTAATACCTTTACTTTCTTATATTCAATTCCTTAATAATAGTTCTGTATCGTTCAATGTCTTTACCGGCAAGATAATCGAGCAGTCTTCTTCTCTTACCTACCATCATCATAAGTCCTCTTCTCGAGTGATGATCTTTTTTATGAGCATTGAAATGTGCAGTTAAATCGTTGATCCGTTTTGTCAGCAGGGCAATTTGAACTTCCGACTTACCGGAGTCCTTTTCGTTTGTGCCGAACTTTTTTACAAGCTCCAATTTTTCTTCTTTGGTCATTTTATCTATCCTTGCGTTTGTTGTACGATATAACCCCAGAATTAACCGGAGTTAATTAACTAATTTTCCCAAAATCTTATGTCCCGCTTCCGCGTCCTTTTTCATCTGGACTACAAGCTCTTCAGGTGAAGAAAATTTTTCCTCGCCCCGGATTCTTTCTACAACGTTAACGGTAACGAACTTTCCGTAAATATCTTTGTTAAAGTCGAAGACGTAAACTTCGGTTGTTAACTTGCCCGAATCGTAAAAAGTAGGCCTCATGCCTATGCTCATCACGCCGAAGTACTTCTTCGTGTCAAGGAAAAACTCAACCGCGTAAATCCCAAGATCGGGAAGCTGTTTCGCATCGTCTTCCAATTTAATGTTAGCCGTGGGAAATCCGAGCAGGCGGCCTCTTTTATCGCCTTCAACCACTGTACCGCCGAAAGAATAGTATCTGCCCAAAAGGGAGGTAGCAAGCTTAATATCGCCGCGGGACAATGCCCTTCTGATCTTAGTGCTGCTTACCGTAATACCGGATCCTTCGGATTTTACTTCATCGAGCGCCGACACTTTAAAGCCGAATTCCTTTCCCATTTCACGAAGCGTATGTTCGTCGCCGCCTCTTCCTCTTCCGAAATGATGATCATAACCGATCACGATCTCTCTTATCCCTATTCCGTCGATAACATATTTCTTAAAAAATTCTTCGGAAGTAAGCTGCGAAAATTCTTTTGTAAACTTGATAATAAAGACTTTATCCCACCCGTAGCTCCGGAGTAACTCTTTCTTTTCCCTGGTGACGGTCAGTATCTTAATTCCGTCGCTGTCGCCTACCACGTTCTTCGGATGCGGATCGAACGTTATCAAAATACTTCTTCCGCTTGTTTTAGCGGCTTCGTCCTTTACTCTATCCAGAATTTTCTTATGTCCTATGTGAATACCGTCGAACGTACCGAGAGTTATAACGGTATTTTCGTCCCTCGGGATATCCGACAAATTATCATATACAACCATAATCTAAATTCATTAAACAATAGTCTATAAATATAAGTTATTTCAGGCTTAAAAAGAAATCGTAAATGCCTTCGCCGGCTTAATTTCCGGCCGCCTCCGAAGCCTCTTTTAACCGCTTTATCGACGCAAATTCGGCAAATTCAGAGGGAGTAAGCGCGCTTTCTACCGAAAATTCGCCGATTTTCGTACGTCTCAGTGAACTCAGCAGAGCACCGCAGCCCAGGACCTGCCCGAAGTCGTGAGCAATGACTCTAATGTACGTCCCTTTCGAGCAGCTTATCTCAAAATGTATTTCCGGAAGTGATATTTCCGTTATCTCGAATTTCGAAACGTTAACCTTCCTCGGCTCCCGCTCAACCGATTTTCCCTGCCGCGCCAGCTGGTAAAGTCTTTTGCCGTTTACCTTCAGCGCCGAATACATCGGCGGCGTCTGAATTATATCACCGAGGAATTTTTCTCTTGCCGAAAAGACTTGATCCTCAGTTATAGCTTGGTAAGGCTTTTCCTCGGTAACCTCAGATTCAAGATCCATCGAAGGAGAGGTTTTCCCAAGAAGAATAACGCCGGTATAAGTTTTTTCTTTATCCTGGAATCTCGATATCTCCTTAGTCATCTTGCCGGTGCACAATATCAGCAGCCCCGTAGCCATAGGATCCAATGTGCCTGCGTGTCCTACTTTTCTAACGGCGGCGGCTTTACGTACTTCGTACACGGCCTTAAATGATGACCAGCCGGATGGTTTATCAATTAGGATTGCTTCGCCTTTCTGGAAATCGGCATTAAGCGGATTTATCGTCTCCTTTGTTATCATTCTCGTGAATCTTCTTTATTAAACCTTCTATCTTTTCCACGTAATCCAGTGTATCGTCCAGAAAGAATTTTAGCTCGGGGACAAATTTGATCCTGATTCTAGAGGCGAGTTCGCTACGGATAAATCCGGTGGAAGCCTTAACTTTCTTCATCACCGACTCTCGTTTTTCCTTTTCGAGAACAGAGATGTAAATCTTGGCGATTTTCAGGTCGGGACTGACCTTTACGGCCGTAATAGTAACGAAACCGATGGAGGGATCCTGCATTTTATAGAGGAAGATTAAACTTATTTCTTCTTTAATCAGATTTTCAACTTTATCAATTCTGTGCGACATTTTCCATCACTCCGATCTTTCTCATCACTTCCAGCTGTCCGCCGGAAAAGCATAAAAGCTTTCCCGCTCCTTATGCCAGTTTTTTCTTTGTTTCCACTATTTTGTAGGCCTCCAGCACGTCACCGGCTTTTATATCGTTGAAGTTGGCGACATTGAGACCACACTCATAACCGGCGTCCACTTCCCTAACGTCGTCTTTAAATCTTTTTAGCGATGCTATCTCACCTTCGTGTATAACAATTCCGTCGCGGATAAGTCTTACCTTGCTGTTCCTGGTTATCTTGCCTTCCTGAACGTAGCAGCCGCCGACAGTTCCGAATTTCGGAACCTTGAATGTATCTCTTATTTCGAGAGTTGCGGTTACTTCCTCGGATAGCAAGGGTGACAGAAGTCCTTCCAGAGCAGATTTAACTTCGTTGATGGCGTCGTAAATAACATTGTAAAGACGAACATCGACCTTCTGCGTTTCGGCCAGCTTTCTCGCATTTAGGTTCGGCCTTACGTGAAAGCCGATAATAATTGCCTCGGATGCCGAAGCCAGCAGTACGTCGCTTTCGGATATTCCGCCCACGCCTTTATGAATTACTCTTACAATAACCTCTTCGGTAGAGAGCTTCATAAGCGAATCGGACAAAGCTTCTACCGATCCGTCGACATCGCCCTTTACAATAAGAGGAAGTTCCTTTACGCCGCCGATACTGATCTGCTTGGCGATCTCGTCAAGTGTAACGTGATGAACCTGCTTCTGATCCTGCTCTCTTTTAAGCTGCTGGCGTTTTAAACCGATCTCGCGCGCTAGACGGTCGGATTCGACAACAACAAACGTATCGCCCGCCTGCGGAGCGCCTTCAAAACCGAGTACAAGAACAGGTGTTGACGGAGGAGCGTCTTCAACCTTATTTCCGCGCTCATCGAACATCGCCCTTACCTTGCCCTGGTAGATTCCGGCAACGAAAGGATCACCGACACGCAGAGTGCCTTTCTGCACAAGAATAGTTCCCGTTATTCCTCTTCCCTTATCGAGCTCAGCTTCTACAACAACGCCGCGCGCGCCCCTGTCGGGATTGGCTTTAAGATCCAGAAGCTCGGCTTCCAGTAATATTTTTTCAAGCAGCGCTTCTACTTTTAAACCGGACTTTGCGGATATCTCGACGCACTGATACTTTCCGCCCCAATCCTCTACCAGTATGTTTCGCTCGGCAAGCTGTTGTTTGATTCTTTCGGAGTTAGCGCCCGGTTTGTCAATTTTGTTTATGGCAATTACTATCGGTACGTTTGCAGCCTGCGCGTGATTTATAGCCTCCACGGTCTGGGGCATCACGGCGTCGTCCGCAGCCACTACCAGAACAACAATATCCGTCAACTGCGCGCCGCGCGCTCTCATTGCGGTAAAAGCTTCGTGCCCGGGTGTATCCAGGAACGAGATAAATTTTTCATTGCCTACGTTTACTTTATAAGCACCGATGTGCTGTGTTATTCCGCCGGATTCTCCCGCCACCACGTTTGTTCTTCTAATATAATCGAGCAGCGACGTCTTACCGTGATCGACATGTCCCATGATGGTAACGACAGGTGATCTGGATTTAAGTGTCTCCGGGTCGTCCGGTGTATCCTCCAAAGCTTCGGAAGTATATTCCTTCTGAAGTTCAACCTCGAAGTCGAACTCGTCGGCTACAAGGGTAATTGTCTCCAGGTCGAGCCGCTGATTAATTGAAACCATCAGCCCGAGTTCGATACACTTGGAAATTACGTCGCTCACCGGAACATTCATAAGGTTTGCGAGCTCGTTTACGGCTATGAACTCCGTAACCGCAATTTTATTCTGATCTAATGTTTTCTGTTCCTGTCTTTTTTCCTCTTCGGCTTCTCTTTCTTTTCTTTTCTTCTTCCTTACGCTGGCTCTGCCGGAAGCAACGGAATCGTCCATGCTTAGCAATGTTTTTCTGATAGCTTCTTTAACTTCTTTCTGGTCGATCTCAAATCGTTTAACGCGTTTTTTCTTTTTGGAAACAGGCGCCTCGTCTGCCGCCTTTTCGCCGGTTTTCTTCTTTGGCTTCGGTTTCTTTCTCTTTTTAACACCACCCTGCTGAGTATCCTGATTGATGGTACGACTTTTAACGGTGGGCTTCTTTTCTTCTTCAAGATCCATTTTGCCCACTACCTTAAGGCCTTTCTTTTTCTCAGCCTCGGCTTCTTTGGGAGATTTAAATTTCTTAACAGGCTTATCTTCTTTGCTTTCCTCCGCCACCTGAGTTTCGGCCGCTTCATCTTCTTCCGCTTTTTCTTCCTCCGCCGCTTCTTCAGCGGGTGCTTCTGCGGTTTCTTCCGAGGCTTCGGCTTCTACGGTCTCTTCCTTTACTTCTTCCTGAACTTCCTCTTCTGCCGGAGCTTCTTCCTTGATCTCTATGTGAACGGCCTGGGTTTCCCCATCTTCCGCGCGTTCGGACCTCTTCTTATTGAACTCCGCTATCTTCTTGTAATGTTTCTCGGCCTTCTCTATATCTTTTTTGAAATGATCATTTATATCCTTGATCATATCATCGTTCAGGATCGACATGTGCGATTTTACTTCGTGGCCTTTTTTTCTCAAAAACTCTAAGAGGTTTTCGGCGGACAAGTTTATTTCGGACGCTAATTTATATACTCTTAGCTTTTGGGATTTAGTTTCAGACATAATAAGATTACCTGTTATTAAAGCTATTCTTCTTCTTCGAATTGCGATTTAATTAATTCGATTATTTCTTCGACCTTCGCTTCATCGAGGCCTTCGATCTCCTTCAGCTTCTCAGCTCCCGCCGTCAGCACTTCGATTGCCGTATCGTAACGTGAGTTGATAAGCAGCTCGTAAACATCGGCTCCTAGCTCTTCCTTTAAATCGATGAGCTCAATATCTTCCTCATATTCCTCGAACGGTTTCTCTTCTCTTAATATTTCAATTTCGTAGTCCGTAAGCTTCATTGCAAGACGGATGTTAACTCCGTTGCGGCCGACGATCAGAGATACCTGGTCGCTGTCGGCAGTAACGACGGCTTTCTTCTCAGCCGTATCGAGATCTATTTTTTTTAGCTTCGCGGGCGCAAGCGCCTTCTGTATAAAGACAAACGGATCCTCCGAGTAGCTTATAACGTCTATGTTCTCGTTGTTAAGCTCTCTTACTATAGCGTGAATACGAACGCCCTTCATACCAACGCATGCGCCGACGGCGTCAATCCTTGCGTCCTGCGACTCGACCGCCACCTTTGCTCTTTCACCGGGTTCGCGTGCTATAGCTTTTATATCGATGATGCCGTCGTAAATTTCAGGGATCTCTATTTCGAACAATCTTCTCAGGAACGTATTGTCGGCTCTGGATATAATTATAACAGGACCGCTGTTCCCTTTCTTTACTTCTTTAACGATTGCCCTTACGGTCTCGCCTTTTTTATACCTCTCATAAGGTATTTGTTCCTGACGGGGCATAAGCAGCTCATTCTTATTGTGATTTACCAGTACATCGTTTTTCCTGATCTGGTAAATATCTCCCACAACTATTTCGCCGAGAAGCTCCTTGTACTCGTTATATACAATATCTTTTTCTATTTCCCGTATCTTCTGGTTAAGCCCCTGCTTGGCCAAAGTAATGAGTCTTCTCCCGAAGGAAGCGAGTTGAAGCTTTTCTACAAAGTCCTCGCCTACTTCAAGCTCGTCCTCGTTGCCGCGTTTATTAACTTCGTCTATCGCAATTTGAAGATTGGGGTCTTCTACTTCGTCAACAATTTCGCGTTCGAGAAATATCTCTATGTCTCCTCTGTCCATGTTAACAACAACGTCGTATTTAGCTTCGTCGCCGAATTTTTTTCTAACAAGCATGCCGAATATCTCTTCTATTATTCCGGCCAATACGTCTTTATCAACGCCTTTTTCCCTGACCATCTGGGCAAAGGATTCGACAATGTCTGAGTTCATCTCTTAATTTCCTCCGTTAAGAAAAACTAATAATTACTTTGGCTTTTAAAATATTATTGAAGTTTACTTTGAATTCATTGTTATTTGAAAAAAATGTCATATCATCACCGTCTATTTTTTTAAGTACAGCGGTGGTTTTCTTTTTCGAATCGCCATCGGTATAAGTGATATCGAACTTCCTGTCAACATGCTTGGGATACTGCTTAAGGTATTTGAGCGGTCTGTCTACTCCGGGTGACGAAACGTCGAGTCTGTAAGAGCCGAGAGACGGATCATCTTCGAGCTCGCTGTTGATTTCCCGGCTTACCTTTGCGCAGTCATCGGCGGAAACAATTGTTTCTCCGTCGATGAAAACCTCTATTACGCGGTTCTTATCATTTCCTCTTACAATAGCAATACGGTTCTGTTCTGCTGGCGTACCTCGTTACATCTTCTTGCTAACCTCTACGTCGCGAAGATCATCGCGTGCGCGATCGTGGCCCACAACCCGGCGCGCTTCGGGTTGGTGGACGTGGACCGCGAAGAGGCGATCCGGTGGGCGACGGTGGATGTGCCGGGCGGCGTGTCGCTGGGGTTGATCGCGCGCGCCGCGGGCGTCGATGCCGACACCGTGCGCGCGCTCAACCCTTCGCTGCGCCGCGGCAGGACCCCGCCCGGGCACGAGAGCTGGCAGGTTCGGATCCCGCCCGATGCGCTGAGCCGTTTCGCCGAACGGTGGGCGCGCATCCGCCCGCGCTCGCCGGTGAATCGACCGCGGGTGCTCCGCTTCGGCGAGACGCTGGGCGACCTGGGTCGCGAGGTCGGCGAGAGCGAAGACGACATCCGTGAGCTGAACGGCATCGAGGACGGCGAGCGCGTGGGCGCGGGGACGACGTTGCTGGTGCCGGTGACCGCGCGGCGCCGCGCGCCCTCGCGGGACGAAGAAGAGCCGGTGATCGCCGTGCCCGACGGGCCCCGCGACGTGCCGGGGCGGCGGCGGATCTTCTATCGCGCGGTGCGAGGCGACGACCTGCCCGAGATCGCGCGCTTCTTCGAGGTGGACGCGGAGGAGCTGCGACGCTGGAACCACATCGACCCGGACGCCGAGCTTCAGCCGGGCATGTTCTTGCAGCTCTTCGTCCGCCCGGAGCTCGACCTGAGCCGGGCGCTGGTGCTCACGCCCGACGACTGCCGCGTGCTGGTGGTCGGCAGCGAGGAGTTCTTCGCGTACCACGAAGCGCAGAACGGCCGGGTGCGCGTTCGCTACCGCGTCCGCTCGGGCGACACGCTCTCCGAGATCGCGCAGCGCTTCCACATCCCGCTCTCGTCGCTGGTCCGCATCAACCAGATGGGCCGCCGCACCGTGCTTCACCCGGACGACGAGCTCATCGTCTACGCCGAGCGTCAGCACGTCCCCGCGGAGCTGCTGCCCGACGCCGTCAGCGGCGACGCGCTCGACCCGGGAGGCGAGGCGACCGTCGAGCGGACCGGCCCGGACCTCGGCGGCGACACGAGCGACACGGAAGCCGACGACGCGTCCGCCGCGGACGAAGCCGAAGCCGACGAAGCCACCGACGAGCCCGACGGTGGCTCTGCAGTCGAGGCCACGAACGAAGGCGCCGGCGCCTCGGAGGCAGCGACCGACTGAGCCCCTCGCCCATGCCCTCGCGCGAAGCGCGGCGGTGCTCCCCGTGGGGAGCGCCCGAAGTGGGGTCGCGCGCGAAGCGCGCAGGGGACGCTTCGAGCCCCCTAGACACAGCGCCCGTGGCTACAGGCGACCAGGGTTGTCACGACCAGCGCTCACAGCCGTGGCTATCACGGCAGACTCGAGGCGCCCGGTGTCGTCGCGAGCGATCAGGGTGATCACGACGCTGCGCTTGGCCGCTTTGGGTCGTACGCGCTGGTCGCGACAACCCTCGTAGAGGTAGTGCGCGGGGTCGTTTGTTTAGGGGGATACGCACCCCCTGGCGCGACTGCGTCGCGCCGTACCCCATCGGGGTGCGGCCCTCCGGCGCGTTGGGCGCTGCCCGACTTCGTCGCGCTCGCCCGCGCCTACGGGTCGCACCCGCCGCGCTTCGCGCGGGGACTCGGGACCCGAGGCGTCGGTGGCCGAACCGCGGGGGTCGGTGGCCGCACGGAGGTGGTCGTGACCCCACGGCGGCGGTCGGATCGGCTCCGGGATATGCTGCCGGCCCATGATCTCCATCGACAAGGCCATCGCGCGGATGATGCCGTGCTTCGCCCCCCTGCCCGCCGAGCGGGTCGATCTCGACGAGGCGTTGGGTCGCTTCCTCGCCGCCCGTCTCGACGCGCGCGAGGACGTGCCCGGCTTCGACAACAGCGCGATGGATGGGTACGCGGTGCGCGCCGAGGATCTCGAGAAGGCGAGCGAGGCGGCTCCGGTGAGCTTGCCGCTCGCAGGCGAGTCGCGGGCGGGTGGACCGCCGCCCTCCCCGCTCGAGCCCGGCCATGCGATGCGCATCTTCACCGGCGCGCCGATGCCGGACGGCGCGGATGCGGTGGTGATGCAGGAGGACGTCCGCCGCCACGGCGAAGCGATCTCGTTCTTCGCAGCGAGCACGACCGCAAAGCACGTGCGCCGCCGCGCCGAGGTGCTCGAGGCAGGCGGACCGCTCCTCGACGCCGGTTCCTGGATCGGCAGCGGCGAGATCGGCGTGCTGGCCAGTCAGGGATACGCGCAGGTCCCCGTCTACCGACGCCCGCGCGTCGCCATCCTGTCCACCGGCGACGAGCTACGCGAGATCGGAGAGCCGGCGCGCCCGGGAAGTCTCATCGACTCGAACGCCCACGCCCTCGCCGCCGCGGTGCGCGAGACCGGCGGCGTGCCCGTGATGCTGCCTCGCGCGCCCGACCAGCGAGACGCGCTCACCGGCGCCGTGCGCGACGGCATCGCCTCCGCCGATGTGCTCCTCACCTGCGGCGGCGTCTCGGTCGGCGAGTACGACCTACTCCACGAGGCTTTCGCCGATGCTGGCGTGGAGGAGGTGTTCTGGAAGGTGCGCGTCAAGCCCGGCAAGCCCATCCGCTTCGGCGTGGCCGGCACGAAACCGGTGGTCGGTCTGCCCGGCAATCCGGTCAGCGCTTTGATCACGTTCGAAGTCTTCGTAAGGCCCGGTCTCCGCGCGATGCTCGGGGACCCGTTTCCGTTCCGACGCGACATCGAGGTCGAGCTCGCCGCGCCGCTGAAGGCGCCGGAGACGCGAACCGAGCTGGCGCGGGTCCGGCTGGAAGAACGCGCCGGCGCGCCGCCGCTGGCCCGTCCGCACTCCCACCAAGGGTCCGGCGCGCTCACCTCGCTGGTGGCCATCGACGCGCTGGTGATCCTCCGCGAAGGCGCGGGCGCCAAGAGCGCGGGTGAGCGAGCCCGCGTCCTCGACCTCCGCGGCGGCCGAGGCGCGGCGGCGTCTCCATTCGGTTCGAGCTGACCCGCGCCCACGACCGCACGCGCCCGGCGCGAACGCGCACCGCAGGCCACGTGAGAGGCGCGGCGCGCACGTCACGGGCGTCGCGTTCGGCCTCGCTTCGGACGCCGTAGACCGGCGCTTTTGTCCGCCTCCACCACGCTCGACGGGCACCCACCCGGCGGTACACTGAGGCGGTTTCGGGTGCGCGGGAACCAACAACGTCGTTCGCGCGTCTACGTCCGTCGCGAGTCCGCGAACCCGAGGCTGCATCGAACATGAGCTTGCCCGCCGACCTGAGCCGTCCGAATCCGCCGCACGTCCCTCAGGATCCGTCTCCAACGGGCGATGAACGCCGGGGCGCTCTTGGCGCTGGCCGGGCTCGGTCTGGCGGCGCTCGTCCTCGCGCTGCTCAAGCTGGACTGGCTGCCCGAGTCGGACTCGGCGCCGTGGCTCTGGGCCGCCGGCGCGCTCCCGCTCGCCGGGATCGTCATCGGTGCAGCGCGCCCGCTCGGGCGGTTGATGGCGGCGAAGCTGCTCGACCGCGCGCACGGGCTCCACGATCGGGTCACCAACGCGGTGTCGTTCTCCGGCCTGGACGCGCGCACGCCCTTCATGGACGCCGCCATCGAGGACGCGCGCGCCCACTCGAGCGGTCTGTCGGCGGAGCGGGCGATGCCGTTGAAGGTCCCCTTCGACGTGCTCCCCGCGTTCGGGCTCGGCGTCGGCGTCGCGCTGCTCGCGATGATCGAGGTCCCCCGCTTCGTCGAGGAGCACGCGCCGCCACAGGGCATCGTGCCCGTGGTGCTGCACGAGGATGATCTCGAGGCCTTCGACAGCAACCTCCGCGAGCTGATCGAAGATCCGGAGACGCCCGAAGAGGTTCGCGCCGCGGCACGCGAGTTCAATCGGCTGGTCGAGGATCTCGCCGACGAGCGACTCGATCGAGCCGAAAGCCTGCGCCGCATCGCCGACCTCGAGCAGCGCCTCGAGAGCACGCGGCCGGCGGACGCCGCGCTCTTGCGCGAGTCGCTCCAACAGCTCGGCCGGGACATGCATCACTCACCCTTGTCCGAGGAGCTCGCGCAGGCCCTGAACGACGCCGACGCCGAGCGAGCCGAGGCCGAGATGCGACGCCTCGCCGAGCGCCTGCGCACTGAGCACCCGAACCGCGCCGAGCTCGAGCGGCTGCGCCGCGCCCTGGCCCGCGCCGCCGAGAATCGTCCGGAGGACCGGAGCGAAGAGCTCCAGCGGCAGGAAGAGGAGATGCGCGGGCTGCTCCATCGCCAGCAGGAGCAGGATCACGAGCAGACGCCGCAGGAACGCCGGCTCTTGCAACGGCGCCAGCGCGAGCTCGACCGCCTGCGCCGCGAGAACCAAGAAGCCATGGAGCGCCGGCGCCAGCTCGACCGGTTGCAACGCGAGCTCCAGCAAGCCGCCGAAGCCCTCGACCAGAACCAGCACGAGCAGGCGTCGCAGGACCTCGACCAGAGCGCCGAGGACCTCAACCGGATGGCGCGCCAGCAGATGTCCGAACAGGAGGCGCGGCGCATGCAGCAGCAGCTGCAACAGCTCCGCGAGCTCATCCGGCGCCAGCAGCAGAACGGTGGTGGCAGCAATCGTCAGCGCAGTCCCGGCCAGGCCGGCGAGCGTGGTCGTGGGCAGGGTCAGGGGCAGGGCCAGATGGACCGCTTCGTCCTGCGCGCTCGCGGCGAAGGCGACGGTCCTCGGCTCGCCCTCCCCGGCCAGCAGGGACAGGGACAGCAGGCGCAAGGTCAAGGACAGCAGGGACAGGGACAGCAGGGGCAAGAAGGCCAAGGCCAGCAGGGACAGGGACAGCAGGGGCAGGGCCAAGGACAGCAGGGGCAGGGCCAAGGCCAGCAGGCGCAGGGGCAGCAGGGACAGGGCCAACAGGGCGCCGGCGGTCCGGGACAGGCCGGCCAAGGCCAGCAGGGGCAGGGTCAGCAGGGCCAGGATCAGCAACAGGTGTTGACGCTCGGTGGTGATGGCCAAGGCAACGCCACGCTGGAGATCCCGGGGATGGGCGGCCAGGGACAAGGCCAAGGCTCGCAGGGCCAGGGGCAGGCGCGCGTGGGTCCGGGCGCCGGCGTCGGCCACGACCCGACCACCCTCGACGACCCGACGCGCCTCGGCGGCGACCACCAGACAGTGCGGGTCGAAGGCCAGCAACAGGCGGGGCCGAGCCGGAGCGAGGTGATCCTCGGCTCCGCACAGCGCGGCTTCGCGTCTCGCGACTACCAGGACGTGTACACGGACTACTCCGGCCACGCGGAGGAGGTGCTCGAGCAGGACGAGATCCCGCCCGGCTACCGCTTCTATGTGCGCCGCTACTTCCAGCTCATCCGCCCGCGCGAGGCGGAGTAGGAAAACGATGAGCACCGACCCGATGAAGCCCGCCGAGCTCGTTCAGGCCTTCCGCGACGACGTCGATCGCGTCCGCGACGAGGTCGGCAAGGTGATCGTCGGCCAGGAGGACATCCTCGACGGCATGCTGACCTGCCTGCTCGCCGGCGGCCACGTGCTGCTCGAAGGCGTGCCCGGGGCTGGGCAAGACGCATGCTGGTCGCGCACGCTGGCCGAGGCGCTGGACCTCGACTTCTCGCGCATCCAGTTCACGCCCGACCTGATGCCGGCCGACATCATCGGCACCGACGTCGTCATGCGAGGACGACGACGGGCAGCGCGATGTTCGAGTTCCAGCCCGGGCCCGATCTTCGCCAACATCGTGCTGGCCGACGAGATCAACCGCGCCACGCCCAAGACGCAGTCGGCGCTGCTCGAGGCCATGCAGGAGCACACGGTCACCGTCGGCGACGACGACCCACCAGCTCGCAGCAGCCGTTCTTCGTGCTCGCCACGCAGAACCCGATCGAGATGGAGGGCACCTACCCGCTGCCCGAGGCCCAGCTCGACCGCTTCCTCTTCAAGCTCCAGGTCGAGCTTCCCGAGCCGCGAGGAGCTGCACGAGATCCTCGAACCGCACGACCGGCGGCGAGAGCCGGAGGTCGGCCGGTCGCTCGAGCGCGACGAGATCCTGCAGATGCGCGCGGTCGCGCGCGACGTGCCGGTGGCCCGGCACGTCGCAGGACTACGCCATCCGCGCTGCTCGCGGCACGCACCCCGACGGCGACGAGCGCGCCCGAGCAGTGCGCCGCTACGTGCGCTACGGCGCCAGCCCGCGCGGCGCGCAGGCGCTCGTGCTGGCGCCAAGATCCGCGCGCTGCTCGACGGCCGCTTCGCCGCTCGCGTCGACGACGTCCGCGCGGTCGTCCGGCCCGGCGCTGCGCCACCGCGTGATCCTGAACTTCGAGGGCGAGGCCGAGGGCGTGAAAGCGAACACCATCCTGGACAGCATCCTCGAGAGCGTCCGCGAGACGGGGGCCTGAAGGGTGCGCTTCGCCGTCCGCTGGCGCGGGATGCGCTCGCTCGGGGAGCTTCG
>CAWBBX010000045.1:0-30700 GCA_963787005.1 uncultured Bacteroidota bacterium
AAACTGATAAGCGCCCAGGTAGCAAGAACACCTATTCCCATCGCCGCAAGAGCATATGTCGCTTCGTCAAGTCTTCCCACCATCGCCGAATCCACTAGAGAAACGACCATTTGAGTTGAAAGCCCTGCAATTGCAGGCAGAGCGACTTTCAAAATTCTTTTATAATAACTATTTATCGGGAAAATATTCATCGGTAGCAAAGATAAGTAAAATGTTTCTTTCGTAGAAATTTTCGTTCGCCGTTAAGTCGTCTAAAACTTCATCAATCTAAACAAGTGCCTCTTTATAAAATACATCCGGGTATCTGTCTACAATTTTATTCGGAAACCGGAATAATCCTTCATTTGATCCGATAATTTATTTGATAACTTAATAGTAACTTGACATTTTAGTTAAAATTTTGGAAGTTCTTTGTGCATTTCCTAATTTCATTCAAACATGGGAGGCTTTATGAGGCAAAGTTTACGGTATTCCCTTCTCTTTTCAATCCTTTTCATAGTAACAACAACCCTCCAAGCCCAGCAATTCAACGGAAGCTGGTCTTGCGATTACGCCACTACAGATAATGATGCCAACGGAACAGGCTACAACACGGTTTCTGTTGGAGTAGTTAATGAAAACAATTTTGTTGCACTGGTTACCACAACCAGCGGCAGCGACTGCTATCTGGTCGGATATTTAAACGCCGATTCCACTAACGGAAAACTAGGCAACATACCTTATGCACCGGGTTATCTTCGTCACTGGGCTTACGGGTTTGACGATGTTGCAATGTACAGGGCGATGGATCTTTATGCTACTCCGGATTCTCTGGTTTACGTTGCTAACAACGGTCCCGGAAGAAACATCCTGGTTTTCAAGCTTACGGCCGATTCTGTAGAAGCGGCTCCATACAGACTTGCAACGGGTGCCGATTCTCTCTGGGCAATACATGTTGATGATAACGGAACCGTTTATGTTTCATCTATTAAAACGGGGCAGACACCGAGCGAGGTTTTGATTTTTAAAGGTATTAAAGACGACGAGTCTTCATGGGGCAGCAGTTTTTCCGGAACCCCGGTTTCTACAATTACTCTTCCCGACACCGGTGAGATCAGAGGAGTAACAACAAACTCAGACGGATCAGTTGTTTATGTTTCTAATTATTCTACCAAGAAAATTTATTGCTACACGGGCACACCTACAGGCGGCTATACATTAAGCCAGGGCTTCAACTTCACTTTGAAAGATACAATGACTGCCTCCACAGGCACATTACTGGAGCCGGGTCCGTGGGGACTTCATTTCATGAAAGAAAATAATATCCTCTTCGCCGCATGCGATGTTAATTTCATGCTCGGCGGCGGTTACGAGTACGGAAGGATATATGCTTTAAATCCGAATACCGGTGAAATTCTCGACACAATCAATACCGCAGAGTGGAATTTCGATCATACCGGCGCTTACAATTCGCGCTCTGGCGGAACTGTTGGGGACGTATCGGGTTATACTTCAACTTACAACGTGAGATCGGACGAGAAAGGTAATATTTACGATCAGTCATTCTACGGCTGGACGGTAGACAAGTGGACATTCTCAGGCACTCTGCCGACAATTCCTCTTACTATTACGGGAATAGAAAAAGATCCCAATTCGGTTCCGGAAAAATTCAGTCTTGCGCAGAATTATCCGAACCCGTTTAACCCGACAACCACTATTGAATTTTCGGTTAACAAATCATCCAGCATCAGCTTATCCGTATATGACATAAACGGAAGACTGGTTAGCAGGTTAATCGATTCCGGTAACTACGCTGCCGGAACTTACAGACTTTCATTCGACGCTTCCAGGCTCGCGTCGGGTACATATATTTATGTTCTAAACAACGGAATACAACAGTTATCCAGAAAGATGACTCTAATTAAATAATCAAAAAACGAGGTACAAATATGCAGTTAAAGTCACTACTCAAAAGGAGTTTAGTGCTTCTTTTCTTTGTTGTCTTTGCGGGTTATGCAAGCGCGCAAACAACAATATATAAGAGACTTTCCGTAATTCCTCCCAGGGTACAGGATCCTGAAGGGTACGGAAACTTAGTCGCTGGTTACGATGTAACCGGAAGCGGAGCTCCTCAAATCTATGCTGTAAGCGGGGAATTAAATCTCGGCGGTATAATCCCGAGGATCTATGAGTTCAAGTACAACGGTACCACATGGGATTCGGTATGGGCTTCAGTTCCTGAATTATCCGATCAGAATACTTGGTGCCCTCTTACCGTAGCCGATTTGGACGGCGACGGAAAGATGGAAGTAGTATGGGGACCGGTGAATGCTTTAAGCTCAACCGTTACCAATCCAATCAGGCTTCTGGATTATGAGGCGCAAGGCGGCGGAAGCGACGCTTTGGGAGTTCCTGACGGAAGCGGAGGCTACAAAGCAAATGCTACTTGGACTATGACCGATTCAGTAAGCTACAACACCCGTCCTTTCAGATGGGTAGCTGCAGACGTTAATAATGACGGAAAGCAAGAATTAATTTTCACTACAAGAGCAGGTGGTTATCATTTTGGGGTTGTTTCAGTAGATAACATACCTGATAACGGTGATGGGTCTGAAACTTGGAAATTAGATACCAGCGGTATAGGCGGCGGAACCGGAGCTTTCTCTTATCCGGATTTGGCTGTAATTGACAGCACTATCTATATGTTTAATTACGGCAACGGCGATATGCAGCCGGTTTACTATGCCAACGGCAAATATACTATCGGAAAAGTTTATCCTGCCGTAGCGCCCGGCGGTACCTGGAAATCCGCGCAAGTGGTGGACCTAGCCGGAGATGGCAAGAAAGAAATCCTAATCGGCTCGGTTAGCGACGGAAAAGTATATTTATTACAGCCTGCGGGAGATTCTCTATCTACCACGGAAGTCGGAGATTTCGGTCCCCTGGGATGTAAAAGGCTTAACGGAAGCGCGCTCGGCGATTTCAACGGCGACGGCCACACGGATATAGCGTTCGGCTCGCGTTCTGGTTATTCAACTCCGGATGCTTCTATCTATGTTCTCTATTATAACGGCGGAGACATTACAAGCATGTCAAGCTACTCAACGGCTTTAGTGGACTCTTCTGTTAAAAGCGGAGATCAGTGGGATATTTTATCTTCGGGTAAAATTGACGCCGATGCCTCCACAGATGAAATTGTCTATTCAGGTATCGACAGAAGCGGTATTGCAGCTCCCATAGTTGCACTAAGTACAATGAAGGTAGACAGTTTATCTTCTATAGCCGATGCAAGGTTAGATGCTAATGCGGACGGCGTACCGGATAACCTTGGTTCTACATTCAAGGTTATGGGAACCGTAAACTCAGTTAACTGGGGTGCAAGCAGCGGATATTTCAGCTACACCATTCAGGACGGCTCAGCCGGAATCGATCTTTACAAATACGGCAACGGTACCGGTCCGATGCTGAACGTAGGCGATAGAGTAATCGCCACGGGTACAGTAAAACAATACAATGGTGTCGATGAGTTGAGCTTAACCGACTCTTCAGATATTTCCCTAGTTGACACCGGAAGAGTAATCTCACCTAAAACGATAAGTATTGATGAATTAAGTAAAAACGGCGAGATGTATGAGAGTATGGTGGTAACCATAGACGGCGTTGCTCCCGCTCCCACTAATAAAGCCACTTGGCCTGCCGCCGGCAGTAATGCAAGCTTTAAAATATGGGACGGATATAGTACACTATCTATGTACATTGATAAAGATACCGAACTTGACGGTATGACCGAACCGACTTATCCGGTTAACGTAACCGGCGTAGTAGGACAGTTTTCCTCCGCTACCCCTCCGTTGGGGGGATATGAGATCGAACCTGTAGTATACTCAGATTTCAAGCAGAACGTAGCGGCAGCTCCGAATCCGCATTTCTATTTCACTGATGAATTACATACACAAGCACAGTCCACTATTCAATTAAAAGACTCTACAGCGGACTTTATACTTGCGTGGCATCCGGCCGTTGATCTGAACGGCGATGCGGTTATCTACCAGATAAAAGGCGACGTGGACGGTACCGCAGTAATAAGCGGCGGATCCGACAACGGAGGTAAGGACACCACATACACTCTTAAAGCTGCCGATATCCTGAAGGCTATGGCCGGCAAAGACTCTTTAATGATCGACTTTACTCTTGCAGTAAAGAGTGTCGGTACCACCGAACCGGTTGTCGAAAGTGTCGATACTCTGCATGCGATGATTGTGAACGCGATCTTAACGGATGTGAAGAGCGACGGCGTACCTACTTCGTTCTTCGTTGATCAGAACTACCCGAATCCGTTTAACCCGACTACCACAATCAAATTCGGTCTCCGTCAGGAGAACAGAGTTGATCTCAGGGTATACGATATACTCGGACGCCAAGTTGCGGTTCTGATAGACAACCAGAATATGAGATCCGGTGTTCATGAAGTTCAGTTCAATGCTTCACAGCTTGCCAGTGGTACTTATATTTACAGACTTAAATCTGGCAATAATACCGTTATTAAGAAAATGGTATTGCTTAAATAAAAGGCAGGGTTGTTGATAAAAGCCTCGACGCATGTCGGGGCTTTTTTATTTTAAAATTAAGCACATTTATAAGACGCTTATCATTTTTACATTAAAAATATTTTGTTAAATTTGGCTTGTAAGTTTTTGCATTGGGGCTATAGCTCAGCCCAGACAAGCCGGGGCAGGCTGGGAGAGCGTCCCGATTCCATCGGGAAGGTCACTCTTCAGGTAAATTGAAAAGTGTTTTCTTTTAATTGTTCTTAAAAATATTTGGAAATTAAATCTTGGGGCTATAGCTCAGCTGGGAGAGCGCCTCGTTCGCAACGAGGAGGTCAGGGGTTCAAATCCCCTTAGCTCCACACAGTCTTCGTTCTCACTTCGTTCGAACTAAGCCTGGCAGTTTAGACCTTTAAGAATTAGAAGTTTGTAACTTATATGTAATGTCGAAATTTAATTTGTTATGAATTATTATTTGCTTTTTAATTTTTCTTCTACAACCTGCAAACTCTGTTCAACTTCTGATCTCGGCAGGTTACCATTTTCTAAATCTGCATCGGATAATTCCATAAGCCTTCTATAAAAAGATATTCCCTCTTTCAGCATTCCGATCTCATTTGATTCAATCAGTTCGAATAAAATATTCTCCGCATCGGCGTATCTTCCCGTAGTCTCATAATATTTAAAAAGATTTTTCTTTAAGCGATCCTGCAGCCCATATTGTTTAAGCTTCAAAAGGAGGAAATCAACTTTCTCTTTACTCTTTTCAACAAGCTTTTTATCGCCGTCCTTCAGTGCGTACAAATATATCGCCAGGGATTTTATATATACAGAAGCCGGGATTCCATGCTCTTTGTTTTTTAGAAAGCGAATCTCCCCCTCTTCCTTTATGAGCTCGGCTATTATAAATGCTTTTTCCTTTTCAAACCCTCCTCCTATTTCAAGCATTTTTATAATTTCAGAATCCGGTAGTGAATTAATTAACTTACTGTCAAATCCAAATAACTTTTTATACGTAAGATTAATTTCTTCTAAAGCTCCGTCGTAATTTTTTTTGATCTTCTTATTCAGAATTCTAGACAGGGCCTGGAAGAATTGTTCAATAAGACGCATTATAAAATCTCTCTGAAACATACTTTCACCTTTTAACCTGTAACAGGATTACTCCGCATAGGAAAATTCGGGAGGATACTCTACCGTGCCTTGAATTAAGTTCAGCTCGCCTTCGGTTAATTCCAATACCATAAAAACATCATCAGGAACTTCAACCGGTGAATTGATATTCCATAGCGAAGCCGCCTTAAATCCGAATCGGGGATAGTACTCCGCGTGTCCCAGTACAATTACAGATTTATATCCGAGCTTTTTAAGCCGCCTTATTCCTTCATTTACAAGCAGGCTTCCTATTCCCTTCCGCTGGAGTTCCGGCAGAACGCACATCGGCGCCAAGGCAACCGATTCGTAAACTTCGTTGCCTGATTTTATTTTTACGGGATGAAATAAGATATGTCCGACAATATCACCATTAATTTCGGCAACAAGTGATAAAGACGGATTAAATTCTTCACGGTTTCGAAGCGAAGCTACGAGACGTCCTTCGTTCGGTCTTCCGAATGCCGCATCGTTCACGGCGGTTATCGCATCGTAGTCTTCAGGTCTTTCGCAGTGAATGCCGACTTCCATGATTTCCCCTTTTATTTTCAATCATAGAAATTTTAGATACGCCCTCAAATGCTTAAAACAATATACAAACCGCGCTGCACTTATGATATAAAAATATCAGTAAGCATTCTATGCGAGTCAGATTGCTTTTAAGATTGCGTAGATATCAGGCACTAACTCAAAGCCTATCCCTTCGCATTCAGGCGGCTTAACCTTCCCGTCCCTCAGTTCCATACCATCGGCAAATTTTCCGAAAGGAACGAACACTCCCGGATAAGCCTCGTTGCCGTGAAGTCCGAGTCCGGCCGCTATTTGTATTCCCAATAAATGTCCGCCGTGAGGTATGCATCTTCTCGAAGACCAGCCGTATTCTTTTAGCATATTCAAAATCCGGATATATTCTGCCAGGCCGTAGCTGAGCACCGGATCGATTTGAATAAAGTCTCTTTCGGACTTCATTCCGCCGTAGCGCACTAAGTTACGCGCATCCTGGAGAGAGAATAAATTCTCCCCCGTTGCCAGAGGAGTTCTGGTTGTCTTTGCTACTTCGGCATTCAACTGATAATCAAGAGGATCTCCTGGTTCTTCATACCATTTCAATTTATACTGAGAGATAGCTTCTTCGCATTCAAGAGCAGCTTCAAGATCATACCGGCCGTTGGCATCAACAGCTAGCGCTCTGCCTTCTCCCGCTACTTCAAGTGCAGCTTCTATTCTATTTCAAATCCTCTTTCAGCGGCGCACCGCCTATCTTCATCTTAAATTCCGAGAACCCCATGCCCCTGTAGCTTCGAAGTTCATCTTTAAGTCCGTCAAGATTTTTACCGGGATAATAGTATCCGCCGGCGGCATACACATAAACTTCGTCGTCAACTTCGCCGTTTCTGAATTTTTCTCCTAAAAGTTTGTAAAGAGGCTTCCTCTCAATTTTAGCCACAAGGTCCCATATTGCCATATCCACCGCGCCTACCGCTACGCTCCTGTCACCGTGACCTCCCGGCTTCTCGTTCCGCATCATTACATCCCAGCATTTAAACGGATCAAGATTTTCTCCGCTTTCATCTAAAAGTTCCCCCGGTGCTGCTTTCATCAATCTCGGAATTATCCTTTCTCTCAGTATACCTCCCTGCGCGTATCTTCCGTTGGAATTGAAACCGTAGCCCGCCACTGGCTTCCCTTCTCTAATTAAGTCGGATTCTATAACTACAACCGAGATGCTCATCTCAGTAAAAGAAATTACGGAGTTCCGTATTTCGGACGCGATCGGAATTGTTTTTTCTCTGATGCTTTTTATCTTCATACTTTCCTTCTGTAAATGGCTTTAGTTTTAGTGAAAAAGTCTCTGGCAAAGCGTCCGCTCTCCGGAATGCCGGCGCCAGAATCTTTCCATCCGAGAAGAGGAAGAGAAGGATCGCGGAATGATGTGGGCAAATTGATGTGGCAAAGCCCTGCGTCTATCGCATCGATAATTTTTTCGGCGGCGTCTTCGTCTTCAGTATAAACCGAAGCCGAAAGACCGTATTTAGAACTGTTGGTTATTCTAATCGCGTCTCCGGTATCTTCCGCGGGAATTACGGCAAGGACAGGACCGAATATTTCCTCCCGCGCAATCTGCATGTTCGGACTTACATCCGCGAACATTGTCGGTTCAAAATAATATCCCTCCGGTGTACCTTTAGGTTTTCGTCCGCCGCATATTAATCTGGCCCCTTCCTTCTTCGCTGATTCCACTGCATCTACGACTTTTTTAAATTGAGCTTCCGAAACCAGCGGCCCCATTTGAGAATCCGGATCGGTTCCTAATCCCACTTTTATATTTTTTATCCTTTCGGCGAGCCGTGTTATAAATTCATTATATACGGGAAGCTCAACAATAACGCGGCTTGTACCGGTGCACCATTGTCCGCAGCACGCAAATCCGGCCGTGCTCACGGCATCGAGAGCAAGCTCGAGATCCGCATCTTTCAATACAACCACCGCATTCTTCCCGCCCATTTCAGCCTGCAGTCTAATATCTCTACCGGCAATCTGACTTGAGACACTGCGGCCGGTTAATGTTGAGCCGGTTAAAGAAACAGCCTTGAGCGCCGGACGATTTAATAATGCTGGTCCGATTACAGAACCTTCACCTATTACAAGGTTCACAACTCCGCCGGGTAATCCGGCTTCATGCATCATCCCGAAAAATCTCACGGCGGTAAGAGGAGTTACTTCCGACGGCTTTACTACCGCGGTATTACCCGCTGCAAGGGCAGGGATTAATTTTCTGATGATAGTAGCGAGCGGAAAATTTGAGGGAGTTATCAAAAGTACGGGACCGAGCGGCTCGTACCTTACATTATCTTTCGAGCGCTCTTCTTCCACCTTAAAGAATTTAAGCTGATATCTTCCTTCTGAAATTGAGGAAGAAATTTCGGCATTCGATTCGGATAAAGTTTTCCCGTTCTCGCGGGTAATTGTCCGAGCAATCGATTCCCGATTTACTTCTATTAAAGAAAGACAATTCTCGAGCAGTTCAATTCGCTTTAATAGCGGAGTATTCTTCCATAAAATCTTCGACGATTCGGCAGCGTCCATAGCCGATTCAGCGGTTTTTTCGTCGGCGTATTCTATGGTACCGATTACATCTTCAAAATTGCCGGGGTTTTTCAATGATGCTTTTACAGCGTTTTGGGGGGATGTCCATTTTCCGTTGATGAAATTTCTGATAACTTCCAAAACGGACCTTTCAAGTATAATGCGTCAAACTATTATCGGAACAGAAATGAAATTAGCGTAAGTGAAGTTAACGATCGTCGCAAACTAATTCCACTTTCACAATTTTTTCCCTGAGTAAACGGCAAACCTGTAGTTTTTGAACCAGCATTCCACTTCACCGAATCCGGCGGATTCAAGCACTAAAAGCTGAGTTCTAAGCGACGCGGTTTTATCGGCCTTCATTCTTTCCAAGGCCGCGTTAACATCGGCTTCTGTACAGCCCTTTAACCTGATGCGCTTAAGCCAGTTTTCCTGATACATTTTTTCAATCGCGGGGGTTGCGCCGAGAGTTTGGTCTGCGTTAATGAACATCGCTCCTTTATGCAATGCGTCGTACACTTTGCCGAAAACATTTTGAAGTTCGCTTTCTTCGGTATGATGAATCGCCAGGGCCGAGATAACAAGATTGAATTTGCCTGGAAGCGCGTCTTTATTAAAATCGGTATTGCTGTAGGAAACCTTGTCGCCGGCCGAAGCGAATCTTTCTTTTGCTTTTGCGAGCATACCCGGCGAAACGTCCATAAGAGTTATATGTGCATCAGGGAAAGCCTCCATTACAAACCAAGAAAGTAGTCCAGTCCCCGCTCCGAGATCAAGTACATCGAATTTATCATTTTTCGAAAATGGTATGATGTTGAGAACCGTCCCGTAAAATTCATCGAAGCAGGGTATCAGCTTTCTTCTCAAGCCGTCGTATTCCCCGGCTGCTTTATCGAATATAGATTTAACATCGTCCATAACATAAGTTCCGTAAAGATTAATAAAAGATTGAAAACCAAATTGAAAATAAAAAAGCGGCCGCTTACTTCCCAGAAATTGGGACTCTTTATGTAATTCTTTCCTCTATTTTGAGTTTAAATACCGACATTTAATAATTTTATTCCTATTTTCGAGCCTTAACTATTAAAGAAATAAATTCCCTATATGCCAAATAATGTAAATCCGGTAATACTAAGCGCACTGGACCTTCAAGTCCATTTCGGTGAACAGGTTATACTAGATAATTCCTCTCTTACGGTTCATGAAGGCGACAGGATCGGACTGGTAGGCAGGAACGGCGCAGGCAAATCTACCTTCCTCAAAATATTATCCGGTTTACTTCATCCGGATTCCGGTGAGGTGGCTTCGCGAAAGGATCTCGTTATCGGGTTTCTCTCCCAGGAGTTTACGCTGGACGAATCCAAAAACGTGCGCGAAAATATTCTTGATGGTGCCAAACGGACTATTAAACTTATCGAAGAGTATGAAAAGACCCCGTTCGACTCCCCGAACAAGCTTGTCCTGGAACAAGAGATTCTTAGAGTAGACGGGTGGGAACTGGATAAGAGAGTCGATATTTTAATAAAGTCTCTGGATGCTCCCGAAGGAGAGCGCGATATAATTACTTTGTCGGGCGGAGAGAAAAGGCGAACCGCGCTCTGCAGGGCCCTTATATCAAATCCAGATCTCCTTATCCTGGATGAGCCTACAAACCATCTCGATACAAAGTCGATAGAATGGATCGAGGATTTTTTAGCCGGTTATAAAGGTACGTGTATTTTCGTTACCCACGATCGTTATTTCCTCGATCGAATTGCAAACAGGATAGTGGAGCTGTCGCAAGGTGTGTTCTACTCGCACCAGGGGAATTATACTGCGTACTTGATCAACAAGACAGAGAGACTCACAATTCAAGAAGTAGAGGAAAGAAAAAGACAAAACTTTTTAAGACGCGAGCTGGATTGGGTAAAGCGGGGTCCGAGAGCGCGGCGCACAAAAGCTAAAAGCCGGCTGAATAATTATTACGAGGTTGCTTCGCATGAAAAGACTGAAAGCGATCTCGACGTTGATCTTATTATACCGGATCCGGAAAGACTCGGTAAAAAAATACTAGATCTTAAAAATGTCGTTATGAAGTTCGGCGGAAAAACCTTGTTCGAAAATCTTAATTTAAACTTCGAGTCCGGCAGGAAGCTCGGCATCATAGGCCCTAACGGCGCCGGCAAAACAACCTTGCTGCGCATTCTCCTCGGCGAGATATCCCCTTCCAAAGGCAAGATCGAAGTCGGGGAAAGGACACAATTTAATTACGTCGATCAGCACCGTCTTTTGCTTAACGAGGAGGACACGGTCTTCAAAGCGATAGGCGAAGGAAATGAGACAGTAATGTTCGGTAAGCAGAGAATGAATGTTTGGACGTATCTCAGGCGATTTCTTTTTACAGATGACAGGATTAACACCTTGGTCGGCAGACTTTCGGGCGGCGAGAAGAGCCGTCTAACTCTTGCAAAGATACTGATGAGCGGCGGCAATTTTCTCCTCCTTGACGAACCTACGAATGATCTCGATCTGCCCTCTTTGAGAATACTCGAAGAAGCCTTATCAGGTTTCGACGGTTGCGTGGCAATTGTTAGTCACGACCGTTATTTCCTTAACCGCATATGCAACGGCATACTCGCTTTTGAGGATGACGGACAGTTTTACTTCAGCGAAGGTGATTACGATTATTACCTCGAGAAGAAGAACGAGAGACTTAGGGCAGACGAGACAAAAGATATAAAGACCGAAGAAAAGCCGAAACGCGAGAAGCCTAAAGTAAGAAAACTGACATTCAATGAAAAAATAGAACTTGAAGCGATTGAAAACAGGATAATAGAAACCGAGGCGGAAATAGACAGGATAGAAGGAATATTCGCCTCCCCGGATTTTTATGATAAGTACGCCGAACAGACCAACGATCTAAACGATAGATTATCGAACGCGAAAGAACACGCTAAAGTATTATACGCAAGATGGCAGGAACTGGAAGACATTAAGAACGTGGTAAACCGGAAACAATGATGGTATTTTTTAAATTAGATTTGAAAGCTGCAATTTCCCGCCACCCGCTTCCAAGCGCCGACTCCCTATTTCCGGCAATTTTCCTTTACTTTCTTTATTACATTAAATTTGACACAATAACCATTCCGGCTTATTTTTACCGGAAGGGAAATATCTTAAATGAAAGAGAAGAAAATAAAAGGTATAATCAGCCGCATTGAAAGCAAAGATTATTACTTGTTCTCGATAGACGGAGGCGGTGAGGTTAGATGCACGTTGCGCGGTAAATTTAAGAAAGAATTTAATCTCAAGAAGGATAAACTGTATACAACCGATATAGCCGTAGTCGGCGATTACGTCATCTTCGAAATGAACGACGACGGAACCGGAGTGATCTCTGCGGTAGAGAAACGCAGGAATTATCTGTCGAGAAAAGCTCCCAAAATAAAAGGCTCGGGCTACAGAGGCGAGCGGCTGGAACAGGTAATCTCTGCAAACATGGATAATATGTTCGTAGTGAGCTGCACTTCGGAGCCCGACTTCAACAATAAAGTGATCGATAGGTTAATCGTGGCTGGCGAAAGCGCACATTTAGATGTATTCATCATCATAAATAAAATCGATTTAGACGACGATAAAGTCATGCGGGAATGGGAGAAATTGTATTCGGATATAGGATATAAAGTATTTCTTACGAGCGCAGAAAACGGCGAGGGTCTCCCGGAATTGAAGGAACAATTCTCCGGTAAGAAAAATCTTCTGTGGGGTCAGTCGGGTGTTGGCAAATCTTCAATCCTCAATCAATTATTTCCCGGATTAAATTTGAGAGTCGGGGAAATCAGTTCTTACACCGACAAAGGCACACATACCACTGTTACAAGCGTGATGATAAAGGTAGCGGAGAATACGTACGTCATCGACACACCCGGCATACGCGAGATAGATCCGTTCGGAATAAGGAAAGAGGATGTCGGACACTATTTCATGGAATTCGGGAACTATATTAATGAATGCAGGTTCAACACATGCACGCACCAACATGAGCCGGGATGCGCTGTAATCCGAGCTGTTGAAGAAGGGGTGATTTCTGCGGAGAGATATGACAGCTACTTAAGACTTTTGGAAACCGTGGAAGAGGACATCCTGTTTTAAGAATATGCCGTTTTTTTGCAATTAATCAACACTTTACTATATACTTTTATTTATTTTAAATTTGTCGTACGTGACCGGTACCTCATATTTGAATTTTGAAGCAAGTCGGAATAATGTCAAATTGGAAACTTTTTTAAGATAAATTATATTTAAAGTTCAAAAATAAACTGTTTTAATGAAAGAATTTATATCATCCGCAGCTAACGCGATTTCCGAGTACATCTCTACAAACAAAAGCAAATTCAGAGAATCGGGCGCCGCACATTCTTTAGTTAGTTTTGCTGTTCCGTTCGAAGATTTTCCATTTGATGAAAAGCTGGATTTTCTCATACGTCTATTCGAAAATTCTTTTTATTTCGAAAAACCGTCCGAAAGAATTCAGTTTATCGGAATTGATGAAATCTTATCCGTTACGGAAAACGGTAACGGCAGATTTGCCGCCACCGATAAAACGGTAAAAGAGTGGAAGAAATGTTTCGTATGTAATTGGGAAGATGAGGGCATTGCCGATCTTCCGGTCTTCATAGGAAGCATGAAGTTTACGGTTGAGCATGCCGACAATTACTGGCAGGACTTTAACGATTCGGCTTGGTTCGTACCCGAGATTCTGCTCTATAAAAAAGATACGGATAGTTACCTGATCTTTAATTTTATTTATACACCGGGAACGCCACGCGGTGTTTACGTAAAGAAATTTGAAAAAAAACTCGAGAGTCTCTTTAGGTCTGACTACGCCCCAAATCAAAACAGAAAGCCGAAGATACTGAAGATTGAAGGCGGCGGCCCCAAGGACAGGAAGAAGTGGAAAAACCTGGTTAACCAGGCTCTGGAAAAAATTGACAGCGGTGATGCGGAGAAAATAGTTCTATCCAGGAAGGTGGAAATGCTGATTTCAGGTGAGCTGGATTTCAGCGAAACAATGAGAAGGCTGCGCGGTAAATACCCCGGCTGCTACTTATTTGTTCACCACCGCGGAAAATCGTCGTTCTTCGGTGCTACTCCGGAAAAGCTGGTAAAGATATCGGGGGGAATATGGGAAATTGACGCACTAGCCGGATCTGCGCCGCGCGGGAAAAGCGATGAAGAGGACCTTACGCTTGAGCAGGCACTTATAAATGATCCAAAGAATTTAAATGAGCACAACTTCGTTATTAAGCACATTAAGGAATCGATAGCGTCTTACTGCCGAAATATAAAAGTTAACGATGAGCACAGTATAAGAAAGCTCGCGAACATTCAACATATATGGACAAAGATAACCGCTGAATCGGACGACCCGGTCCCAATGCTTCTTCTTTTGAAGGATCTGCATCCCACGCCGGCTGTGTGCGGACTACCGAAAGATATCGCGCTTCAATTCATTAAAAAAAACGAGGGATATAGACGCGGCCTATACTCGGGTATAGTCGGATGGTTTAATTTTAATAACGACGGTGATTTTGCCGTTGCCATAAGATCGGCATTGACTACGGGAAACAAGTTAATCGCTTTTGCGGGAGGCGGAATCGTGAACAGTTCGGACCCGGACGAAGAATTTAATGAAACCGAATTGAAGCTAAATCCTATTATGGCATTGTTTGAAGATGAAGACTAAGATAAATAGAAATATTTTATGGACGGAGACTTTTGTAAGAGAACTGGCTTCGATCGGAGTTAAGTACGCATCTATCTCCCCAGGCTCTAGGAACACGCCGCTGACGCTCGCTTTTGCTGCCAGTAAAGAGATTAAAACTTTCGTCAACATTGACGAAAGAAGCAGCGGATTTTTTGCGCTTGGACTCGCAATGGCATCCGACTCCCCCGTCGCTCTTGTCTGCACTTCGGGAACGGCTACCGCCGAATTGTACCCGGCAATAATCGAGGCTTATCAACAAAGAGTGCCGTTAATTATCTGCACAGCCGATCGTCCCCCCGAGCTGCTCGACAGCGGCGCGAATCAGACAATCAATCAAAACAATCTTTATAAGAATCATATCAGATGGTTTTTTGATGCGGGTCTTCCTGAGCCTATTGCTAGAAGAATAAAACATGTAAAAGTATTAGCGCGCCGTTCGGTTTATGAAAGCTGCATCAGGTCAAGAGGACCGGTTCATATCAACTTCCCTTTCCGCAAACCCTTCGAGCCCGAAAGCTATACCGATGAAGTAGGGAAATCAATAATTCAGCTATCGGAAAATCTTTTGCACTCTAAAAAAGATTATTTTAAAGAAGAAGAAAAAAATATCATATCCGAGAACTGGTTCCGCAGGATATTCAATAATCTAAAATCGAACGAACACGGGTTGATCATCGCCGGCCCCGAGAACTATAATCCCGCTTTTCTCGACAAGTGCCAGCAGCTCTCGGAATTGCTCGGCTATCCCATCTTAGCCGACGGGACATCGCAGCTGAGGTTCGGACGCCACTGTAAAAAGTTTATCCTCTCCCACTACGACGGTTTCCTCCGAAGCGAAACTTTCACAAAGAAACACCGCCCCGGAATGATAATTCATTTCGGCAGAACTATTACATCCAAAGCGCTGGATACATACCTTGATAAATGCGACTCGCTGCGATTCATGATCAACGAGTTCGGCGACTGGTTCGATCCGTCAAATAAAGCCACCGCGTCCATTGCCTGCAAACCATTTCAATTCTGCGAAAAGATGGTTGAAGAGCTGCAGAAAGAAAATTTTGAAAGAAACACGAACGGATGGATGGAGTCTTTCAAGAAAGCGGAATTGGCGGCTGAAAAGGTAAAGGAAAAAGTTATCGAGAAAGCGAAGTTTCCGGATGAAGGAAGGATCATAAACGAGATCGTGCAACAAGTACCGGACGACTGCCGTATAATGCTTTCCAACAGTATGCCTGTACGCGACTTTGATTATTTCGCTTCAATAAACGATAAAAGGATTATAACTTTTAACAACCGGGGCGCCAGCGGCATCGACGGGATCATTTCCACGGCTTTGGGCATCGCGGCCGAAAGCCGGAAACCCACCGTACTCATTACCGGTGATATGGCTTTTTATTACGACCTGAACGGACTTCTCGCCTCAAAGAAATATTCGATACCTCTTGTAGTAGTTTTGATAAATAATAACGGCGGCGGGATATTTGAAATACTTCCGATCTCTAAGTACGGTAAAGTCTTCAAAGATTATTTTATTGCACCTCATAACCTGGAATTCGAATACTTCGTAAATGGATACGGAGGCAGCTTCAAGAAGATAAAAAGCTGGGATCAATTCAGTACTTCTTTCAAAGCCGCACTCAAAGCGAAGAAGCTGAGTGTTCTCGAAATTAAAACAAACGCGCCTAAATCTCTGGCCACTAGGAGAAAATACTGGAAAGAGATTGAGGATAAATTAAAAGCAGGCTGATCATATAATGGACTATGGAGCTATGAATTTTATTGTGAATTAGTATTACCCCTTCGCTATTCCGGTACACACCTTTTATTTCAACATATTTTTGTATATATATTTTATTAACTTATCATTAATATAATTAAAATATATAAGGTGTTTGGATGGATAAGAAGATTGAAAAGACCGATGAGGAATGGAAAAAAGAACTAACCCCGGAACAGTACCGCGTGCTGCGCGAAAAAGGCACCGAACAGGCTTTTACCGGGCAATATTATAAAAATCATGAAACGGGTATGTACTACTGCACCGCGTGCGGTAACGAGCTTTTCTCTTCGGATCAGAAATATGATTCAGGCTCCGGCTGGCCGAGTTTCTGGGCTCCGATCAACGCCGAAAGCGTTGACTCGAACACAGATAAAAGCTTAGGGATGATAAGGGAGGAGATAGTTTGCGGCAAATGCGGATCGCACCTGGGACATGTATTTAGCGACGGTCCCGCACCCTCTCACAGAAGATACTGCATAAATTCCGTCTCGCTTAAGTTCAAACAAAAAGAAGGCGATAAATGATCACGATTAATTTATGCTGATTCAAAGTTCTGACTTTTCAATAAACGTCGAGTTTCCCGCAGCCGGAAAAACAGAGCGCCCTTATGTTTTTTTCCTGCACGGCTTCAGCGGTTCTGCGGCGGACTGGTATGAGATTATTCCTATGCTCGACGACAGGTTCAATTACGCTGCCGTCGATCTGCCGGGACACGGAGAAAGTGATTGCCCGATTAAAAAGGGATCATATACTGCCGAATCGATCGTTCATAATTTATTCGAAACATTTAAAGAAATAACAGCGGATAAATTCTTTCTTGCTGGTTATTCTATGGGAGGCAGGACTGCGCTTTCCTTCGCTTCAAAGCATGCCGGTCTTTTGAAAGGATTAATTCTCGAAAGCACGACCCCGGGAATTACCGACTCCGACGAACGCGAACAAAGAGTAAAACACGACGATGAACTTGCGACATTTATAGAAAATCACACCATAGAGGAGTTCGTAGAGTATTGGATGAATATAGATATCTTCAATACTCAAAAAAATCTGCCGCAAGAAAAATTAAATGCGGTAAGAGAGCTGAAACTCAAGAATAAAAAGCTCGGATTGATAAATACCCTGCGCGGTTTCGGCACCGGAGTTATGCCTCCTTTATCGGATGCTTCAATAAAATTGGACATCCAATCTTTGCTTATCACCGGATCGTTGGATAAAAAATATATGAAGATCAACGAAAACTTAGCGGCGGTTTTCCCGTCTTCAAGATATGAAATAATAGAAGACGCCGGTCATAATACTCATCTTGAAAAACCGGAAAAATTCTGTGATGTGATTAATGCATATCTAAAAGAATTCTAATTTTCATAACTTTTCAATATTTTAGTACACTTAAAAATTGTTATCAGGAGTTAAAATGAGTTATGCATGGGAAAAGGTAAAAGATTATAAGGACATTATTTACGAGAAATTTGAAGGTATCGCGAAGATATCCATAAACAGGCCGGAAGTAAGGAACGCATTTCGCCCGGAAACCGTAATTGAAATGTACCATGCTTTTTCAGACGCACGCGAGGATCAGGAGATCGGGGTTATTCTACTGACCGGCCAGGGTCCCGCTAAAGACGGTAAGTATGCTTTTTGTTCCGGAGGCGATCAGAGGATCAGAGGAGACAAAGGATACGTTGGAGGCGACGGCGTTCCGCGTCTTAACGTCCTCGATCTTCAAAAATTAATCAGAAGCATACCTAAGCCGGTTATCGCATTGGTTGCCGGGTACGCGATCGGCGGCGGGCACGTTCTTCACGTGGTCTGCGATCTTACCATCGCCGCTGAGAATGCGGTGTTCGGCCAAACGGGTCCCAAAGTCGGCAGTTTCGATGGTGGTTTCGGTTCCAGCTACCTTGCAAGGATGGTGGGACAAAAAAGAGCGCGAGAGATCTGGTACCTTTGCCTTCAGTACAGTGCAAAGGAAGCATATGAGATGGGTATGGTCAATAAGGTGGTTCCGCTATCCGATCTAGAGGACGAAGGCGTCGCATGGGCACGAAGAATTCTTCAGCACAGCCCGATGGCGATCAGACTTCTAAAGTCGGCATTTAATGCCGAGCTCGACGGGCAGTCGGGTATACAGGAACTTGCCGGCAACGCTACCCTTCTCTACTATATGAGTGAAGAAGCACAGGAAGGCAAGAAAGCGTACCTCGAAAAAAGAAAGCCGGAGTTCAATAAATTCCCGAAGCTCCCGTAAGATTTTATTAATCGATTTACCGTTGAAAGAAAAGTGGAAGAGAACAAGAAGAAATACACAATAAACGACGCGGCGGATTTGGAGAATCACGCACCTAATAAAATCCAAAGCTGGATGCTCGCTAGCCGCCCGAAGACGCTTCCTGCGGCTGTTGTACCTGTTGTAGTTGGCTCCGCGCTCGCACTTAGCACAGGGAGGTTCGTTGTTCTCTATTCGGTTATTGCGCTTTTGTGCTCCCTCTTAATTCAGATCGGTACAAATTACGTCAATGATCTTTACGATTTTCTGAAAGGCGCTGACAACAAAGCAAGGAAAGGTCCCGTAAGAGTTTTATCCTCAGGACTGATCTCTGTAAAGGAAATGAAGATCGGGAGCCTTCTTATTTTCCTTACCGCGTTCTTACTCGGTCTCTACCTTGTATACGAGGGCGGTATGGTAATTTTAATTATCGGTATAGTTTCCATTCTCGCCGGCATCGCTTACACAGCGGGGCCATACCCGCTGGCGTACAACGGTCTGGGCGACGTTTTCGTATTTATGTTCTTCGGCATCGTGGGCACAACTGGAACTTATTACCTGCAAACGCATGAGTTCTCGATTCTATCTCTGCTTACATCTATTCCCGTAGGCGCGTTGATAACAAACATACTTGTCGTTAATAACTTCAGGGATATTGAAGAAGATCGCGCTGCCGGAAAGCGGACACTTGCGGTAATACTCGGAAGGAAATTCGCGCGTTATCAATATATATTATTAACGGTATCCTCGTTTGCTATTCCTGCCGTACTATATTTCTTTTATCAGTTTGATTTTCTTGTGTTCCTTCCCTATTTAACTTTTCCTATTGCGTTTAAGCTCATCACGATGCTTTACAAGTATGAGGGTCTTCAATTAAATAAAACGCTGGAGCTTACGGCAAAGCTCTCGGCTCTTTTCGGTATACTATTCGCTGCAGGACTTATACTATGAGTTCCCTAGATTTAACATATGCCCCTTATAAAATGAAATTCAAAGAACCTTTCGTTACTTCCAAAGGACCGGTTGAATATCGTGAAGGCTTGATTTTATTTTTAACATCTTCATCGGGAGCAAAAGGCGCAGGAGAATGCGCTCCGCTTCCCGATTACGGATCGGAGACTTACGAGAATGCTCTGTCAAAATTGAACGATTTTGAACTTAATATGAAGCTAGATCTCGCCGACCTCGAACATTCCATATCCGCATGTCTGTCGGATCTTAACGATACTCCCGCTCTCAGACACGGCATCGAGCAGTCGCTGTTAAGTTTAATAAGCAAAGAAAAAAACATTTCTTTTAACGAACTGCTTAATTGCTCATCTAAAACAGATATAAAAGTTAATGACGTTATCGGCATGCTTACGCCTGAAGAAACCGCCTCGAAAGCTTATGATAGTGCGCAGAACGGATTTACCGCTGTAAAAATAAAAATAGGAAGAGATAATTTTGAAGAAGATCTCGCCGTTCTCAAAGCCGTGAGGGAAAAAACCGGACAAGATTTAAAGCTTCGTACAGACGCCAACGGGAAATGGAATAAGGACGACGCCATAAAAAACTTAAACGCGCTTGAGCAAATCGGCGTTGAATATTGCGAACAGCCAGTAGGTTGTCTGCAAGATTTTATATCTATTAAAGAAGCCGTAAATATTCCGGTCGCGGCAGACGAGTCGATTAGAAGCTACAAGGACGCAGTGGAATTTATCAACGAAGAAGCGGCGAAAGTCCTTATAATAAAGCCAATGCTGCTGGGGGGAATTATTCCCGCTATCAGCTTAATCAATTTAGCTGCAGCAAACGGAATAAAGACGGTGGTTTCGTCATCATTCGAATCGGCCGTTGGTCGCGCGGGAGCTGCGTTCACGGCATCAACAGTAAGCGGCGATATCGCTCACGGATTGAACACAGGTAAATTTTTCGAGAAAGATTTGACCGAGGACCCGTATCCCGTTATTAACGGTATGATCAGCTTAAAATAAAATTTCTTTATAACACCTCTCAATTTGTTATGAATTTCCTTCGGCACTTTTACCCAAATAAAAAAATTATCGCTCATTCTGCTGCAATACTTGCCGGTGAAGAGTCAATTAGTTACGAGCAGCTGGACTCTGAGGCGAGGAAAGCAGCTCTTCATTTAAAAAGTATCGGCATAAATGAGAATGATAAAGCGGCAGTTGTCGCAAACAATTCGCCGGATTTTATTTATCTGATTCTGGGACTATGGGAAATCGGCGCGGTGCCTGTAATTCTAAACTTAAGACTGCTTCCGAAAGAGATAAAAAGTCTTGCGGAATTTTCCGGATGCAATACAATTCTTACGGATCGCGGAGACTGCGGTGAAATTGATGCACCCAGCACAAGGGTAGTAAATTTTCCGTTTACTAAACTTCAGGGATCCTCACTTTCGATAAAATACGCACACCACGATTTAAGCAGAACCGCCTTAATTATGTTTACCTCGGGCTCATCCGGAAAACCGAAAGGCGTAATAATCAGCTTCGGAAATTTATTACACAGCGCCGAAGCCGGGAATGAATATTTTCGGTTAAATGAAAATGATCGTTATCTAGCGAGTCTTCCTTTCTTTCACATCGGCGGATTTTCGGTTATTGTACGAACGTTTTGTTCCGGTGCCTGCATTATACTTCCGGATTCTCTCGAGATAAAAAACATCTCCGCCGTAATCGAAGAGAAAAACCCCTCTGCAATTTCATTAGTTACGACTCAATTGAAGAGAATGTTAGACGGCGGAGTGAGTCCGAATCCGGGTTTAAGATCCGTACTGCTGGGAGGAGGTTTTATTGATGAAGAACTTGTGCGCCGGGCTTTATCGAAGGGCTGGCCCGCGGCCAAATCGTACGGCTCAACGGAAACATCTTCCTTTATTACCGTGCTTGCGCCGGAACATTTTAAGGGGAAATCAGGATCAGCCGGCAGACCACTGAATAATAATAAAATAATCATTGTTAATGATGAGAGAAATCCGCTTCCCGCTCTTCAGACAGGGGAGATAGCCGTAAAAAGCGGTTCAACAGCTTCCGGGTATTTGAACAACCCTGAAGAGACGTCTAAGAAATTCATCGACGGAATTTATTATTCAGGTGATTTCGGTTATTTAGATGCAGACGGCTTCCTTTTTGTTTCGGCTAGAAGAAGCGATTTGATAATTTCAGGCGGCGAGAATATCGTACCGTCGGAGATTGAGAATGCTTTGAAGCTTCACCCTATAATTAAGGACGCCTGTGTATTCGGTATCGATGATCCGCTGTGGGGACAGGCTGTGGCCGCAGCTCTTATAACGGAGGATTTTCAAATTATTACAACGTTCGATCTGAAGGATTTTTTGAAAGATAAAGTTGAAGGGTTCAAGCATCCTAAGAAATTATTTTTTGTAGAGGATTTTCCGCGGTCGGAATTGGGCAAGGTGTTGAAAGAAAAATTAAAAGAGATACTGGGAGTATGCTGACTAAAGGGCAGCATGCTGAGATAAGCCCTTCTTTATCTCATCCTTCATGGGGTGTTTTTTCCAAGACGATCTTTCTACAAAAACATGCACGGTCCTAACATCTGCGCAATCTTCGCCTTTTTCGTTCCGGCATTTGTAACTAAGCTCGAACGAAGAATCTTTTAGAACCGTAACGCTTATTTCAACTTTCGCGGTTTCCCCGTACTTCAACGGATTTCGGTATTTCGCCTCGCTGTGAAGGATCGGGACAACATATTCGGGATTATTCCAATAATCTTCGGAAAGTCCGAAACCGTTAATCATTTCTTCGTAGGCGGAATGGCAAAGATCAAATATCCTTGCAAAGAAAAGTATTCCCGCCGGGTCGCATTCGTGAAAATTTATTTTTCGTTCATAAGTAAACATACTTCTACTCCGTTACTATTAAGCTGTCTTCTTTTTCAAGCAGACACTCCGGAATTACATCCATAATTTCATCGGTTAACGCTTCGATCAACTGACGTTTAAGTAAAGCTTTGCTGAAGACAATTCCTATTTCCCTTTTGGGGACCGGAGGAACAAATTCCCTAACCATTTTCATTTTTTCCGAACCTTGAAAATCATTTACGGCCAGGTACGGCAGCAAAGTAAAACCGAAATTTTGCTCTACAAGCTTTTTAATCGTATCCAGAGTACCGCTCTCAAATAATATTTTACGCTCCGATTCTTCTTTCTGATCTCTCTTACAAATTTTTAAAGTATGACCCCTTAAACAATGCCCCTCTTTTAAAAGCAGGAGGTCCTTTCTTGTCAGTTCGTCGGCATATATTTTATCTTTTTTGTACAGGGGATGACTTTCGGGAGCGTAAACGACAAAAGGCTCATAATAAAGCGATTGTGTTACAAGGTCGGCATCGTTAATTGGAAGCGCAAGTATACCTACATCTATAAGATCTTTATTAATCGATTTAACGATCTCACCGGTTGTTATCTCATCTATTACCAGTTCCACACCCGGATACTTCGCAATAAAATTTTTTAAAAACATAGGGATGAGGTAAGGCGCGATAGTCGGTATTACACCTATCTTCAGTATTCCGGAAAACTGCCCTATTTCGTCGTTAACTATATTTTGAAGCCGTTCCGACTCATGCAGGATTGTGCGGGCCTGTCTCAATATTTTCACGCCGATATCCGTCGGTACAATTGGCTGTTTACTGCGGTCGAATATCAGCACGCCTAATTCTTCTTCAAGTTTCTGAATCTGCATACTTAAAGTCGGCTGCGTAATGAAACAGTGTTCCGCAGCAGTAGCGAAATGCCGAAAATTGTCAACGGCAACGATGTAAAAAAGTTGTGTAATTGTCATAATTTGATCTGTAAATATAATCAAAGTAAGAGGTAATAAGAAAGTCTAAGGATCGCGGACTACGGTACATTGCGCAATGTCAAATTAGCTTATTTGATAATAATACCAGCTCGGGGTGTTTTCAACGCCGATAATATCGGGTTAGTGAGATAGTTTTAACGTAACCTTTAGACAGAAGGAAATCAATTCCGGACTTATAGATATTATCTATATTAGCATAAACACAATCTATTTGAAATGCGTGCGTGTTAGTCTTAAGTTAGATACATCAAATTAATAACATAGTACACATACAATCATCAAAAAAAAGGAATACTCAATGAATAGTATTTTATCAATCGGTTCTCAATTTCCTGAATTCGATAAAATAGCAGTCGTTTCGCTGGAAAAGGGGAAAGAATTCGCGAATATAACTTCAGAAGATTATAAAAAAGAAGGAAAATGGATGGTAATGTTCTGGTATCCGAAGGATTTCACCTTTGTATGCCCGACCGAGATCGCTGAGTTTAATAAGAATTACGATGAATTCCGCGACAGAGACGCGTTGCTTTTAGCCGCATCAACCGACAGCGAATTCGTACACCTGGCATGGAGAAAAGATCACGAAGACTTGAAGGGTCTTAGATTTCCGATGATTGCGGACACATCGAAATCATTGGCCGAATCGCTCGGCATCCTTGAAGCAAACGAAAAAGTGGCATACAGGGTAACCTATATCGTAGATCCCGAAGGAGTTATCCGCTGGGTTTCGGCAAACGATCTAAACGTCGGAAGGAACGTGAAGGAAGTATTAAGAGTACTCGACGCACTGCAGACCGACGAACTTTGTCCGTGCAACTGGGAAAAGGGGCAGGAAACTTTAAAAGTAGCTTAAGGTCTTTCTTTTAGGGGCCCGGCTGAAATCAATTTAATGTAAACGTCAGTGATACGAATTAACCGCCCGGCGGTGGGCAGGCGCGGTTAAGATGATTTTATGAATAAGAATAATTGATTTTGTGCCGGCCTCTTGCATATCTAAAAACTTCCCAAATTAATCGAAAATTATAATAGGAAAGATTATGTCTTTAAACGAAACAAAAGTTGACTTATTGAAGGATCTCGACATCGAGGAAAGCACCATCTTCCCCGCTCTCGAGGCAATGGTGGCGGGCGAGACCAGGTATCTGCGCGATCTAAGGATTAATCTGAAAAATACTCTTAACTCTGAAAATTTAAATTTAAAAGAAGCGTATTTAATAGCCGCGTCTATAACGTTGAATGAAAAAAACAGAACACTGGCCGATTCTTTCCTGAAATTTGCGAAAGTAAACGGAGCCACAGAAGCGGAGATAGCCGAAACTCACGCATGCGCTTCTATGCTGTCGGTCAACAACGTCTTTTACAGGTTCAGGCACTTTATCAGGGAAACAAACGATAAATACCAGACTATGCCCGCCGGTATAAAAATGAATATTATGATGAATCCCGTGCTCGGCAAAGAGTTCTTCGAGCTGATGAGTCTGGCCGTTTCCGCGGTTAACGGATGCGAATCGTGCGTAAATTCTCACGAGGAATCTGTGAGAAAGCTGGGATCATCGGAAGTGAGAATATTTGACGCTATAAGGCTGGCTGCAATCGTAAAAGGATTGTGCGTAGCCGTTCAATGACTCAGTCTTCGAAGCGTATGTGCATAAAAAAACTCCGTCCGGAAAGACGGAGTTTTTCACTTTAAATATCATCTGATTTGAAGATAAACCTAGGCGGCTTCTTCCACGTTCGCCTCTTCCATTAGTACTTTGTGAACGGACGCGGCGCATTTTCGGCCTTCGGCTATTGCCCACACAACAAGTGATTGTCCCCTTCTCATATCACCGCATGCATAGACTTTAGGGACGCTAGTTGCATGTGCGTTCTCGTCGTCGCCGAAATCAGCCTTTACATTTCCTCTCTTATCCAGTTCCAAACCTGAATCCTGCAGTTCTTTAATCATTCCCTCATGAACGGGATGAACAAAGCCGGCAGCAATTAAAACCAGGTCGGCTTTTAATTCAAACTCAGTACCGGGAACATCTTCCAGTTTGCCGTTCTCAAACGTTACCTCAACGCATTTAAGCGCGGTTACTTCGCCTTTTTCGTTCCCGACAAATTCTTTAGTATTGATGCTCCATTTCCTTACAGCGCCTTCCTCGTGGCTGGACGACGATCTAAGCATCATCGGCCAGTAAGGCCACGGTGTCTGCTCCGCCCTTTCCGCAGGAGGCTGAGGCAGAAGCTCAATCTGCGTTACCGATTTGGCACCCTGTCTGTTCGATGTACCTACGCAGTCCGATCCGGTATCTCCGCCGCCTATTATTACAACGTCTTTACCGGCGGCTGTTATTTGATTGAGTACGGTATCGCCGGCATTAACTTTGTTCTGAAGCGGAAGGAATTCCATAGCAAAATGAATTCCCTTCATGTCTCTTCCGGGAATCGGAATATCCCTTGGTTTCTCAGATCCGCCCGCAAGTATAACGGCGTCGTGATTATCCACAAGCTGCTTAACGGTAATATCAACACCTACATTCACGCCCGTTTTGAATCCGACGCCTTCGGCTTTCATCTGCTCGAGCCGTCTGTCTATAAAATGCTTTTCTAATTTAAAATCCGGGATGCCGTAACGCAGAAGTCCGCCTATTCTGTCGTTCTTCTCGTAGACCGTTACAGAGTGGCCCGCTCTTATAAGCTGCTGAGCTGCGGCTAATCCGGCGGGACCCGAGCCGACAACGGCAATCTTTTTGCCTGTTAATACATGCGGCATCCTGGGTTTTACCCAGCCTTCATCGAATCCTCTTTCAATTATTGTTTTTTCTATTGCCTTTATCGAAACCGGCTTCTCGTTTATTCCGAGCACACACGCACTTTCGCAAGGTGCAGGACAAAGTCTCCCGGTAAATTCGGGGAAATTGTTTGTCGAGTGAAGATTATCAAGCGCTTCTTTCCAGTGACCATGATAAATAAGATCATTCCATTCGGGGATGTAGTTCTGCACAGGACATCCGGTATCGCCGTGGCAGAACGGGACTCCGCAGTCCATGCACCTAGCGCCCTGTATTTTCGCGTCTTCCTTGCTGAAAGGATGTTCAAACTCTTTGAAGTGTTTTACTCTCTGCTCTACTTCATCCTTCTTCATCTCTGATCTTTTATATTCTTTAAATCCAGTCGGCTTACCCATTCGCAACCTCCGCCAATTCGTTTTCACTTTCAGTAGATTTTGATTCCGCCTCTTCTTTTGCCAGTTTCTGAAGAGCTTTCTTATATTCACCTGAAATAATTTTCCAGAAATTATCCTTTTCCGATTCCCAATGCTCAAGGATATACTTGGCCCTTTCTGAACCGGTATATTTATGATGATTTTTAACGAGCGTATAAACCTCTTGAATGTCTTCATCGTTAACGAGATATTCCATATCCACTAGACTATGGTTAAGATATCGATCGAATGTTTTCTCGGTATCCCATACGTATGCAACTCCGCCCGACATTCCTGCTGCGAAGTTCCTTCCGGTTTTCCCTAGAACTACAACTCTGCCGCCCGTCATGTACTCGCAACCGTGGTCGCCAACACCTTCAACAACAGAGTGAACACCCGAGTTGCGCACGGCGAACCTCTCGCCCGCTACTCCGTTAATATACGCCTCGCCGCTGGTAGCTCCGTATAGACAGGTATTTCCTATAATAATATTTTCGGTCGGATCGAAAGTTACTTCTTTCGGTATCTTCACGATCAGCCTGCCGCCCGATAAACCTTTACCGGTATAATCGTTCGATTCCCCTGTCAGATCGAGTTCTATTCCCTTCGCGAGGAACGCTCCGAAACTTTGACCGGCCGTTCCCCTCAATTTAATTTTAATAGTGCCGTCGGGCAGTCCTTCGTCACCGTAAAGTTTAGCGAGTTCTCCCGAAAGTAAGGTACCGACAGTTCGGTTGGTATTTCGAATATTCGATACTATCTCTACCGGCTTGCCTTCTTCGAGCGCGGGAGCGGCCTGCTTTATAAAATCATAATCGATCTGGGATTCAAGTCCGTGATCCTGTTCCCTTGTACGGTAAAGATCCGTGTTATACAAAGCAGTCGGTTTAAACAGCGGCTTGCTCATATCAATTCCGCGCGCCTTCCAGTGATCGTAAGGGCGTCTCGGAATAATTTTATCTGTCTGCCCAATCATCTCGTTGAACGTTCTGAATCCCATCGCCGCCATATACTCTCTAACTTCTTCGGCGATGTAGAACATAAAGTTCACGACGTATTCGGGCTTGCCCGTAAATTTCTTGCGCAGCTCGGGATCCTGCGTGGCAACACCGACCGGACAAGTATTTAGATGACACTTCCTCATCATAATACATCCTTGCGTTACGAGAGGCGCAGTGGCGAAACCGAATTCCTCGGCGCCTAAAAGCGCGGAAACAACAACGTCTCGACCGGTCTTCATCTGGCCGTCGCACGCTAAATAAACCCGATCTCTTAATCCGTTAAGAACTAATGTTTGATGAGTTTCGCTTAAGCCAAGTTCCCAGGGAGTGCCTGCATACTGTATCGATGCAATAGGACTCGCACCGGTGCCTCCGTCGTGCCCGCTTATAAGAATATGATCTGCGTGTGCTTTTGCAACACCTGCGGCAATTGTTCCTACTCCGACCTCCGATACAAGCTTAACGCTGACTCTTGCATGAGGATTTATATTCTTCAGATCGAAAATAAGCTGCTTAAGATCTTCTATCGAATAAATATCGTGATGAGGCGGCGGACTTATCAATGTTACGCCCGGCGTACTGTGCCTTATCTTTGCAATGATCTTGTCGACTTTAAATCCGGGAAGCTGTCCGCCTTCTCCCGGCTTCGCGCCCTGGGCCATCTTTATCTGAAGCTCGTCGGCGTTAACAAGGTAATTTGCTGTTACACCGAAACGTGCAGATGCAACCTGCTTTATGGCAGAACGCATTGTATCGCCGTTATCTAAAGTTTTAAACCTCTGAGCCGATTCGCCTCCCTCGCCTGTATTCGATTTTCCCCCGATACGATTCATCGCCAGTGCCAGTGAAGTATGTGCTTCCCACGATATTGATCCGAAGCTCATCGCCCCGGTAGAAAACCGTTTTACAATTTCCTTAGCAGGCTCAACTTCCTGAATGGGAATCGAATTACCGCTCGTGTCGATCTCGAACAAGCTTCTAAGAGTAACTCTTTTCTTATTCTGGTTATTGATTAATTCAGTGTACTCTTTTAAATGTTTTATAATCGTTATTTCTCGTGCTCAATTGAAGTTTTGAGATCGTAAGCGGATTCCACAAATGATGCTCGCCGTCTCTTCTGTAATGATAAAGTCCGCCTACATCCAGGGAACTTTGATCCACCTGCGGATCGAGCGCGTTCTTATGCCTGCGTATCGTTTCTTCCTCGAGCATTTCGAGACTGAGACCCTCGATCCTTGTTGCAGTCCCCGTGAAATAGTTCTCAACAATTTCGGAATCGAGACCGACCGCCTCGAATATCTGCGCACCGCAGTAAGACTGCAATGTACTTATACCCATCTTGCTGAAGATTTTGAACAATCCTTTGCTTACTGCTTTAACAAAATTATTTTTAGCCGACTTATAATCTTTCACATCCGGCAGAAATCCGTTGTCGCTTAGCTCGGAGATCGTTTCGTATGCGAGATATGGGTTTATCGCATTAGCGCCGTATCCGCAAAGAAGAGCAAAGTGAAAAACCTCGCGGGGCTCTCCGCTCTCTATAATAATTCCGGTCTTCGTCCTTAGTCCCGCTCTCAGCAGAGAATGATGGACACCGGATACCGCGAGAAGACTGGGAATTGCGGCACAGTTTTCATCCACTCCTCTGTCGGAAAGTATTATTAGTGATATTCCCGATTTAACCGCATCGACCGCTTCGGTGCATATCTGGTCGAGCCGTTCGCGCATATTGTGTCTTACATGCGGATTAAATATCAGCGGTATCGTAATTGATTTAAAGTGACCTCTTGCTATATGACGAATTTTTTCGATCTGGGAATTCGAAAGCAGAGGATGCTCTAGCTCCAGCCGGTGCGCGTGAAGCGGTGTTTCTGCCAGCAGGTTCTGCTCGGGTCCGATGTACGTGGTTAGTTCCATAACCAGTTCTTCCCTTATCGGGTCGATCGGCGGATTTGTAACCTGGGCAAAGAGCTGTTTGAAATATCTGAACAGAAGCTGCGGTCTCTCGGAAAGGACGGCGAGTGAAGCGTCCGAGCCCATCGATCCGGTAGCTTCCTGCCCGTTTGTCGCCATAGGCAGAATTACCGCCGAAAGATCTTCCTTTGTGTATCCGAAAATCCTTTGCCGGATCAGCCTTGTATCAGGATCCGCATTATAAATTATATCCGGTGTGGGAAGGTGTGTAAGCTTGATCATATTCTCGTTCACCCATTTTCTGTAAGGTTTCCGGGTAACGATCTCTTTTTTAACTTCTTCGTCGTCGATGATTCTTCCCTGCTTAAGATCGAGGATGAACATTCGTCCGGGCTGCAGCTTTCCTTTCTTCACCACGTTTTCCGCATCCACGCTAATCGTTCCCGCCTCCGATGTGAGAATTACAAAATCATCTTTTGTTACAACGTAGCGCGACGGACGAAGTCCGTTTCTATCGAGCGTGGCTCCGATTATATTGCCGTCGGTAAATACAACCGCGGCCGGACCGTCCCAAGGCTCCATCATAGTTGCGTGGTATTCGTAAAAAGCTTTCCTGTCGGGATCCATCAAATCATTCTTAGACCATGCTTCCGGTATCATCATCATCATCGCGTGAGGGAGACTGCGCCCGCTCATCACCAAAAGCTCCAGAACAGTGTCGAATGTAGCCGAATCGCTCTGACCGTCCATTATTATAGGAAGCATTCTTCTTAGATCTTTTCCATAATAAGGAGATTCCATTACGGCCTGCCTGGCGGCCATCCAATTCTTGTTGCCGCGAAGTGTATTAATTTCTCCGTTATGCGCTATCACCCTGAATGGATGAGCGAGATCCCATGTGGGAAAAGTATTTGTAGAGAACCGCATATGTATCATGACCATAGCCGACTTCATATCCTTATCGCTAAGATCCTTGTAATACTTTGTCATCTGCGGAGCGAGAAGCATTCCTTTGTAAACCAATGTCCTACTCGAGAAAGACGGAACGTAATATTTACTGCGGTCAAGTTTTAACTCGGCGCGTATTCTGTGATCGATTATTCTTCTTATTAAATAAAGCTTGCACTCAAACTCGTTCTGCGTTTTTATCTTTTTATTTGCGCCTATAAAGCAGTGGCGTATGAAAGGCTGTGTAGCCTTGGCTCC
>CAWBBX010000046.1:0-22315 GCA_963787005.1 uncultured Bacteroidota bacterium
TACCAAGATGTGGCCTTCCGAATATTACGCGGAACTAGGCAATCTGCTAACCGCGGCGGGCTACAAAATAGTGCTGCTGGGCGGAAAAGCTGACCGGAATCTTTGCGAATCGATCGCGTCACGCGTACCGGGTGCGATTAATCTTTCCGATGAGGACGATATTCTTCAGGTGGCCGCAGATATGAAAAAATGCAGCGCAATTGTCTGCAACGATTCCGGCCTTATGCATACCGCCTGCACGGCGGACGTACCGGTTCTCGCTATCTTCGGTTCTACGGTTAAAGAATTCGGGTTCGCGCCTTATAAGAACAAAAATTTAATTTTAGAGAACAATTCACTAACTTGCAGACCTTGTTCGCACATAGGCCGCTCGTCGTGCCCAAAGGGGCATTTTAAATGCATGCTGGAAATTACGCCCGCAAAAGCATTCGACGGATTAAAAAAATTATTGACGTGATCATGAAATCGATTTGGTTTATAATTTACAACACGCTGGTTATTCCCTTTCTTTATGTGATGATTCACGTTGCCGGATTATTTAATAAAAAGGTGAAGAGAGGCATCCGCGGAAGGGACAGAATTTTCGAAGAACTAATCCTTAACGCCTCCTCGCTTGATAAATCGAAAAAGCTGATCTGGTTTCACTCCTCTTCGCTAGGAGAGTTCGAGCAGGGTAAGCCGATCATTAAGGAACTGAAGAAAGATCCGGATATAAATATTCTGGTGACTTTCTTCTCCCCTTCGGGCTACGAGAACTCAAAAAAATACCCTTACGCCGATCTTGTTTCCTACCTTCCCTTCGATACTTATTCAAACGCCAAGAGATTTATAACAATAGTAAGACCCAACCTGGCAGTGATGATGAGATACGACATATGGCCGAACCACGTCTGGGCGATGAAGAAGATGAACGTGCCGTCGTTTATAGTAGACGCAACGATGAGAGCAAGCTCTCCGAGGAAATGGTTTATTGTAAAGAACTTTCACAGGATACTCTTCGGAAACATAACCAGGATTCTCACAGTTTCCGAATCAGACGCGAGCGGATTCAAGGAATTCGGGTGCAAGAACGACCGCGTTAAAGCCGTCGGCGATACCAGGTTCGACAGGGTTTATGAAAGAAGCATTACCGCAAAGGAAAGACATCTTATTAAGGAAGGTATATTTAAAGATAAAAAAGTAATCGTAGCGGGAAGCACATGGGAAAGCGACGAAGAAGTTCTGCTCCCCGCATTCAACAAAGTTGCAAAGTACGATAAGAACGTTGTGCTTGTAATTGCTCCTCACGAACCTACGTTAATTAACCTCGAAAAGATCGAACACGAATTTGCCGGTCAGCTGGAAACGATACGCTTCTCGTTCCTTAATAACTACAACGGCGAGCGGGTAATAATTATAGACTCTATAGGCATACTGCTTACCCTGTACACTTACGCGCACATCGCGTATGTGGGGGAAGCTTCAAGCAGGGTATCCACAATGTATTGGAAGCTGCAGTGTACGGTATCCCCGTTATGTTCGGCCCGAAGATAGAAAACTCCCAGGAAACAAAGCGGCTGCTGAAGAGAGAAGGCGGCATACTCGTCCGCAACCGTAAGGAGGCTTACAAACAGCTTCGCTCTTTGCTTACCGATGAAGAGCTGAGAAAATCAAAAGGGGAAATTTCTTTCAAATACGTTCAGGAAAACCTCGGCGCAACCTCTAAAATACTGAAAGAGATCTACACGATTATTTAGAGTACTTTCCTTTTATATTCAATTACGGCTTCAAAATATTGTGATATCGCTCTGTGGATCTATATAATATCTGCTGATCTTCTCCTTACATAAGAACTCGTCCGAATCGAGCTTAAAATATGCCGGGTCCAAATCTTTTAGCTTAAGCGTCTGCCAGTTATTAGTCGGATAAATAAACTCAAAATGATCTTTAGACGTTGTTACTTTTATAGGCATTTTAAATCCTTCAACATCTGAGTTCCATCTGTAATGGACCGCCGTCTCATCCCCCTTTTCCATTACAAATGCATGAAACTCGGGAAGATCGGGATACCTTAAATATTGGTCAAAGAAGTAATCGTAATTAGTTCCCGTCTTTTCATTGATATAGCCGGTAATATCGTCGGCAGTTACGGTCTGCAGAGCAAACTTCTGCTGTATCCCTTTCAATATTGAGAACCAGAGAGAGTCGTTATTTATAACATCCCGAAGCGTGTTAAGAACAAGCTGGCCCTTATCGTACATGTCGCCCGCGCCTTCTTTGTTAACGTTGTAGGGACCTATTATAGGCTTATCGTTTTTTACGTTCTGCTTTTTCGCGTTAATATATTCGAGCGAGGCTTTTCTTCCCCAGTTATACTCAACATACAGTGCCTCCGCGTAGGCGCCGAAACTTTCGTGTATCCACATGTCGGCAATATCTTTCGAGGTAACGTTGTTGCCCCACCATTCGTGCGCGCTTTCATGAATAATAATAAAGTCGAAGTTCAATCCTACCTGAGAGCTCGCTCTCCCGACGTAGCCGTTCCAATAGTGGTTGCCGTACGCAACTGCCGTCTGGTGCTCCATCCCGTTGTGCGGTGCGTCTATCAGTTTATACCCGTCGCGGTAGAAAGGATACTTGCCGAAATATTTCTCGAAGCAGGCGAGCATAGTTTTTACCTGTTCAAATTGTTTCTTTGCTTTTTGAAGATTTTCAGGCAGCACATAATAATCGAGCGTAAGCTTGCTGCCGTCGCTGCTGATGTAGACATCATCGAAGTGTGTGAACTTCCCGATGTTAATCGTAACGTTGTAATTATTAATAGGGTAACTTATAAACCAGCTGTATTTTGTGCCGCCGCCGGGCTTTTCGGTCTTGCTTCTGAGTCTTCCGTTGGAAATATCCTCGAGTCCTTTAGGGACGGTAATGCTCAGCAGCATGCTGTCGGGCTCATCCGCCTGCTGATCTTTATTCGGCCACCATAAACTTGCACCCGTACCCTGACAAGTAACCGCTACCCAAGGATTTCCTTCATTATCCTTCTTCCAAGAAAATCCGCCGTCCCACGGCGGGTTCTTAGCGATCTGCGGTTTACCGGAATAATAAAACTTTATCCAATGTTCGGAATCTTTATTTATTTCACCGGGTAAGTTGATGAAAACCGCTCCGGCTTCACGAGAATATTTCAGTACCGTTCCGTCTTCGTATTTAATGCTGTCCACGTTCATATTCGGGAAAAGATCCACCTGCATTTTGTCGAAAGGGCTGACGACTTTAAATCTAATTAAGTTATGTCCCATAATTGATTTTGTTGCAGTATCAATCACAATATCGAGATTATAATAAGTAACATCGTAACAGCTTCGCAGGGGGGAAAGGTATCCTCTTAAGGAATCAGCTCTAGTAAACTTTCCCCAATCGTAATGAGACGGTTTCTGGGCGAACATTAATTGAGTCGCTGTAAAAATCAGCGCGATTATAATTTGATATGATCTTTTCATGGCGGGCCCTGTTGAAATCATTAAATTTGATTTTATAACATTAAAATATAACTCTCCGTTCAGGAATAACAAAAATAATTACCGGTTTATAATTACTTTACTCAAACTGACCGCCTTTTTAAAGTGAGTTAAAGCCCATATATATAGTGGGATTTTATTTAATAAATATTTATAAAATTGATTATTACAACTTCTGCTTGTTTAATTAATATTGGACTCCTACAGAGTTCCGTTTCTCTTTGTTTTTCTTTTTCTGCAAACATATCGCTCCTACGGAGCGAAAACAGATAGCAGCCAACTCCGTAGGAGTTAAATATTTGTAGAATCGACATTATACCAAAATACCAGAACCCCGGAGAAGTTATGTTTAAATAAATTAATAATTATAAACCGGTTTGGATTTTTCACACAGCCTCTGAAGGCCGGGTCTATTGCCGTTACCTTCAGGGCGTGGTTTATTAAATCTCAATCACCTTTCTATTAAATGCGGTCAACTTGATTACTTTATTATCTTGTACGTGTTTCCGCAATTCAGATATAATTTGCTTATTTTAAAACGGATGAGGGATTCCGGCTGATTCCGTATATTTGTATTAAAATTAATCTTTTTCAAATTTAAAGCAGATTAAATATGAGCGCTATCTGGGAAGAAACCGTAAACGTCCGCGCGATCGACGCGGATCTTAACAACAAGCTTAAAGTAAGCTCTATCTTTAATTACATGCAGAACAGCGCCGCGGCGCACGCCGACAGCATGCACTTCGGGTTTAAAGATCTTTACAAGAAAGGACTGCTCTGGGTGCTTTCCTGGGTAAAGATAGAATTTGAGGATTATCCTAAGTTTGAAGATTCGATAAAAGTCGAGACCTGGCCGAAAGGACATTACAAATTGTACGCTCTGAGAGATTTTCTACTTAAGGACTCAGGCGATAATATCTTCAGCAGAGCCACAACGGCCTGGCTTTTAATAAACGCCGAGACAAAAAGAATAACAGACTTGAGCGCGCTTCCCGGTGACATCCCTTATCAAACGGAGCTGCACGCGCTGAAAGAGCTTCCGTCCAAAATCGTCGCCGGCGGTAAGGAGTCCGTTCTAACCGAGCGTATCCGGTACTCGGATATAGACGTAAACCGGCATGTGAATAACGCCAAGTATATCGAGTCTATTCTCGACTGCTACCCCGAAGACCATCACATGACAAATAAAATAAAAAGCATAAAGATTTCCTTTCTTTCTGAGACTAAGTTCGGCGACGAGCTTGAATTCCGGATCGATAAAAACGCGGGAGAAAACGGTGCGCATATTATAGAAGGCATCAATAAAGCAACCGGGAAACCGGTAGTAATTTCTATAATTGATTGGCAGTCAATTTAAATTTATGATGGTTAAACTCCTTCACTTATTAAGCTTCATCCTGTTAAACCTTTCTTCCCTTCGCCGCTGTCTAATCCTTTAGAAGTCTCGAAATTAATTAATAGATATTTATCATCGAAAGGGATTATATGAAAAGGGTAATTGTTGTTCTCTTCTTCTGTTTTGCTTTCGTAGCCGGATTATCCGCGCAAGGAAGGTTTACCGTTCAGGACAGGGTGAAAATGCTGAAGGAAAGACTCTCGCTTACGGATGCACAGTCTGCCAAGGTGGACTCGATATTAACTGCGGCAACCGACAAAATGAAAGACATCGATGCTACAGGGCCTGACCGCAGGAGCGCCATGCGCGAGATAATGGGAAATGCTAACCGGGAGATAGAAAAGATTTTAACGGATGATCAGCTTACCGAATTTAAAAAGATGCAGTCGGAAAGAAAAGGCGGGATGAGAAACCGGCCTAATCAGAACAAGTGATTATTTCTTGTAGAGACGCTCCCCGGGGCGTCTCTACAAAGTATTCCGATTTAATAATTTACACTCATCTTGCAATTCCGAAACTTTTTACCAAAATTGTTTTAACACTATTCCCCTGTTCTTCAAATTCAATTCTATTTATTCTGTAAATTTTTTCACACATTATTTTAAAGGATTTTTATGGCAAAAGTAATCGGACTGGGAGGCATATTCTTTAAAAGCAATAATCCGGCAAAACTATGCGAATGGTATGCGGAACATTTAAAGATGAATCTGACGGAATACGGAGCTATAGAATTTAAACCCGACACTCTTCCGCCTAGCGCGATTTCTGTTTTCAGCGCATTTAAAAACGATACCGAATATTTTAACCCTTCTTCCAAAGATTTTATGATAAACCTTATTGTCGATAATGTAGAGGAGGCACTCAAGCAGGCGGAGGAAGGCGGCGCGGAATTAGTCGGTAAGATAGAAGAGTACGACTACGGCAAATTCGGATGGTTTATAGATCCCGACGGAAATAAAATAGAGCTTTGGAAACCGGCATAATGATTAATGCCGGTTTAAATATTTTTCCTTAATAATTTTTATATGATGAAGCTCGTGTCCGGCAATAATATATAAAAACGCCAGGACGCTGGTATCTTTACCGTTCGCGTTTCCTATTTTATTTAATGTTTCCTCATCGAAACTTTTGAACATAGCAATGTTCGTATTTCTCACAAGCGCTGAATTCCGCCGCTATCTCCGGCAATCTTCTTTTTCCGAAATTCGCAGCCGCGGCGTAATCGTCCTGTTCGAAGCCAGGCAGCTTCTGCTTTTCTCCCCTCGCAAAGCACAGTGCCCTGTAAGCCATCACTCTCTCTGTATCCATAACGTGACCTATAACTTCTTTCACGCTCCACTTCCCCTCGGCGTATCTATAATTAGCTTCGTCTTCCGAAAGACCGCTAAGGAGTTCATATGTCTTTACTCCCTGGATTTCCATAACCTTTAACGGTTCTCCCCCTTCCACAAGGTTTATATATCCTTCGTAATATTCCGCGTATTCTTCTTTGGTGGGTCGTCTCATAGCATGCCTTTTAATGTTTAAATAAAAAAAAATTTAAAATTGAACAGAGTGACGGAATTATAGTAACGGAAAATATGCTTCATATAACTATACCATTATTCTACTACTTCACTATTCCATTTTCCCTTCACTCCCATATCCTCACTTCAAACAATCCGTTCGAGTTGGCTACGCCCCTGAACATTCCGGTACTGTTAAATTCCATCGCGTAGTTGCCTTTTTTATCGACGGCTATAATTCCTCCGTCATCCGGCTGAAGCACCTTATGTATAACTTCTTTCGCGGCTTTTTCCAGCGAATAACCTTTATAAGCCATCAATGCGGAAATACGAAAAGCTACAGCGTTCTTAATAAATTTTTCACCCCAGCCGGTGCCCGACACAGCACAGGTATTATTGTCAGCATAAGTACCCGCCCCGATAATGGGAGAATCTCCTATTCTTCCCGCCATTTTATTCGTCATACCTCCGGTTGATGTACCGGCGGCAAGGTTGCCGTATTCGTCTACCGCCACGCATCCGCAGGTACCGTGTTTTCCTTCCTCTAGTTTCTTTTTATATTCCTGCCACTGTTTGTAGCGTTTCTCGGTATCGAAGTAAGAATTCGGCACCATCTTAATTCCCTGCGTCTTTGCGAATTCCTCCGCGCCGTTGTATGCGAGAAGAACGTGCGGTGTTTTTTCCATCACCAGCCTGGCCAGCGAAATAGGATGAGCGATGTGCTGAACGCCTGCAACCGCGCCGGCCGAGAGATCACGTCCGTCCATAATTGACGCATCCAGTTCGTGAGTTCCCGCTGCGGTATAAACGGCTCCCTTGCCCGAGTTGAAATCGGGATTGTCTTCAAAATAACGCAGAACTTTCTCTACCGCGTCCATGCTCGTTCCGCCGTCGACCAGGACTTTCCGCCCGATCCTCAGCGCTTCCTTCATCCCGTCGATATAAATTTGTTTAACGGAATCGGGAAGCGACTTGCTAATCGTCCCTGCGCCGCCGTGAATTACTATGGTATATTTATCCGATCTTTTTCCGTCCTTCGGTGCCGAAAGGTCAATGACCTGGGTTAAGCCGATAACGATGATTGTGGCAACAACAAGTATTGTACTTTTCATTTTAATTCTCCGTTATTACAGGCCGATAAAATTAAATTTTATTCGAAAGATATTTTTTCAGCTCATCTATAAACTGTATCTGAGCCGAATTCATTTTTACCGCTGCCGTTTTAATATCGAAAAACTCTCCCCTGTCGATCTCGGGGAAAGAATTCATTTTACCCGATTTAGGAGGCCATTCCATTTCAAAATTATTTGATTTAATCTCAGGTAGTGTTTTTAAATTAAATCTGAAGGCCCATGCCTTAACCATTTTACCGCTTTTTTGTTTCACCTTGCCCAAAGGTACGAATTCACCTTCAGGCTTTATCCCGGTTTCTTCTTCGAACTCCCTAATCGCCGCACTTAAATGATCTTCTCCGTCTTCAATCAAGCCCTTAGGAATGCTCCAGTATCCTTCGTCTTTCTTCCGGAAAAAAGGTCCGCCGGGATGAACAAGAAATATCCTAAGCTCACCGTCTTGCAGTTCATACATCAGCAAACCTGCGCTGTATAATTCTTTCATGAGAATCTCAATTCTTTATTCTCCTATTAATATCAAATTTATTTCAAATAAGAAATAGATTAAAAAATTATTTAACCGGGTAAAACCTTAAGCCCATAATCCCGATGATGATCAGCGCGATAAACAGCAGCCTGACAAAATCCTTAGATTCACCGAAAAGATAAATACCCAAAATTACAGTACCGACCGCACCGATGCCGGTCCATACCGCGTAGGCCGTACCTACCGGAAGCGACTTAAGCGAATACGATAAAAGCACAACACTGACTGCCATCGTAACAATTGTGAAAATGCTTGCGTAAAGTTTTGTGAATCCGTGCGAGTATTTCATGCCGACGGCCCAGGCGGTTTCAAAGAGTCCGGCGATAAACAATATTATCCAGTTCATATTTCTCCTTGGAAATAATTCCTTATTCGAAGTTTTAGTAAATAGATTTTAACCGGTCGGAAAATTCCTTAATTATCTGCAAAGCCGTTTCCACTTCATCCAGGTGCGATCTGGAAGAAAGTACCGCGAGCCTTATTATAAATTTATTATCAAGAATTGTGGAAGTTAAAAACACTCTGCCGTCTTTGTGTATTTCGGCGAGCAGCTTCTTATTAAACTCGTCGGCGTCGCCGGAGGGAGGGATAATTCTAAATGTAACAACGGACAAATCAGGGTACGGTCCCATCTCAGCGCCGTTTATCTCCTTTATTTTTTCATAAGCGTAACGTGCAAGAAGAATTTTTTCTTCGAGCGCAGCGCTGAACGCCGCCGTTCCGGCTAATTTGAGAGGGAGCCACATTCTGAGACCTCTGAAATGTTTCGATAATTCAGGAGACAGATCGGCCGGAGAAAGTTCAGCGTTTTGAATGAGGCTGTCCTGCATATAATTTGCTTCATAGTAATGCGACTCGAAAAGTTTCTTCCTCTCTTTTATCAGAACTGCGCCGGTTCCGTATGGCAGGAATAATCCTTTATGCGGATCCATAATTATTGAATCGGATACTTCCATTCCCCGGAGTATCTTTTTACCGGTTTCGCATAAAGCAAAGAATGCTCCGTACGCACCGTCGATGTGATACCATATTTCGTTTGATTTTGCAATCTCACCGATCTCGATTAAAGGATCAACCGCTCCCACGTCCGTTGTACCGGCGGAAGCGACAACGAGCCACGGAATGAGTCCGGCAATTTTATCTTCCTTAACTGCTCTTTCCAACTCTCCCGGAATCATTCTGTAATTTTCGTCGATAGGAATATAATGCTTGACGCACTCACCGAGCCCGGCAATACGTAAAGCTTTATCCACAGAATGATGCGCCTGAACGGTTAAATAAACAACCGACTTGTGAAATTCAGCCGCCTTCAGATTAAAGGAATCGCGCGCGGTAACTACGGCTATCAGATTTGAGATACTCCCGCCGGAAGTAAGATTGCCTCCGCATTCGGCCGGGTAACCGACAAGTTCCGCCATCCATTTAATGAGCATGTTCTCCAGTCCGACAGCACCGGGCGAAGCGAAGAACACGCCCGCATAGCGGTTGCTTACAGCCGCCATAAAATCACCAACGGCGGAATGAAAGACACCGCCGCCGGGAATGTATCCGAAATGTCTGCCCGAGGCGGGATTTATTCCCGGCTTATCGATCGATTCCCGGATGAGCCTGATTAACTCTTCTATATCGGAAGGAGAATAATCTGGAGTATTATTATTTATTGAAAGAATCGATTCGTAGCTACTTTCGTATGCTTTAAACGACGGAAGCCCGTTTAGAAAATCTTCAGAGTATTTCAGCATAGCCTCTGTTAATTTGGAACGGGTATTTTTATCCGGCTCAAGACTGCGCGAAAGACATTCGAGCTCTTTTATTTTATCCTTCATAGGGTTAAAATAAGAAAATTTTAAGAATATGACGGGAAAATAACGCAAGCATTCTGATCTTTAAAATAGAGATAAAATATCCGAGCTCAACTACGACAAAGGCTAATTCGGCTGAATCAATTCCTTCTTATTAAAAGGATGGTGGTTTCGCCCCTTGTCTCTTTCTTGCCGGGAAAAGCACGGACGTCCACAAGATATTTATTTATCATCTCGCCGGGTTCCAAGCTGCGTGATCGTAAAAGAAGATCGTTGATTCTTTCCGTCCCGTATTCGCCGGTTTCGTTTTCCGCCTCTGATAAACAGTCCGTATAAAGCAGCAAATAATCTCAGGGATTCAATTTAATTTTTCTGAATGAATATTCCATATTGCAGAATAATCCTATCGGCAGGGAGCTTGAGTTAACCGTGGTTAATTTTTCGCCGTTAATAACCACAAGCAGGCAGTGTCCGGCATTGCGAATTTCCACCGTACCGTCGCCGTAAGCGATTCCGATAACAAGTGTCATGAAATGTGAATACAAGAATAAAAATACCCGCAAACTGATAAGCCTGCGGGTTAAATTAAAACGGCTGCGAAAAACTGTTATTTTAAATCCGACTTCGAAAGCCTTTTCGGTCCGGCATTTATAACATCCTGCGGGGTTTCTTTCTCGAACAGCTTAAAGTTCTCTATAAACCTCGCTGCCAAAGCGTCGTATTTCTTCCAGTATTCCTTTTTATCTCCCCATAAATTTGACGGTTCGAGTATTTCCGCGGGAACGTCCGGGCAGCTCAAAGGAACATCGAATCCGAATATCTTATCCTTCCGGTATTTTACTTTATCCAGCTTGCCGTCAAGAGCAGCATCGAGAAGATTACGAGTATGCTTGATGCTTATTCTTTTTCCCACGCCGAACCTGCCGCCTATCCAGCCGGTGTTCACCAGCCAGCATTGCGCGTTGTTCTTGAGTACCCTCTGCTTCAGCATTTCCGAGTACTCGTAAGGATGCCTTACCATGAACGGCGCACCGAAGCATGCACTGAATGTGATCTGCGGCTCGATACCAAGACCGATTTCAGTTCCGGCTATCTTCGATGTATAGCCGCTTATAAAGTGGTATTGCGCCTGCTCAGGATTGAGTCTCGCAATCGGGGGAAGTACTCCCGAAGCATCGCAAGTTAAGAAAATTACGTTCTTCGGGTGCGATTTTACATATCCTTCGGGCACAATGTTGGGAATAAATTCCAGGGGATACGACGCTCTAGTATTTTCCGTTATGCTGTCGTCGTCGAGATCAATCTTACGGCTGACCGGATCGAAGACAACATTTTCGAGTATCGTTCCGAATTTATTTGTTGTTGCGTAAATCTCCGGCTCGCTTTCGGCGGAAAGCCGTATTACCTTCGCGTAGCAGCCGCCTTCAAAGTTAAATACGCCGTCACTGCTCCAGCCGTGCTCGTCATCGCCTATAAGCTTTCTATTCGGATCGGCAGATAAAGTTGTCTTGCCGGTGCCGCTCAATCCGAAGAATAGAGCCGCGTCGCCTTTGTTCCCCACGTTTGCGGAACAGTGCATCGGAAGCACGTCTCTGAACGTCAGCAGAAAATTGAGTACGGTAAAAACTGATTTCTTTATCTCGCCGGCATACTGGCTGTTTGCTATTATGGCCGTCTTCTGGTCGAAGTTTAAAATGATTCCGGTTTCCGTGCGGGTGCCGTCTATCTTCGGATCTACTTTAAATCCGGGAACTGCGATCACCGTAAACTCGGGGATAAAATTTTTCAGCTCGTCCCTGTCGTTGGTGGTCAGGAACATATTTCGCACAAAAAGACTGTGCCAGGCCTCCTCGGTTATTATTCTAACCGCCATCCTGTATTCGGGATCGGCACCGGCGTAGCAGTCCTGTACGAATAATTCCTCTCCCTGCAGATAAGCCTGAAGCCTGTTCACCAGAGCGTTGAATTTTTCCGTGCTGAACGGCCTGTTGTGTACTCCCCACCAGATCTTATCGTCCGTCGATTCTTCCTTAACAATAAATTTATCCGCCGCTGCTCTTGCGGTGTGTTTTCCGGTATTAACTATAACCGGACCGCCGTCCGCAAGCTTTCCTTCATTGCGAAAAATAACCTCCTCGTAAAGCGAGGATTCGGAAAGGTTCCAGTAAACTTTGTCCAGGTATTCTAGTCCGTGATTCGATAATTTATAATCGGACGCGAGTTCCTTCGCAATCTTGCCGGCGGGTGAATTGAATTCTAAATATTTGCTCATGACCAATCCCTCACTAATTTACGGTCGCCTATAAAAAGTTCGTTCGGGGCGTTAGGATCAAGCGCCCATTTAATTCTTTCAATACCTTCCGTTATTTCTTTAATCGTCCCGCAATAGCTTAAGCGAAGATGACCGTCGAGCCCGAATTCCTTGCCGGGCACTGTTAATACCATCACTTTATCGATCAAAAGTTCCGAGAGTTTGTTAGAGTCTTTTTCGTAAGCGCTGAAATCGGCGAAGCAGTAGAATGTGCCGTCCGGTTTTGTTACTTTAACTCCTTCGAACGAATTGAGAAGATCAACCATTATGTTACGGTTGTTCTCAAGTGTAATTCTCAGGCTTTCCACACCGGATTGAATTCCGTTGAGAGCGCCTACAGCGGCTTTCTGAAGAAGTACGGAAGGGCCGGATGTCTGATGCCCCTGTATGTTAGACATCGCTTCGATTACCTTTTTATTTCCCACTGCCCAGCCTATCCTGAAGCCCGTCATCGCGTACTGCTTCGAAACACCGTTGACAAGAATCAGCTTTGAGCTCTCTATAGAATCCTTGACATACTTTAACGCGTTTATCGGTTTCTTTCCGTCGAATAATAGACGGTGATAAATATCGTCCATAATTAAGTAGATATCTTTCTTCTCGCAAAATTCAACCACGTCCGCGATGAACTCTTCGGAATACATTACGCCGGTTGGATTGTTGGGGCTATTAATGATAACGGCTTTTGTATAAGAACCGACTTTCTGTTCTATGTCGGAAATCTTCGGATAAAATGTGCCGTCTTCCGGAAGTGCGGGAACCCCGATACCGCCGCACAGCTTTACCATTTCCGGATAGCTTACCCAGTAAGGGGCCGGGTAAATAACTTCTTCCTGGGGATTAAGAATCGCCTGCAACGCTACCATAATTGCCTGCTTTGCTCCACCGGAAGCGATGACATTTTCCGGCGCGAAGCTGCGGCCATAAAATTCTTCTGTATACCTGATTATCGCTTTTTTAAGAGCGGGGATTCCGTCGGCCGGAGCATATCTGACTTCACCCGAATTTAAATGCGCGGAAGTTGCGAGAATAGCATCCATCGGGACCTTGCTTTTCGGCTCACCTCCGCCAAGATGGATAACGGGTTCACCTTTTCCTCTTAATATTGCTGCTTTTTCGTTTAGTTTCAGCGTGGGCGACGCGCTTATGGACCGCGCGATTTGACTTAAGCTCATTTTTGTCCCCTCTAATTTGTATATCATTTTTGTGGAAATATTTGCATATGTAACTTATCCCCCGAATGTATTAGAATCAAGAGACTAAATATTAAATTCTTAAACAAACCCGAATAAAATTCATATATCTTTGCATACAAAGTTATAATTACACTACTTCACCGCATAAAATTGGAAATAATTTCCTTATGATGAGAAATGTTTAAGGATAATTCGGAGTAATGGAATGTTGGAATAATGAAGTAAAGCAATCAATCAATTACAAATTATGCCGCTGTCCCAAACTTCCATTACTCCATTATTCCATTACTCCAATACCTCACAATTTCATCTTTCCTTTTCTACTTCGGCTCCGGTCCTTCTGAAACCTGAACAAATGAAGAAGGCCTCAGCCATTTTTCGAACGCCGATTTAACGTCTTCAGGCGTCAGCTTAAGATACTTATTCGCGGCAAGCGTCGGTTCGTTTAAAGGAAGATCTTCACCCGAGCGAGATAATAGACCGCGCGCAATGCTTCCCAGGCTCGATTCGGATAAAGGTATTTCCCTAAGCAGCATCGCCTGTGCCTGCCGCAGTTCGCGGGCAGTTACTAACGAATCCTGCATCTGCTTAAGATCGCGTTCTATTACGGATCTTGCCTTTACTACATTCGGCGGATCGCATCCGTAGCGCACCGTATAAGTAGATCTTTTTTTGCCGATGCTGAAGGAAGATGACACATAATAAACAAGTCCGCTGTTCTCGCGCAGATCCTTATACAATCTCGTAGCGTAAAATGATCCACCGAGAATATGATTGCCCAGCTCAAGCGCGTAATAATCCGGATTCGCTCTTAGGATGTTTAAAGTTTGTGAGAGGATCACTTTATCCTGCACACGGCTTTTATCAGGCACCGAAGCTATTGAAGGCTTGTTAAGCGGAACCGGATTGAATTCCGTTGCCGGCTTTTCACCCGAAGCTTTCCAGCTTCCGAAATATTTTTCTGTTACATGCTTCGCTTCGTCCGGATCTATATTGCCGATAATTACTATAGTGCAGAGGTCGGGCCTGTAAACGTGGCTGTAATAATCTTTAACGTCTTGCAGTGTCAAAGACTTGACTGTCGCAGGAGTTGTTTCCCGCTGCACAGGATCATCAGGCGGATAAAGACCGGCTCTTAATGCTTTGCCGGTAAGATAGTCGGGACTCTTCAACTCGCCTGCAACGGTAGCCGCGGTTTGTCTTTGAAGAATTGTAAAAGCGTGTCCGGGAAGACCGGGATTTAATTCGTTATCCGCGAGAAGCTGCATACCCTTATCGAAATGATTTGCGAGAACGTTTAATCTGAATCCCGTTCCCGCCGATTCATCTGCACCGATATCATCCAGCGCTTTTTGAAATGCTACCCGATCCAGTGTTTTCGATCCGTATTCGAAAAGCTGATCGAGAATGCTGCTTGCGCCATCTTTTCCTTTGGGAGTTTCAAGGTCGGAATTATTTTTTATACTTCCGTAAACACTTACCGTATTGCTGACGGTCTCCTTTTGTACAATAAGTTTTATGCCGTTTGACAATTTGTAAACCATCGGATTTACGACAGACGAAGGAACGTTTAGTCTTTCGAGGGCGCTCTTCGCCCAAACCGGAAGCTCGACCGGCTTGGGATTCTTCGGAGCAAACGATTCCTGACCGCCGAAAGATTTTCTGGAGATCGGCTTGCCCGAGGACTGCGGCGTTAAGATCGTAACAATCGCGTGATGCTCATCCAGGTATTTCTTCGCAACGCTATTTACGTCCGCCAAAGACACCTTCTCCAGTTCCTTAAGATCCTCATCGGGTGATTGCCTTCCTTCAACGGCAACGGCTTCCGACCAAGCCATCGCAAGTCCCGAAACCGAGTTTTTCTCAAACTCGGCGTTCGAGAGTTCGTGTCTTTTTTCAGCTTCAACGAGGTCTTCGGAGAATCCTCTTTTAATCTTTTCTTTGATAATGGAGTTCATATCCTTTATCAGTGATTTCGCGTCCCCTCCTTTAGGGAAAACTGCCAGCGCAAAGCCCAATCCGGATTTCGGTAAACTGTTCGATTGGAAGCCGGCATATAGAGCTTTGCCCGTTGGAACCAGCTTAGAGTAAAGCTCGCCGCGGGGATTGCTCAATACATCCGAGAGTATTTGCGATGCATAGTAATCATTACTCTCAGTGCCCGGCAGTCTATATGAAATAATTGCGAACCCGTAAGGCAGATCCGTCTTGAGATTAAGAGTATCCGGCTTCACGTCGGTTAAATTAAACGCGGGCCTTGCCGGAAGTTTTTTCTCCGGAATACCGCCGAATAAAGTTTTCACTTTCTCAAGCGCTTCTTTCGGCTGAACATCGCCTACAATTACCAGAACCGCGTTGTTGGGAGCGTACCAGTCGTCATGAAATTTCTTAAGCATTTCTGCCGAAGTGCTGTCAAAGGAAGGCCTGGTGCCCAGTGCATCGTGAGCGTAAGGCGTTCCTTTGAACATCGCTTTAAGCAGCTTCTTATAAAAAACGTATTGAGGATTGGAAAGATCGGCTGCAACCTCCTGCTCAATGGCTCCTCTCTCATTCTCCCAGAGCGAGTCGGTGCATAAAATACTTTTCATTCTTATAGCGCCGATGTGGAGTGCAACATCAAGATCCTCGGAAGGAACGGTAAAGAAGTACTGAGTTACCATCTGCCTGGTATCGGCATTGAAGTCGCCTCCCATTGCCTCGGATATATCGGCGAGCTGATCTACGGAAAGTCCCTCGCTCCCGCGGAACATCATATGCTCCAACGCGTGAGCGGTACCGGGAAATCCTGCCGGCGCTTCGTTGGAGCCGACTAGATAATTTAGTTCCGTCGTTACAACCGGAGCCATGTCGTTCCGTACTATCACAACGCGTAGACCGTTGTCCAATGTGGCTTTCAATACATTTGAATCTTCCCCGCCTTGGGCACAGAAAGTTTTAACATTAAAGACTAAGAATAATGAAAATAAAAAGATTACAAATATTCTGATTTTTTCACCGGACGAATTCATTTTCCTATTCCGGCTGAACACAGAAACCCCTTTAGTTATAGATGTAGCTCCCATAATTACTCTCCTTAATTAGGACTGTCAATTTAATGTCAATGATAATAAGATTAGAAATAGGTATGTGGGAATTACGTCACAAGGCAGGTATTTAAATTAGCTAGCTCAAATTAAATACAATTGTACATATTACTATCCGCATAATCTGTGTTCCATTTAATTAATTATCCTACATCTCTACAAAATTAAAATTTCTTTTTTTGCTTAAGCAGCCATGAATACACTTCGGGATTATTGTAGGTTTCCGTCCACGAATCGTGATCAGCTTCGGGATATACCGTAAATAGAACATTACCGCCGCACTTTTTTAGCGCATCCACCATCTCTTCTGATCTTTGAACGGGGACTACATTATCTTTCGCGCCGTGAAAAGCCCAAACCGGAACATCTTTAATCGCGCAGACTTTGGAAGGCTCGCCGCCTCCGCATACAGGCAGAATTGCCGCAAATACTTCGGGATATTCGATAGCCGTTCCCCATGTTCCGAAGCCCCCCATACTGAGTCCCGTTAAGTATATTCTTTCGGTATCAATATTAAACTTGCCCTTGATCTCGTTTAATAAATTTATAACATCTTCCGGTCGCCATCTTTCATCCGGTTTGCACTGGGGTGATACGAGCAGGAAAGGAAAAGCCGGATCTTTGGCGGCGATTTTCGGAGGACCGTGTCTTTTTACCAGCTCAATGTCGTTTCCGCGCTCGCCCGCGCCGTGTAGGAATATCATCAAAGGAAAACCGTGTCCTTCTTCGGAATAATCTCTCGGAATAAAAACGAGAATACTTTTATTCATCGATACAGGAACAAACGCGGAAATACCGTCGACAAATTGAGTCCCTAAATTTTTTGAGATCATTTTACTCATCGAACATCCCGTTAAAAAAATAGCCGCGGTAAAAATAAACATTAGATATATTTTTTTCATGCACTCCCCTTTTTCATCTAACATAACAACAAAGAAATTATTATTCTGTTATTCTTTTAGCGAAAACGGCGGATAGTCATCTGTAGTAAGCAGAAATGCGTAGGCGTCTACTCTAAGAGCCCATCTTAAAACACCCGTAACAAAATCGAACAGCCCGCGGGGATAAACGCCCCCTAATACTATACCGAACCATGCGATAATTACACAAAATATTACGGCAATAACCAAGAAAGCAAGCACAATGTAATGCGGCAATGCAAGAAGCCATTTAACGAGAGGCAGGAACCTGTTCAGGTCGTTTTTAACATCCGGATAAGGAATATCGATATGTACCGCCTGCTCTTCATCGGTTGAAGGATATTCATCCCTTAACAGTAAAAGATAAGCGCCCACTCTCGTTCCGAATTTTGTAAGAGCGATGTTCCAGTCGTACCACCATTTAGGATACTTCTGTCTGAAAACGATCATAAGCAGAGTCGCAAAAAATATAATACCGCCTGCATTGTAAACAGTCCTCCACCCGTATTCCGCTTCCTCCTTATGGCTTCCGCCGGAAACAAGGGCGAGGATAATAAATATCGGAATTATCCAGATTATTCTGAAAAAAGTGGTAAACCTGTCGAGCTTTTCGGGATAGTCTATTTTCAGTTTAGCGGGATAGTTTAATTCTGTTCCGTTCATTTCTCCTCCGAGTATTTAGTAAAAAATTTTTTGTTACCTTACCAGAGAAAGCATATCAGAATCGGATTAGGATGATTATTTTGTCGATCTGAATAAAGAGGAAAGTTTCTTTTATTAAATTAGTTAAAAGTGATGTAAGTGTGAAGTGTTTTTTGATGAATCCGGCCGCTCACCTGTCACCGGATAGACCTTTGTCATTTTATCCGGTGATACCATTTGTTCACCACTCTTTCCGCGGGCCTGTTGTCGGGAGTATAAAGCGCTCGCGATGTTTCACTGCCGTAAGAAAGATAGCTCGGCCATTTCCACCAGTACATTCCGGCAAGCCAGCTTTTATTATGGGCGGCTTCAAACAGAGCTTCGTAGCAGCGGGCCTGGTTCCGATAATTTACACTGTCCCTTCCGCTCCCCTCGGATGCAGTTTTCCAAGGTCTTCCTGAATCTCTGAAACCGACCTCGGTAAAAATAATTTTCTTGTTGTATTTTTCAGAGACGGCACCGATCCTTTTCATTATATCTTCCGCTCCGTTTTTTAGGTCGCTGTCAGTCGGATTTTCTTTCTCACTAAGAGGATAATATTCACTCAGGCCGATAAAGTCGAAGTATTTCCAGAAAGTCAATTTCTCAAACTCACCGCTCCAGTTCGGGCCGTAGGTAATTTTACCGTCGTAAAATGATCTGATCTTTTTTACCATATCGATCCATTCTTTTTCATGCCCCACCGTGGCCGCCGCTAACTCATTACCGATGCATAAGATAGGGATACGGTACATTTCAGCAATCATCGCGTAGTGACTTATCCAGTCGTAATAATCTTTAAAGAAAAGTTTCCAGTCATCCGGATCGGACATTTTAATATCGCCCGGCCAGCCGCTGCGTCCCAGGTAAATATGCGGCTTCAGCATCGCGTACATATTTAAATCACAGGCGGTGTGAGCAAGAAAGATTACGCTCTCGTCGTTCTCGGCACCTGGAAATTCCCAGAACCGCAAAGGCTCGGGCTCCGAAGCGTTTCTCATTGAAGTAAAAGGGGTGATCGAAAAAGAATTGGCGCCGAGGACCTTCATCTTTAAAACGGATTGATAAGCCTCCCGCGAAAGATATCCGTTATAGATTTGATAACCGACGTGAGCGAAGCAGAAACCCTTTTGAAAAGCGGGCACCACCTCCGGGAAATTGTCTTTGTATTCTTTTAATTCCTCTTTGAAGTTCGCGGATTCTTTTTTTAGAAATGATTTCCAATCCTCATCGAATTTTTGCGATGAACTTATTTTATAATTTAATCTTAGTATAATTTTTTATCAGCCAGTCTCTTCCCTTTTCCTTTATCAAAAATTTAATAAACTCGCCGCCGAGCGGGCCGGTAACAAGAGGCGACAGATACTGTAATGATTCATCGTGCAGCATTTCTTTTAATGACGGTATGCTTAACGAATTTGCCGACTTCGCCGCCCAGAATTCGTATCCATTCCTCCGCCAGTCATGTGAGAAATAAATCGATAGACCGTTTTCAATAAACCGGCTTTCCGCCGTACCGAAATTATTACGCAGGTAAAGAAGTGCGGTTTGTGAAAAATCATTTCCGCTTATCCAATTGTTGTAAATAAAATGCACGGAACCGCCGCTCGGGTCCGCGTTTTCGAGATGAGTATCGCCGGAGATTAATCCTTTATCCTCGAAATTATCGTAAACGTAATACTTCAAACCTTGGACTTTAAAATCTTTCCCGAAGAAGAGCCGCATTTTTTGTAATGATGATTCGCGCTCTACATTAATTTTTTCGATATCGGATCTTTTCAATTTGTTTGAATAAACTGTGTAACTGACACCTTTAGAAAAGTTGTACTCTCTTTTTTCTTTGTCAAAATCTCTATAGGATGAATTGTCTATTTCCCACTTACCGCCGCTGTCTATTTTAAAGAACCCCATTGCGGCGCATTGTCCTCCTTCGGAAATTCTTAAATCGCCCACGGAACGGAGATCGATGTGCCCGGCGATATACTTATCATCATTACCCGAAATTATATAGCAAAGCTTCTTTTTGTTATACGGATTAAAATAAAATAGATTGATGAGATCGGAATTCTTTTTATACAACTCTTCGTCAAATTCAAATTCAGCCTTAGAAAAAATTACGGGTAGATCCGGAGCGATTTTTCGCAGAATATTATTAGATAAAAATGTTCCCGGAAGAATTATCGAATTTTCTTTTAGATCGTTCGCCGAAACTTGTTTGTCGGATTTTACTCGAAGATTAATTCTCCCGAAGTTTCCCCTTAAATTTTTAATTGACTCGATATATTTTAAGGAATCCGATGCCGGGTAGACGAGAAGCGCGTTTCCGCGGTATATGTCGCGGAATAGTTCTCTTCTTTTATTCTGAATGTTAAAGGAAGAATTCTCAAGCTTATTATTATAAGATGTAAAGTTTGAAAAATATAGAAATGAAGCCGCAGCCAGAACAGCAATTAAAATTGTCAGCGTTATTTTATTTCGGTTAGATCTCAATCCTTATCCGCATAAATGATGAGACTGAAGAATGCAATTGAAAGATTTGTTAAAAAGATTGAACGTAAACTGAATTTCGTTCAATCTATAAATTCTCTCAAATATTTTCCCGTCCAGGAGCCTTTGACTTTAATTATTTCCTCTGGAGTTCCGGCGGCAACAAGTTCGCCACCCTTCTCTCCCGCTTCCGGGCCGAGGTCAATTATGTGATCCGCGCACTTTATTATTTCCATATTATGCTCAATAATCACTACTGAATTATTTCTTTCAAGCAGCATATTGAAGCAGTTTAGGAGCTTGGATATGTCGTCGAAATGCAGACCCGTTGTCGGCTCATCGAATATAAACAATGTATGCTTGCGGTCGCGCTGAGACGTAAGATGGGACGCCAGTTTGATACGCTGCGCCTCGCCTCCGGACAATGTGTTGGATGGCTGGCCGAGCTTAAGATATCCCAGACCGACTTGCGACAACAGCTCGATGTATTTTACTATCTTATCGTTCCCTTTAAAGAAGTCGACCGCCTCGTCAACTGTCATCTCAAGGACATCCACCAGGTTTTTGCCTCTGTAAGTTATTTCCCGGATTTCTTTTTTGAACCTTGTGCCGCTGCAGTCTTCGCACTCGAGATAAAGATCGGCGAGAAACTGCATCTCAACTTTTATAAAGCCGTCGCCCTGGCAGGTTTCGCATCTTCCGCCGGGAACGTTGAAAGAGAAGAATCCCGGCTTGTAGCCGCGCGCCCTCGCCTGGTGAGTCGACGCGAACAACTCCCTTATATGTTCGTACGCCTTAATATAGCTGATCGGGTTTGACCTCGGCGTCTTGCCTATCGGCGATTGATCCACGATCTCGATTTCATCGATATATTCCACGCCCTTAATTTCTTTAAATTTTCCGATCTTGGGCGGATTCATCCCGAGATATTTTGAGACTCCTCCGTAGAGCACGTCGTGTATAAGCGTACTTTTCCCGGAGCCGCTGACGCCTGTAATTACAACAAATTTATTCAAAGGAATATCGATATCGAGGCTCTTCAAATTATGTTCCTGCGCTCCTACAATTTGAATGGCTTTTGTCTTTTTCGTATTTCTCTTTTTCGGAACTGGAATCTCGATCTTCCCCGAAAGATATTTACCGGTCAGTGAGTTTTTGTCGGCAAGTATTTCTTCGTAGTTTCCCATAGCCATAATCTCGCCGCCGTGCACGCCTGCTTTGGGACCCATGTCAACTATAATATCTGCTTCCTTTATCATCTCCGGATCGTGCTCAACCACAAGCACGGTGTTGCCGATATCTCTAAGGTTTTTCAATATCTTTATCAGCCGTGCGTTGTCTCTCGGATGAAGTCCGATACTCGGCTCATCCAAAACATAAAGAGTACCCACTAAAGAAGATCCTAAAGAAGTAGCGAGGTTAATCCTCTGCGTTTCGCCGCCGGAAAGAGTACTGCTTAACCTGTCGAGCGTAAGATACCCTATACCTACGTCATTTAAGAAAGTGAGTCTCTTACCTACCCTTGTACAATCTTTGAGAAGATTTCAATCTGAAAACACTCTTTCAAAAAAACAATATTTATCAACTAATCGTTCGGGACAACTGGAAACTATTTTGCAATCTAAACCTTTGTATTTTGATAATAGATTTGATTTCAAAATTAAAAAATACTCTAATGATAATCAATTCCTAAATGAAAAATTTATTACCTCCTTAAATAAATTATTAGCTTCTGTTGGTGTTTATGAGGAACTCTACTTAATTAATTCATTGTCATT
>CAWBBX010000047.1:0-25189 GCA_963787005.1 uncultured Bacteroidota bacterium
TGTCCGGCTTGTTCACTTCAGACCCACCATCCCCCTCCTCCCGCAAGCTCAAAGTCCCGTTGCTGAAGGACTATCTCTTCCGGAGCCCCGTGGGCGGGATGGGCGTTGCCTTGACCAGCACGATTCTCAGCAGCTGTTCTCTGCCTGCCGCCACCCCATACTGCTTCGCGCCCGGCTGGTCGCATAGTCGTAGATGGCGTCGTAGGTATCTCGGTTCTGCTCTGCCCGCCTCCACCCGGATAACAGGCGGATGATCCAGGTATCGCCTTCGCGCAGGGCCTTCATGGTGAAGGTCTCGCAGCCCTCACCGGAGAGCCCATAGAAGAAATCATGGTAGGCATCGGAGGTCATGGGAGGGTAGGGGACATCCGGTGCTTCAGTGAAGGTGTGGTCATAGACCCAGGCCCCGCCGGGGATGGCGATCACCACCCGCACCTCTTCATACTTCATCTCGTCCTTGTACTGTGCGGCCAGGGCGACAAGCAGTTCCGCGGTCTCCTGGTAGGCGGCAGGGTCCTCTTCTGCCTGCAGACGAACTCTCATGGTGAGGGTTCTCGGCATCCACGGTGCCGCCCGTCCCAGTCGCATCGCGTCCACCGTGATGTCGAAGCTATACGCATCAGAGAACAGCCAATCAAGCACATGAGGATTGCCGGTGGGCGGCTCGCTGGTGGGTGGAGGCAGCAGCTCTTGGGTGCGAACGATAAGAGCAGCCGCCTGGATCCTTGTGAGATCAGCCTTGGGCGAAGAGCAGTGCCGGAACCTTGCATGATTCCAAGCTCGATGGCCATGGCCACCTCTTGCCTGTGCGTCACCTGGTCTTCGTCTGAAATAGGGAGCAAGGAGTTCGTCGCATTGCTCCGTCGTGTAGGTGGAGTAGTCGTAGCTAGCTGGGTCCATCTTGGAAAGATAGCGGGCAAGAATGACGATGGCCTGTTCCCGGGTTATGGGATCGTAGAGGCCGAAGACCGTGTTCTCGAGTCGGCGAGGGGACTTGGTATCCACTGACAAGCCCCACCTCAAGGGCCGCTTCCACCCAGCCGAAATAGGGGGAGGCTTGGGGGACATCGGAGAAGTGCGGCTCCACGAAGGACGTATCCTCCGGAGATATCCGGAAATGGCCGAGGGCGAGCTTCACGAACTGGCCTCTGGTCACCTGATTGCTTGGACGCCAGGTGCCGTCGAGATATCCGTTTGACATCTGCCCGATGTCGTCTTGGGTCAGCCCGTAGGTATCCAGCGTGGTGGTGGGAAGATCACTCCACGGGGGTGCCGCCTTGGCTGCAGCCGGTGTGGCCAGCACTATAAGAGCAACCGCACAGAGAGCCAGTGCTGCAAGAACCACCCTACGAGTTGCTGACATCATGCCCCTCCTTGATTCCCCACTCAGGAATCTCTCGTGGTTCAATCCATCAGTTCGAGCGCGTTCCACAGCATCTGTGCGGCCTCGCCACGACTGCAGGCCACTCGGGCATCCCAGCGCTGCAGCCAGTCGATGATGCTCGAGAGCAGATCATTGGCGTAGGCCTTGCGAAGGTTCTCTAGATGGGGCGGCTCCCAGAAGTAGGCACCCGGCGCCTGCCCGGAGATATCTTCAAGCAGGCCGGGCTCGAAGCCATCCAGCGCCCGTACCAGCATGGTGACAGCTTGGGCCCGGGTTACCGGCGCGTATGGGTCAAAGTAGGCGGCGGTCTTGCCCTTGATCACACCTGCGGCCGTAAGCGCAGCCACATACTCGTGCGGATAGAGGTTGGCCGGATCATCGGGGCCCAGATCGACAAATGTGGAGGTCATGTCTTCTGTCACCGAGAGATCAAAGGCCTCGCAGATCATCTTGGCAAACTGGGCCCGCAGCAGCGGCTGCTCCGGCCGAAATACCCGGTCTTCTCCGTCGGGGATCTCCGCACCGGGAATCGCCTTCAGCGTATATCCACCGGCAATGCCCAGTTCGTCCATCCCCAGAATGGCGGTGCGGAAACGATGCCGGCCCGGCACGTCTAGGAAGGGACCTGCGAAGGATGACGGCGCTCTTGCCACCATGAGCCTGTCGGGAGGCTGGGGGACTCCGGTCTTCATGGAAAACCAAGACTTCCACCAGATGACGGTGCCCTCGTTAACCAAAGCCAGCTGGTCCATCCAGGTCCGGTTGGAGGAGAGCTGGGTGGTCTGGCCGGTAACGAGATCGCAGGCCATGATCTCCGAGTCGAGCTCGCCGCCGCGCTCCCACACCGCCAGGCCTTCTGGACTCTGGGGTGAAGTTAAGAAACGCATTGGCGCTCACGTCGATATTGTCAACGCCGTTTTGAAATGGACCCCTAGTGACGAGGTGAAACGGACCCCCCTCTAGTCTTTCCGTTCGCTTCGGCCTTCGATGAGGCCTGCCCGTCTCTTGTCTTTCAGTCGGTAGCTCTGGCCTTTGATGGTGATGGTCGTCGCGTGATGAAGAGCCGGTCGAGCATGGCCGTGGCGATCACCTCATCGCCGGAGAAGATCTCGGCCCACTCGGCGTAGCTCTTGTTGCTGGTGAGGATGATGGAGCCCTGTTCATAGCGCCGGGAGATCACCTGGAAGAGCAGGTTGGCCTGTCCGGCGTCCAAGGGGCAGGAAGCCGATCTCATCGAGGATGAGGAGCGCTCGGGCGCGGTGTAGGTGGAAGGCGGCGGTGCAAGGTGCCGGCCTCGAGCGCCTGGCTCAGGCGAGGCGACCATGGCCGCCGCGGTCGTGAACTTCACGTGCAGGCGCTTGTGGATAGCTTCAAGACCGAGAGCCACGGCCAGGTGGGTCTTGCCCACGCCCGGAGGCCCCAGGAAGATGACGTTCTCCGCCCGCTCCATAAAGGCGCAGCTCGCGAGCTCCCGCAGCTGCTCTGCTTGACCGAGGGCTGGAAGGCGAAGTCGAAGTCCTCCAGGGTGCGCCGGAAGGGGAAGGAGGCGAGGCGCGTAGCATCATCTCCTGGCCGCGCGGCGTCCGCGGCCTCCGCCTCCTCAAGGACGCCTCCAGGAACTCGCTATAGCTCTGCTCCTTGCGGCGGCCTCCTCGGCGAGAAGAGGCAGGCTGGCGGTCAGCTGCGGGCAGATGCAGGCGTTCGGCCAGAAGGGCGATCCGCTCCAGCTCCAGGTTCACGAGCACACCTCCTCATAGACCGAGAGAGCTGCGCTGCTCCACCTCCGGGGGGGCGAACCGGAAGGAGGGGCGCCGGGGAGGCGCGACGGAGCGTCTGGGCCGTCTCCAGGGCCGGGCGGCGGCAAACGGCAGGAGCTTCTCCCTGAGCAGGCGGTCACACGGGCGCTCGCCGGTGGTCGCGTGCTCGCGCTCGTTGGCCACGTGGCGAGCCACAGCTCGAGCTGGTGGTTGAGGTCGGGGATGTCGGTGAAGGTCCGGCCGCAGAAGAAGCGGTCCCGGATATAGCCGATGGAGCGTTCCACCTTGCCCTTGGTGCGGGCCCGATAGGGCCGGCAGAGCCGGGGCCTAAATCCGAACTGGCCGGCGAAGGCAAGAAGGGCCGGGTGGAAGCGGGGCCGTCGGCTCTGCGCGGCGAGCACCACCACCTTCTGGTTGTCATAGAGGATCTCCTCGGGCATGCCCCCGAAGCGCCGGAAGGCGTGCACGTGGAAGCTCCAGGAAGGTGTCGAGATCGGTGCGGGTGACCACCTCGGCATAGAGGGCCCGGGAGAAGCCGAGGACCATCACGAAGAGATAGAGCGGTGGTGAGCTCGCCCGCGGACCACGTGGGTGCCCAGATGCGCCCAGTCGCACTGGGCCTGGCGGCCGGGCGGGGTCTCGAAGCGGACCACCGGCTCCTTGCGGCGCACCCGATAGGGCCGGGTGAAGTCCTTGAGGATGGTACGGCCGCCGGTATAGCCGAGCGCCTTGCACCTCCTCGAAGAGGGCCACGGCCGAGAGCTCCGGGAACTCGGCCAGCCGGGCCAGGAGATAGTCCTTATACGGATCGAGCTTGGACGGACGGCCGGCTCTGCGATGCTCGGACCGGCGGCCCGCCGCGCTGAGCGCGCGCCTGACGGCGTTGCGGGAGACGCTGAGCCTGCGGGCGATGGCCCGAATAGAAAGACCCTGCCGGTGAAGGGAAACGATGTCCACCCACTCCTCCAGTTTGATCAACTGACCCCTCCTCGGCAGATTCCAAGATCAGCCGAGAAGCCTACGTCATTGGAGGGGGGTCAGTTTCAATCGGCAGCTAGGGGGTCAGTTTTACATCGGCAGCGACAATATGCTCGCTCGTGTCGGCGTCATAGCCCCAGATGACCCGCGTGCTTTGGATAGAGTCGCCCGGATAATCGTCACCCACCACGAACCTGCCGTCGGTCTTGGGGTAGGGCTCGGGCGTCTTTATGGTGGTGATAGTCTCGGTGATCCCGGTTGAGATGTGGTGAAGAAGGATGTCGGAGGGCGCGTAGAGGGGGTCAGGACCGCTCTCGGCGGGAGCCGCCCAAGTCACGAGATCAGCCTCCAGGCTCACGTGCGCAAGCCCTTTGGCAGTCACGCCCAGCTTCTCGGCGCTGGGAGCCTGGATGTCGTAGAGCCACACCTCAGGGAGCGTCGAGGCCGGCCCGTCCTTGATGAGCGCGATGTGGGTTTCGCTAAGGTCGATGGGGGTGTTACCTGCCGAGCCGGTGCTCACGTTCATAGGTACATCGGTGACGCGGACGGTCGTACCGGTGGAGATGGTATAGAGGTAGAGGCCGCGCGTGTGGGTATCGGTTCCCGGCACCCGCTCGAGTTGTGTCCAGGCCATGTGATCGCCCACGATCTGCACATAGTCTTCCCACATGATCATGCCCCGAGCGACGATGGTCGTCTCCCCAGTGGCAAGATCGCGCAGCCAGATGGAAAAGTCGGCGCAAATCGGCAATGCGGGAGCCGAGGTAGGCAGCACCACTTTTTTCTCCAGTCTTTTTCATGAGATTTTAACCCCGATTAATGTTATTCTCGGATTTGTGCAGGAACTGACAGAGAGTCTTGATGCAATGACCCCTGATCAGAAAGAGGCAACGGATATCATCGACCAGAACCGCCAACGGCTGCTGAGTACGATGAACTCCGTAATTGAATATTCAAACTTCGAAAATAATAAAATCGATATAAATCCGGTTGAAATAAATATTACCGAGATAATCGACCAGCTTCATAACGATTTTGGTGATATTACAGGCTCGAAGGATACGGAATTTGCCTACGGAAAAATATCTTCGTCGCTTAAATTCGAATCAGACAAGCCGAAATTTCAAACTCTTATATCGCTGCTTTTAAAAATATCTTCTCATTTAAGCAAGGAAAAGAAAATTTATTTTTCTGCTTACCAAATGGACGAAGATAATTTTATTATATCTATTAAGGACGGCTATTCGTTTGCTACAAAGTATCTCGTCTCTAATATTTCTGGTATTTTAAGGTCGGATGAAAGTTCCCTCGCGAGGGATTTCGGGCTGTCTAGACTTACTATTAAACTTGCAAAGGTAATGCTGGCCGCTTTAAACGGTAAATTCGAGATCTTTAATGCGGAAAGCGACAAGCCCGACCCGGTGTTTATCTTCCCGGTTAATTATTCCGTTCCGGAGATTCCCGCGGGAGATGCGGCCGTTGAAAGAGAGGCAATCACTTCCGTGCCGGAGGAGCCGCTTCAGCCCGCAGTTGAAGACGTTCAGCCTGAACCGGAAGAGGAATTACCGCATGTTGAAGAGCCGATTGAAGAAGAATTAGAAGAGCCGGTTCTGGTTCAATTTGAAGACGATTCTCCCGCAAGACCGCTGGAAAAATTGGATCTCTCTACACTCAAGTGTCTTTATATCGAGGATCAGGTAGATTCACAAATTCTGTTTAAGGTACAAATGAAAGAACTTAAAGAGATAAAGTTCGCGGTGAGCTTCGAAGAATCTCTTCCTTTGCTCGACAACAGGAGCTTCGACTTTATCGTTATGGACATCAATCTTCAGGGCGAATACAACGGCCTCGATGCACTAAAGATAATTCATAAGATGCCTGGCTTCGAGCACATTCCTATTATTGCCGTCACCGCATACGTTCTGCCCGGCGACAAGGAGAAGTTCATCGCAGCCGGCTTCAACGACTTTATCTCCAAACCTATTTTCAGAGAAAAAATGATCGACTCGCTTGAGAAAATATTCTCAATGCAGGTCTAATTACCCGGCGGACGGTTCCCTCCGTCCGTTCTTTTTATCCATTCTCACCTCTTTTCCCATTGACAAATTAACCCGTCTTTTTTATTTTGCCATACAAATGTATGGTATTTCCCTGCGGTACGGAATAAGGCGGGTTAAGTGATTTTTCAACCTTGAATTCCTTGAAGAGTTCAATTTGAAAGTTACCGCAGTAAATAAATGTAACCGACCAGCCGGAGGTGTGCCGTGTCTAAAGAATTAACCGAAGTTCAGAAAGCGATACTCAATTTCTTAATAGAAAAGAAGGGAATTGGGATGCCGCCCACTTTGGCGGATATAGCCGAACAGTTCGGCTATAAAAACCGGGCTACCGTCAGGCAGCATCTGGCCGCGATAGAAAAAAAAGGCTTCATTAAGAGAAACCCGAAGCTCGCGCGCGGAATAGAACTAACGCTTGAAGATAAGTTTTTTATCCCGCGGCCTGTCATCGGTGAAGTGGCCGCCGGCAATCCGCTTACTATTTATCCCGACGCCATCGATACCGTAGAACTGCCTACGGTCGCGCGTATGCCGAAGGATTCTTTTCTGCTGAGGGTAAAGGGTGACAGCTTAAAAGATGCGTACATATTCGGCGGCGATATCGTAATCGTTAATCCCAATCTTCTTCCGAAGAACGGACAGATAGTTGTTGCTGTTCTTGACGATGCCGCGGTCGTAAAGCGCTTTTATAAGAAGAAGAACGAGATCGAGCTTCACTCGGAAAATCCGGAGTACAAACCGATAGTTATAGACAAAAGTTACCAGAAGTTTAAGATAGTGGGCGTTGTTGTGGGAGTGTACAGAAGCATGGAGAAGAGGGGCGGATGAGTCGCTTTTATTAATGCTGCCGTCTGCATAATTATGCTTGAAAGAATTACACGAGGGCGCATTTATCCGCAATTATTTCTAATTTTGCGGAGCATTTGAAAGCGGATCAAATCATTTATCGGAGTTATAATGAAGAGACAGCCCATTCTCTTTTTCAATTTTATATTATTGATTATTATTTCCTTTTCACTTCCGGCGGAATTTTCTTTTGCGCAGGAAATCCCTCAGTACAAACTTAATGAAGTTATAGTAACCGCAAGCCGCGCGCCTGTTACGTTTGCCGATCTTACCAGAAGCGTTACGGTAATAAATCAGGATCAGATTAAAGAAGCGCCGGTTAACAGCGTGCAGGGACTTTTAAAATACGCGCTCGGCGTCGATCTTCAGCAGAGGGGAGCCGACGGTGTGCAGGGTGACGTGGGCATAAGAGGCGGCACGTTCGAAGAAACGCTTATTATGATAGACGGAATTAAGGTTAACGATCCGCAGACGGGGCATCATAATTTAAACCTGCCCGTATCGCTTGACGACGTTGAAAGAATAGAGGTATTGAAGGGACAGGGCTCCAGCATTTACGGTCCCGACGCTTTCAGCGGCGTAATAAACATCATCACTAAAAAAGGGAATAATAAAACCGCATCACTCAGAGCCGAAGGCGGAGGAAACGCTTATTACAAGGGTGAACTGTACGGCTCTTACGGAGCGGGAATTTTAAGCGGCAGGGTTTCCTATTCAAAACAAAAATCCGACGGATACAGACACAACACCGCGTTCGACATAAATAATTTTACTCTCGGCTCGTCCGTTAAAACCGGCGCCGGGAACGTGAGCGCTTTCTTCGGATACAACGATAAGAAATTCGGCGCGAACGGATTTTACTCGGTTCTTTTCCCGAACCAGTGGGAACACACCACAACGAAATTCCTTAACGTAACGGCGGACCTGGGAATCGGAAATTTTTCACTGTCGCCTAAAATTTACTGGCGGCGCAACGATGATAATTATCTTCTCGATTACGAAAGACCGTCGTTCTACCAGAACATTCACCAGACGAACATATACGGCGGGGAAATACAATCGTCGCTTACAACAGGCATCGGCACCACGTCGCTCGGAGCTGAGTACACAAGAGATAAGATCAAGAGCACGAACCTCGGCGATCACTCGAGGGAGAACAAGGGAATATTCGCCGAGCAGAAGCTTACCATGCTGAAGAACTGGACTGTAATTGCGGGCGCGTTCGCTTATAACTACGCTACAATAGGATGGAAATTCTGGCCGAGCCTGGATGTGGGTTACACTGCTGCAAAGGGAGTTAGGCTTTACGGGTCGGTCGGCAAAGCTTTCAGAATACCGACGTACACCGAGCTTTATTATTCGTCGCCCGCCAGCTTGGGGAACCCGGATTTGAAGCACGAAGAAACCTTGAACTTTGAAGCCGGAATTAATTACACAGGCAGCAGCTTTTACTCGAGACTAAGCTTGTTCAGAAAGGAGGGAAAGAACTTAATCGATTGGGTGAGGATGTCATCTAACCAGCCGTGGACCGCGAGAAATATCACAAACATAAGCACGAACGGCGTGGAACTTAACCTCGATTTTTATCCGGCCGGTCTTCCTATAAATAAAATCTCGATCGATTATACGTATCTTAATTCGAATAAGGAAACATCGAACTTCGAGTCTCAATATTTGCTCGCTTATTTGAGGAATCAGTTGATCGTAACAGTGGATAACGACTGGTGGCTGGGCATAAAGCAGAACTGGTCGCTCCGCTACGAAGACAGGGTAAACTTCTCTGATGATTTCATAGTAGACGCGCAGCTCTCCAGAAAATTTGCAGAAGTAACCGCGTTTATAAAAATCACCAACCTGCTCGACAGATCCTATCAGGAAGTTAGCGGCGTGCCCATGCCGGGCAGGTGGCTGTTCGCCGGCGCAAAGCTGAAGCTGGGGGAGTGAGAACCATGAATGAATTCAGTACGATTTAATTATTTTTTAAGTTAAATTATAATAAGTATTACTAATTCTTTGAGTGCTCAATGTCCGTGACGAAATATAAATATGTAAATACAACTCGAGAGATAATCCTGAGCTTAATTGATAATGAAAAAGTATCGGTGTTTCTTTATGGTTCCAGAGCAACGGGGCAGGAAGAACACGGTTCGGATATTGATATCGGATTGTGGAGTACCGAGAAGATAGACAAGTCTATTCTCAGAAAGATAAATGAGGCAATTGAGGAATCTATTGTACCGTACCGTGTGGATGTTGTGGATTTCACAAATGTAGATGAAAATTTCAAGAAAACTGCGTTAAAAAAGATTGAAATATGGAACAAAGGGAGAGGTTTCAGCTTAGATTAAATACATTAAGCAAAGCGATCTCGGGCTACGAAACCGCATTGAACATAGATATATCCGACTTTAATAGCGAAGTGGCCGATGCTATAAAGAACGGGAGAATTCAAAAATTCGAGTTCAGCGTCGAATTGATTTGGAAAACCATAAAAGAATATTTATCGGCAGTTCACGGGATTGAGGCCAAATCTCCGAAACAATCTATAAAAGAATTCTACCTGATTGATGTTATTACCGAAGATGAATATGAACTTTTACTTGAGATGCTGGATGATCGAAATAAACTGAGCCACATATACAAGGAAGAATTTTTTAATGAGATAAATTCTAAGCTGCCCGGTTACTTATCGATTATGAAAAAGGTGGAAAGCATTTTAAAGACTCAAAATTAGCCCAATTTGAAATGTGATAATATAGAAAATGCATCCTTAAGAACTTGATTTATCATGTTCTCCTTACTTTAGCCCGAAGATCCGTACACTTTCTTGCGTATTAAAACACCGTTTGACAATTCATCAATTCAACAATTAATCAGTAAATTTAGTTATGCCAAAATTTTACATCGGTACGGCGGGCTGGTCTTACAAGGACTGGGTGCCGGCGTTCTATCCGAAAGCGCAGACAGGCGGATTCGACTGGCTGCAGTTCTACGCTCATTACTTCAACTGCGTTGAGGTGAACTCCACTTACTACGCGTATATAAATCCCAAGGTTGTAAACGGATGGGTGGAAAAAGTAATCGACTCCGACGACTTTTTGTTTACCGTAAAACTTCACCAGGATTTCACGCATAAACAAAACTACGACGGTGCTAAGATAAAAGCTGTCCGCTACAACCTCGATATACTAGCGCGCGCCGAAAGGCTGGGCGGAATGCTGATACAGTTTCCGTATTCATTTTCGTACAACAATACTTCCGCAGAATACCTTGCCAAGCTCAGCGATATTTTCCCCGATCACAATCTTTTTGTGGAGGTGCGGCATGCGTCTTGGAAGAACAAGGACGCATTTAAGTTTTTTAAAGAACTTGATCTTACGCTTTGTACTATTGATCAGCCGCAGATAGGGAAGTCGATCGACTTTGAACCGGTAGTAACGAATGATAAGGCGTACATACGCTTCCACGGTCGGAACGAGGAAGCGTGGAAACAATCGCTTAATAATTACGGGAAAAAGCAGTCGTACGCCGAGCAGAGCGAGCGGTATAAATATTTATATTCGCCGGGTGAGCTGGTGGAAATACAACAGAAGATTATGCTGATCCGCGACAAGGTAGAGGAGATTTACATAATACTGAACAATCATCCCACGGGTGACGCCGTAGCAAACGCGTTCGAGCTGATACATCTTTTAGAAGAAAAAACAAAAGTAAATATGCCTCCTTCAATAATTAAAAGCTTCCCTAGATTGGAAGAAATATCAGATCTCGGTAAAAATTAATTAATTGAAATGTTTGAATTTATTAATATGTATTAAAAATTTTATGCGAACAATATTTCACCTGGACCTGGACGCGTTTTTCGTGTCGGTCGAAAGAATACTCGATCCTTCTTTAGAGGGCAAACCTGTAATTGTGGGCGGCGACCCGCACGGAAGGGGGGTAGTTGCGGCGTGCTCTTATGAAGCACGCAAGTTCGGACTCCATTCCGCTATGCCTATAAGAACGGCTTTTAAACTATGTCCCGAAGGGGTTTATCTCCACGGTCACCACAAAGAGTATTCTCGCTACTCCAAAGCCGTTAAGAATATATTAACGTCTTATGCGCCGGTTATCGAACAGGCGTCGATAGACGAATTTTATATGGACTTTACCGGCTGCAAAATAGTATACGGCTCGCTCTTCACCTTCGCCTCCTTTCTTCAAAAAGAAATTTGGGTGAAGCTGAAACTCCCGTGCTCGATCGGAATCGGGAGCAATAAGACCGTTGCGAAAATCGGCTCCGACTGCATGAAGCCGAAGGGGATCACCTATATAATTCCCGGTATGGAAAAAGAATTCCTTTCTCCCATGCCCGTTGAGACTATACCCGGCGTGGGAAAAGTAACTTTGAAAGAACTCAACGGGAGAGGCATATACACGATAGGCGATATCACTAACCTGCCTGCGGATTATTTTTCAACAGCCTTCGGTAAATACGGCGCGGATCTATGGCGTAAAGCAAACGGCGAAGGAAGCGAGTACTTGACCGTTGATCGCGAACAGAAGAGCATATCTAAAGAGACAACTTTTGAGAAGGACGTTATTAACAGGGAAGTAATCGAAAAAACATTGTTCGATCTTTCGGGAAAGGTATCGCAGTCGCTGCGCGATAACAACTGGCAGGCGGCTACAATTTCAATCAAGCTCAGGTATTCCGATTTTCAGACGATAACAAGAGCTAAAACAATAAAGCCTTCTACCGACGACGATAAGATCATCTACAACACCGCGCTTAATTTGATGAACGGGGCCTACACAAGAAGAATAGCAGTAAGATTAATAGGCGTTGGATTGAGCCGCTTCAACGAATACTGCGAGCAGGAAGTTTTGTTTGAAGACGAGCATATAAAAAGAAAGAGACTGCTGAGAGCCGTTGATATATTAAGAAGTAAATATAATTTTGCCGTAATAAAAGTAGGTTTGTAATTAACAATTCATACTTAATGATGAATAATTGAAAACATGCCGTGTGATAAAATTGTAAATTCTTAATTGATATCAACCGGGAGGCCAATTCATCTTTCTGCCGCCGAGAAGATGCAGATGAAGATGATAAACTTCCTGCCCGCCGTTATCGCCGCAGTTAAAGACCAGTCTGAAACCGTCCTTGTCAATATTCATTTCTTTGGCTAGATGATTTGCCGCGTCGATTAATTCACCCAGTAATTGAGCGTGCTTTTGTCCGTCAATATCAGTGACTTTTGCAATCTCAGCCTTCTTTGGAATTATAAGAATATGCACCGGCGCCTGGGGATTTATATCTTTGAAAGCAAGAATCGAATCTGATTCATAAACAATATCGGCGGATATTTCCCTGTTGATTATCTTCGAGAAAATTGTATCTCCCATTTCAGTCTTCCTTTTCTATTCCGTATTTCTTCATCTTATTATATAAATGACTGCGTTGAATTTCAAGTATTTCGGCCGTCTTGCTGACATTCCAGTCGTTTGACTTAAGCTGTTTTAAAATGAAGGCTCTCTCTGCCTTCTCCTTAAATTCCTGGAAAGAATTACTTCCGTCAATAATGTTGTCCATTGAGATTTGGCCGGGTGAGAATAAAAATTCAATATCTTTTTTGCCGATATCCCTTTTATCGATCATTATTATAATCCGCTCGATTGTGTTTCGTAATTCTCTAACGTTTCCGCTCCACGGGAGTCCCTGAAGAAATTTTACGGCTCCGTCTTCAAATTTAACAGGAGACTTTTTGTGTTTGCCTGTAATATCATTCGCAAAATGAGAGACCAACATAGGTATATCATCGCTTCTTTCGCGAAGAGGAGGTATGTTAATAGGTATCACGTTAAGTCTGTGGAAAAGATCCTCCCTGAAGTTCCCTTTTTGAATTTCTTCTTTTAAATTTTTGTTGGTAGCGGAAATTATCCTTACGTCTACTTCTATTTTTTTTGAGCCGCCGACCCTTTCTATCTTTCCGTCCTCTATAGCCCTTAAAACTTTTGCCTGGGCCTGCACACTCATGTCTCCTATCTCATCGAGAAAGAGAGTACCTTTATTCGCCATCTCAAATTTACCGATCCTCTGCTGTGCGGCCCCGGTGAACGAACCCTTCTCGTGTCCGAACAATTCAGATTCGATTAACTCGTTCGGAATTGCCGCACAGTTAACCTCGACAAAGGTCTTATCCTTGCGGGCACTCTTCGCATGAACTGCCCTTGCAACAAGCTCTTTTCCCGTACCATTCTCTCCGGTTATTAGAACACGAGCATCCGTAGGCGCTACTTTTTCTATGCTTTCCAGAATGGATGATATAGCCGCACTATTGCCGAGAATCTTCCCGTTTTCAGCCAGTGATTTTTTAATTTCCTCATTTTCGGTGAGCAGCTTATTTTGTTCGACGGCATTCCTTACGCTGATGATAAGCTTATCTCTGTCAATAGGCTTTTCGATAAAATCAAACGCGCCCAGTTTGGTGGCTTTTATAGCGTTCTCAACGCTTCCGTGCGCGGAAATAATTATTACCGAGACGGATTGGTTTGTTCCTTTTATTTTATTGATGACTTCGAATCCGCTCATTTCAGGCATTTGAATATCGAGCAGAAGTGCCGAGTACGAACCGGCCGTAATTTTCATCAATCCTTCCGATGCGGATGTTGAATAATCGACCTGGTAGCCTTCGTAATCGAGGATCATCTGAATGCTTTCGCAGATCTCTTTTTCGTCGTCTATAATTAGAATAGAATTCATAAATGATACCGTGCGTAAAATAAAGTCTTCATCAACATTACCTGAGAGGGGAGAACTATTTTATTCTCTTTTAAGATTTCACCGAACATGTCCCCAAATTCGTTTGTATGCAGATCCCTCGGATCAACGGCGGACTGCACCTTGAAGTTTTGCTCAAAAACTTCTACAAAATAACCAATAAGATCGCCTAAATCAAAAAAGTTTGAGTTGTAAGTAATAAACGCGCTTCCGAAAAAATGAGCGAGCTTATCTTTGTCACCGTAATTATTTTGCGGCGAATCGAAGTAAAAATATCTCGGCAGCTGCCCATTTTTCCTGTTGTAAGTATCTATGTCTGAGGATGTTAGGGGGTACTGAATTATTACGGGGAGAAGGGGAAGCTTGATCGGGATTACCTTGTATGGTATGACGGCGAATGTTAATGCAAATAGAGTTTCGGAACAGTCGCCCTGTTCGAAGTTTAATGCTCTGAGGAAGATTGAGTCGGTAAGAGCGAGATCGTCATTGTTTTTCCGGAGCTCAGAAAATTTTCCCGACGCTATGAAACCGGTTATATAATTTACGCCTTTTGATAATTTGCTTTGTTGGGAAAATCCTTCGGCGGAGATAAACACCACAACAGAGAGAATCAGGATATAAAAAGTTCTGTTAAGGGTATGCATACTAAATCATTTTATGTCTGAATTACACCGGTATTGAATGCGGGGATTTCATGGTTGTTATTCGCCGATTCAATAGCCATCGATACATAATTTCTAGTTAATGCGGGATCGATTATTTCGTCTATCCATAATCTTGCCGCGGCGTAAAGCGGGTAGCTTTTCTCATCGTACGATTTCGTAATTTTATCCAGAAGTTTCTTCTTGTCTGCTTCGCTTAATTCTTTGCCGCTCTTCGCAGTTTGTTTAACTTTTATATCGAGCAGAACGCTGCTGGCCTGAGCCCCGCCCATCACCGCGATCTTAGCGTTGGGGTAGGCGAATATAAAACGCGGGTCGTACGCCTTGCCGCACATTGCATAATTGCCAGCGCCGAAGCTGTTGCCGACTATAATAGTGATCTTCGGGACAACTGAGTTGGCCACCGCGTTCACCATCTTTGCGCCGTCTTTAATTATGCCGCCGTGCTCGGCCCTTGTGCCCACCATAAACCCGGTCACATCCTGAAGGAAGAGAAGCGGAATCTTTTTCTGGTTGCAGTTCATGATAAAGCGTGCTGCCTTGTCGGCGCTGTCGGAGTAAATTACTCCGCCGACCTGCATCTCGCCGGTTTCCGTTTTAACAACATTTCTCTGATTGGCTACTATTCCTACGGCCCAGCCGTCTATTCTCGCATAACATGTTATAATGCTCTTTCCGTAGCCCGCTTTGTACTCATCTATTTCCGAATCATCAACAATTCTAGCAATAACGCCGTACATATCGTACGGCTTTATCGTATCCTCCGGAAGAATACCGTATATTTCTTCGGGAGAAAATTTCGGCGGACGGCTTTCGATCCTGTTAAACCCTGCTTTAGAACTCTCCGCTGATTTGCCTGCTATGCTTCTAATTGTTGAGATGCACTCTTCGTCGTCCTTCATAACATAGTCGGTTACTCCGGAAATATTCGACTGCACCCGTGCACCGCCGAGATTCTCATTATTAGTAACCTCGCCGATTGCCGCTCTCACAAGATGAGCTCCGGCGAGAAACACGGAGCCTTCGCCTTCTACTATCAATGCCTCGTCGCTCATTATGGGAAGATAAGCGCCGCCGGCTACGCAAGGACCCATTATGGCCGATATCTGGCTTATCCCTTTCGATGACATTACTGCGTTGTTCCTAAAAATTCTGCCGAAATGTTCTTTATCGGGGAATATTTCATCCTGAAGAGGAAGGAAGACCCCGGCGCTGTCGACTAGGTAAATAATCGGCAGCCTGTTTTCCATCGCGATTTCCTGCGCCCGGAGGTTTTTCTTCGCGGTAATCGGGAACCAAGCACCTGCTTTTACCGTAGCGTCGTTGGCGACAATTACATGGTTCCTCCCATTAATTTCTCCGATTCCGAAGATAGTTCCCGAAGACGGTGCGCCTCCGTATTCCTCGTACATTCCGTACGCTGCAAACGTACTCAATTCATAAAATTTTTCCTGATCGTCTACAAGCATATTTATTCTTTCACGAGCGGTGAGCTTGCCTTTAGCCTTATGCTTCTCAATTGCCTTCTTACCGCCGCCCAATTTTACTTTTGATCTTTCGGCGTCTAGTTTGCGAAGGAGATTTTTATAGTAATCTTCCCGCTTTAGAAATTTTTCATCCTTTTTTATCTGGCTGCCAATCTTTGACATCGTTATGTCTCCGTTTTATGCTTGTGACGATTTTAATTTGAGCGAAAGTTATTTATCTTTTAGTAATTCTCTGGCGATTACTATCCTTTGAATTTCCGAAGTACCTTCTCCGATCGTTAAAAGCTTAACATCCCGGTAAAATTTTTCAACCGGATAATCTTTTACGAATCCATATCCTCCGAATATCTGGACAGCTTCGTTTGCGGCTTTCTCGGCAGTCTCACTCGCGATGAGCTTGGCCATTGCCGCTTCAGTTTTATTGGGAAGACCCTTGTCTTTCATAGAAGCCGCACGCATCGTCAGCATCCGGGAGGCCTCGATGTTAGTATGCATATCAGCAAGCTTGAATTGAATTGCCTGAAATTCGTTTATGGGCTTTCCGAACTGCTTTCGTTCATGGCTGTATTTAACGGACGCGTCGAGCGCGCCCTGCGCGAGTCCCACGCTAAGAGCGGCTATCGATATTCTTCCGCCTTCGAGTATCTTCATGGCCTGTATAAATCCTTCACCTTCTTCGCCGAGCAGATTTTCCGCGGGCACTTTGCAGTTTTCGAAGATAAGCTGAGTCGTATCACTCGCTCTCATACCAAGCTTGTTTTCTTTTTTACCGGCGATAAATCCTTCCATTCCTTTTTCAAGAATAAAAGCCGAAATTCCTTTCTTGCCCTTCGATTTATCCGTAATCGCCATGATAACCGCTGTCTCGCCGACCGTACCGTGAGTAATAAAAGTTTTGCCGCCGTTTAGTATATAGTGATCACCTTTTTTCTCGGCAACGGTCTTCATTCCCGCCGCGTCGCTTCCGCTTGATGACTCGGTTAATCCCCACGCACCGATTTTTTTGCCCGAAGCCAAATCGGGTATATATTTCCTTCGTTGCTCTTCGCTGCCGAACTTGAAAAGATGATTTGTGCAGAGGCCGTTATGAGCTGCGACGGACAAAGCGACGGAAGGATCCACTTTAGCTAATTCTTCTATGATAACGGCAAATTCAACATAGCCTAATCCCGCACCGCCGTATTCTTCGGGAATAAGAACGCCGAGAAATCCAAGCTCGCCGAGCTGCCGTATAATTTCGGCCGGGAACTCCTGCGCTTCGTCGAATTCCATTATATGCGGCCGTATATTATTTTCGGCAAAGTCGCGTATCGTGTCTCTGATTATAGACTGATTTTCGTCCAGGAGGGGAAGGAAAGGGTTTTCCATCGTGAATCCTTTCGTTTATATTAAAAATTAAAACGGCAACTTATAATTGTCGTTTTGAATTCGATGCTCCGGTTCTTTTGGAAGCGGAACATCATCTAAGAGTCTCTCTACCGGAAGTTACAATTTATTCTTAAAATTCTCTATGATATCTTCTGCAATATGATACGGCGATAAATTTCCGAGAACAACTTTTTCGAGTGAAGCATTTATTGTCTTTTCTCCTTCGCCGCCCCATAATATTTGCCTGATCTTTATTTCTACGATATCCTTTATCCTTTTCCTGGTTCGGCGTTCCCTGTTCGTAATAAATTTACCGCTGATATTTAAATATCCTTTATGTCTTTCTATCTCTCCGGCAATATCGTTTATGCCGCGGTTTTCTATCGCGACCGATTTGATGATGGAAGGAAGCCACGATGTCTCGTCGTGGTCTCTCATCGAAAGGATTGTTCTGAGTGCGGTTATCGCTTGCTGCGAGCCGGGGCGGTCGCTTTTGTTTAGAACAAAGAAGTCGGCGATCTCCATCAATCCGGCTTTCATCGCCTGCACCGCATCGCCCGATTCGGGTACGAGAACTACGATTGTAGTATCGGCCGCTTGAGCGATATCTAATTCCGACTGACCCACGCCCACGGTTTCAAACAAAATAATTTCATAACCCGCCGCGTCTAAAATATCCGCTGCGTCTACCGCTTTTTTGCTAAGTCCTCCCAAGCTTCCCCGGGTTGCCATACTTCTTATAAACACGCCCTGGTCCCGGCCGATCTCCGTCATCCTTACTCTGTCGCCCAGCAGCGCTCCGCCTGTAAACGGACTCGTTGGATCGACGGCAATAATCCCGACCTTCAATCCGAGCTCGCGGTAATGCTTCGTAAGCTGATTTGTAATTGTGCTTTTACCTGCTCCGGGAGGTCCGGTTATTCCGATTCTGTATGCATTGCCTACTTTACCGTAAATTTGTTTCAGCAGCGCGCCCGCGTCGCCGTTATCCGATTCCGCTAGCGAGATTGATCGTGCTACCGCGCGTCTCTCGTTTTTAAGCAGGCTTTCTATAATTTTTTCGTTGATCATCAAATGTTTTTAATTAGCTTGTTTTAACTAAACTTTTGACTTAAAGAACTCGACCGTTTCTTTTAAACCTTCTGCGAGCGTTGCCGACGGTCTCCATCCGAATTTATTAAACATCTTATCCGAAGTAATAACGCTTCTCATCTGCTCGCCGGCAGCGGCGGGCCCGTGTTTCTCTTCTTTTGCAGCACCGGTAATTTCATTGATCTTTACAAAAAGCTCGTTAACGTTTGTTTCTTTACCGGTACCTACGTTATAAATATCGCTTGCGTCATCATTCAAGACAAGAAGATTTGCTTTAACCACGTCCTTTACAAAAACGTAATCTCTCGTCTGAAGTCCGCCGCCGTTTACAACCGGCTGTTCGCCTTTAAGTAGTTTGCTGGTAAATATTGCTATAACTCCTGCTTCTCCGAACGGGTTTTGGCGCGGACCGTAAATATTTGCGTATCTAAGTATCGAATAATTTAATCCGTACTGTTTGTTGTAAAAGAAAAGATATTTCTCAACCGCCATCTTGGAAATTCCGTAAGGGGAAAGGGGAAAGGTAGGATGAGATTCATCGGCGGGGAAATATTCCTGCTCTCCGTAAACCGCGCCGCCCGTGGACGAGAACATAAATTTCTTAACGCCGGTTTTAACGCAGTTCTGAAGAAGATTTAATGTGCCGAGTATATTGGTGTTCGCGTCGAAGATAGGATCTGCAACGGAGCGTCTCACGTCCATCTGCGCGGCGTGATGATCTACCGCGTCGAACTTTTCGTCGTCGAAAAGTTTAGACAGATCTTTATCGCAAATATCTGCTTCGACGAATTTTGCTTTCGGGTTCACATTATGTTGAAAGCCGGTTGAAAGATTATCCAGAACGACTACATCGTGCCCGTTCTCTATAAAAGCATCCGTCACGTGGGATGCTATGAATCCGGCGCCGCCGGTTACTAATATTTTCAATGCTATTATTCCTTATATAAATTAGCTTCTCTTATGTATTCGTTTACTTTTGGAGGAACGAGGAAATCAACGGGGAGGCTTTTGGATATCCTTTCCCTTATTCCGCTGGAACTTATTTCAATTACGGGAGAATCCACAAATATTGCCGATTCAAAATACTTATCTCTAACTTTCGGTTCTTCCGTATTATTTCTCTTCATTACAATAAGCGAGGCGAGTTTTAGAATCTTGTCCGGCTCTTTCCAAGTATCGAATTTAATCAGATTATCGTAACCAATTATTAATTCCAGCCTGTCGAGATTATTATTGAAATGCTTTAAAGTTTCTACGGTATAAGATACCGATTCGGCCTTAATTTCAATATCCGACCACTCGTAATAGCTTATATCCTCGATGGCAAGCTTTACCATGTTCAGCCGGTGTTCGGCTCCAGCCGTTTTTATACCTGTCTTGTGAGGCGAGATGAAGGCCGGAATAAAAATTATTTTATCAAGATTACGAATTTCTTTAACGGATTGCGCCGTGATCAAATGACCTAGGTGAATGGGATCGAATGTGCCGCCGAGTATCCCCACTTTGCTCATTTAAGGAGTTCCTTATATTCTATAAATAGATGTGTGAATCTCTCGTGCATTTCCTGGCTGCAGTATCCGAGACTTTCTTTCTTGGATAATTCTTTGTAAAGAAGTTTAAAATCGTCAAGACCGTTTACGGTAATATAATTTTCCATAACGTACAGAAATTCGTCATACTTTCCGATTGCTTTGAGAATGTGATCGTATTCCGGATTTTGCCAGTCAACATCCTGCAGCAGCCCGGGATTAAAAGAATTAAATCCGATAAATGCCGTCATATCGTTCATGGTTTTGCCGAGCACAATTGTTTCGTCCTCCATTGTAAGAAGTTTCAGTGCTCTTTTCAGATCTGCCGCGGAAAATCCTATGGAGTTTGAAAACACGAACAACTGGACGCCGAAATCATTTAGATGTTTTTCCGTCAGACTTTTTACGCTGTTGTAAAGGTTGTCGGAGTTATTTAAAACAATACTTGCCCTGGATTCAGTAAGAGAAGAGGGAAGTGAACTGCCGTCTCTTTCGTCGAAACAGTAAATAAGCTGCACGCTTTTAGGAAGTGCGGAAAGTACTTCAGCGCTGTTAAGAACTAAAGAACAGAGCAGATGAGCGGTGTCGTTATTGTTCAGAGGATCGACGGGCCGGACGGATTTTTCATCGAAATTAGGTGATCCGGAAATAAGATAGACACATGAATTTGATTTCATAACATTAATCTAAAGAAGTATTTGAAAGAAGCTTTTGAATAAAATTCCTGTAGTATTCAACATCCTTTTCGTAAAAGTCCCGGCTGGAGCCGGATGAGTTTTTTGATTCGATTTTTCTAAACGCCAAAGTAGTCGCTGCCCTAATATATAACTTACGGATACTTTCATCAACCCATCCGAATTTGTTTCTCTTCGAAGAGATTAATATTTCAAGATGCTCGGGCGGAATAAGTCCGCTGGCAGTTTCCTCCATTAATTCCTTATAGATGATCTTCCTCTCGCCGATAACCGTTATTGAAAAAGTAATTATAAATATTACTACGGTAAAGATCATAAATAAAAACCCCAGCAAGGTAGTCGACTCGAAGCTGACGCTGAAATTCCACATAGAATGAATGAAGATTGCGGTAATTAATCCGATTATCGGAAACGTTAATTTGTACGCAAGGTTTTTAAACTTTGCATAGCCGAGAAATGCACCGAAAGTAGCGGTTGAAACGCAGTGCATTACTCCCGAAAAAAGAGTTCTAACGAACACGATGGTAAACCAGGCCGAAAGCGTGTTGCCGAAAGCGATGAAGTAAAGAAAATTTTCAGTCATTCCGAAACCCAGCCCGATCGCGCCGCCGTAAACTATGCCGTCGGTAATATTATCGAACTTTTTCCGAGACACTATTACAAGAAGAAATACACCCTTGGTAAGTTCCTCAACAACTGGGGCTACTATTATAGTCTGAATTTGATTGAGGTCGCTTTGGTTATGAATGAAGACAGAGATAAAGCCGGAGAAGAGACTGCTTCCAACCACTGCCAGTATAATTGCGCCTATCGCTCCCCAAAGATAATTTCCGAGGACGGATCCGAACGGTCCCCTGTCGTACCTGTCGAGTCGCCAAATAATAAGCATGTACACAAACATGGGAAGTAAAGCAGCTATGGCGGATGAAATGTAGAGCATTAAGGATCTAATTAACTTTTAAAATTTATTTTTCCCTGATCCATTCGGACAATTCTTTTAACGTCGGCCTTTTTCCGTAAGATAAAATTCCGATCTTGAAAACTTTTGCGGCGATATCGATCATCAAATATATCGAAAGAAGCATTATGGCTGAAGATATAAATATTTCCCAGGCCGGGACGACTGAAATATTAAACCTCAGTATCATTATCGACGGGATTGTAAACGGAATATAGGACAAAATATGAACGTAAATCGTATTCGGGTTTTCAATTGCCGGGATAGTAATGATGATGGGCATTATTAGGACAAGGCTCAGGTAGCTGGTAAGCTGCTGCGCTTCCTGCTCGGTGGTTACGACTGAGCCTATGCCCACGAATATTGCAGTATAGAATACGAAGCCGAGCAGAAAATATATTAGGATAGGCAGAAGATTTGTGAAAGTGTCGGGGGTTATTACAGACGAACCTACAAGCGCCGTACCTATAAGCGTCCAGACAATCATTTGGGTGAGCCCGAGAGAACTGAGGCCCAGCACCTTTCCCGTAAGTAGTTCATCAGGCGTACAGCTTGAGATTAGTATCTCGATCAGCCGGTTCGATTTTTCTTCGACCAAGCTTCTTATAAGCATACCGCCCGACGATAGTATTACCATCATAAGGAGAATAATGAACACAAAACTGGTGAAGAACAATGTAAGAAAATCGTTCTCCGATTCTTTTCCCCCTTTTTCAACCTTGAGCGATTTTATACTAACTCTTTTTTCAATTGACTTCAGCACTTTCGGATTTACGCCGGCGGAAGTGAGTTCCAACTTTATCTTTGCGGCGTTAAATGCCTCCTGAAGCTTGTTGATATCCTGGAAGTTTCCCGCCGTCTTGCTCCTGAATTCGGCTTTAAGCGAATCGGTTCCGCCGTTAAGTATAAGAAGGTATCCTCCGATCTGTCCCGATAGCGTGCTTCTATCCGCGCCGCTTTTTAATTCATTTAAATTATCTTGATTCCCTGTGAGGTTGATAAGAATAAAACTTGGCTGTCCGTCTTTCAGCTTATACCTCGCAAGTTCGGTGTTGAACTTGCTGAAATAAATACCGGAGGTATCTATCATCCCGACAGCCCTGGTGGAGGATTCGCCCTGTTTTGTAAGCAGTGCAGGTGCGAGCGAAAAAAGGATGATTATTGCGGGTGTAACGATCAATGAAATGAGGAAGGTTTTCGTCTTAACCTTCTCCAGGTATTCCCATTTTGCTATAGTGAAAATTTTCTTCATAAAATCTAGTTTGAATTCTGCTTTATTACGTCGATAAAAATCTTATTCAGCGTTGGCTCTACTACCGAGAAATGGCTGATTTTCAATTTATTGACGATCTCTCTCAGAAATTCGTAAGGCTCCTTATCGTCATTTAATTGTACTTCCGCGTAGTTGCTGTAATTGTCCATGTGTTTAACGCAGCTCATCCCGCTTAAAAATGAAGCGTTACCTTCGTATTCAAGTTTTACGTTGTTGCTGCCGAACCTTTTTTTTATGGAAGATATGCTTCCGCTGCAGACTTCCCTGCCTTTATGCATGAGGAATATCTCAGAGCAGAGCTTTTCCGCAGTCTCCATCTGGTGAGTAGAAAGCATAATTACCTTGCCTGAGTTTACGAAAGAATATAAAGTGTCTTTTATCTGCTGCTGGTTTATAGGATCGAATCCGCTGAACGGCTCGTCGAGTATAAGCAGACCGGGATCGTGAACAACCGCGCATATAAATTGAACCTTCTGCTGGTTGCCCTTGGAAAGTTCTTCAATTTTTTTGCTTTTATAATTTTTTATTTCGAGCAGGTGGAGCCATTTGTCCGCTTCGGCTTCCGCCGGCTGCCTGCTCATATTTTTCAGCCCTGCAAAATAAAGTATAACGTCTATTACTTTACTCTTTTTATAAAGTCCTCTTTCTTCCGGCAGATAACCGATATTGTTAAAAAATTCCTTGGTGATCTTCTTGCCGTTGTATAATACAGTACCTTTGGTAGGTTTAATAATGCTTAAGACGGTCCTTATTGTTGTTGTTTTGCCCGCGCCGTTGGGCCCGAGAAGTCCGAATATCTTACCGGGTTCCGCAGTAAATGAAATATCGTCTACGGCGGTAAGATTTTTAAACTCTTTAGTAAGGTGTTCTACTTTCAGCATTACTTGTGATAATTAAGAGGCAAATGGAATATTAAAAGTAAGTTAAAAAATAATATAACTAATTATGCTAATAAAACCTTTGAGGCATATATTTTTTAAGAAGAACTTTTGATTTTAATCTAACTGAAATGACCTCCCCCGCTTCGCCGCCCCTGTCAATCTAAGCCGGGCAAATTTGGTAAGGAGGGTATAGAGGATGATTTATAATTCATACAGATATAAAAAATTTGTTTTGGGAGTTGCAGTAAAATCTTTGAACCGAGGTTTTATTTTTAAAAGTAAACTTAAAATCATTTTTCCGTGTGTATCGTTGCGATTCCTTAGTGCTGCTGTATGTAACTTTTGAAGATTTAAGTGCAGAAAGTTTAACGAAGCAGGGTAATAAGTATCACGAAGAATAAGACCGGTCAATATTTACGGTTTTAAAACATGATTATCACGTTGAGATTTATATTACCGATTATTGTATATTTGCACTCTTTTTCGGTAATTATTTGACACTTGGTCTAATACCTTTTTTTCATTAAAATAGAGTATTAAAAGCATCAATTAGATAATTTTAAGAACATGCAGAACGGGTGGGAATGTTGACTATATGGCCAAGTATTTCTATATTTTAGCTTGTTTTTGCTTTCTTTTTTGATAAATGCGATGATTATAAAGATATCGAGCCTGGTGGACGGCGTTTATAGCTATAATTTCGACGAGCCGGTAGAAGAGATAGGGTTAGTCGAGCCGTTCAATGGAAATATAATTGTTGATCTGGAACTGAGCAAAGCAAACAGCCAGATTGTAATGAATGCTAAATTGAAAGTCGGCGCAAGATTCGAGTGCGACAGGTGCACTGCCGAATTCAACACCGATCTTAGTGCGGAATATAAAATGGTATACCTGGCGGACGAAAGCCCGGAAGAATCCGATTCCGTGAATATAGCATATCTTTCGCATGATGCAGATAAAATAGATATCTCAGGCGAAGTTAGAGATTACGCTATGCTGGCAATACCGATGAAGAAACTTTGCAGCGATAACTGCAAGGGACTGTGCCCGAAATGCGGGAAAGATCTTAACAAAGGCAGCTGCGAATGCAGCAAAAACGAGATAGACGATAGATGGCAGCCTTTGATGGAATTGAAAAATAAATTCAACATAAATTAATAATTAATGGAAACATAATGCCAAATCCTAAACGTAAATGGTCTAAAAGCAGAAGAGACAAACGTAGGACACATTATAAAGCCACGCTTCCTTCAATGAGTACATGTTCGAATTGCGGTGAGATCAAATTGGCGCACCGTGCATGTCCTTCATGCGGCTATTATAATGAACGTTCTATGTTTTTGCCTAAAAGCTAATTTATAACACAAATCCTTTCAATGTACAATTCTGATTCCAACAAATCTAAGTGCAGAATAGTTGTTGATGCTATGGGGGGCGATTTCGCTCCCCGTAACGC
>CAWBBX010000048.1:0-26751 GCA_963787005.1 uncultured Bacteroidota bacterium
AGGTATTTACGACGACAACAACCGTCAAGTTAAAAAATATGACGTACCTTACGGCGCCGAACTTGTTGTAAATGACGGCCAGTCGGTAAGGAAACGTGTACCGCTTTACAATCATGATCCTTACAACTCCGTAATATTAACGGATATTTCGGGTCGCGTAAAGTTTATGGATATGATCGAAGGAGTAACGCTTCAGCAGGTTACCGATGAACAGACCGGTCACGTGCAGAAAGTTGTAATTGAATCTAAAGATAAGAACCTCACTCCAAGCATCGCGGTTGAGGCTGAGGACGGAACGAAGAAATCGTTCAACATTCCGACGAGAGCTTACTTGTCGGTAGATGAAGGCGAATCGATTCCGGCCGGTACTATCCTGGCTAAGATCTCCAAGCAGGCCAGCAAGAGCCGCGATATCACGGGCGGTCTGCCGAGGGTTACGGAGCTTTTCGAAGCGAGAAGCCCGCAGGAAACCGCTATCGTATCGGAGATTGAAGGTACGGTGAAGTTCGGAGCGAGAAAGAAAGGATCGAGGGAGATCATTGTTATTGCACCGGATAAATCGGATGAGAAGAAGTACAACGTTCCTCTCGGAAAGCATATCCTTGTACAGGAAAACGACGAGATCCCGGCCGGTGAAAAGATTACCGACGGTCCCATAAATCCGCACGATATCCTCAAGATCAAGGGTACAAGCTCGGTTCAGGAATATCTCGTGAACGAAATCCAGGACGTTTACCGCCTGCAGGGTGTGAAGATCAACGATAAGCACATTGAGGTTATAGTACGCCAGATGCTGCAGAAGATCAAGATCGTATCACCGGGCGACACCAAGTTCCTCGAAGAAGACGTAGTAGACAGAAACGAGTTTATAGAAGAGAACAACCGCATTATGGCGATGGTTCATATAGAGGATAAGGGTGACTCTCGCTATAAAGACGGTCAACTTATTACCAGAAGTAAATTTAGAGAAATTAACGCCGATTTGAAGAAAAAGAGCAAAAAGGCGATTATCGCCCGCGACGCAGAACCTGCTACTTTCGAGCATGTTCTGCTCGGAATTACCCAGGCTGCTCTTTCTACGGAAAGCTTTATATCGGCCGCTTCCTTCCAGGAAACCACAAAGGTTCTGGCAAACGCTGCTACAGAAGCGAAAATTGATTATCTGCTAGGACTTAAAGAGAACGTTGTTATGGGTCATCTTATTCCCGCCGGAACGGGTCTCAAAAAGTACGGCAACATTATCCTTAAAGCTGAAGAAGTTACAGAGGAGAAAAAGGAAGAAGAAGTTCAAGCGTAATATCATAAATAACGCAAAGTTCAATCCGGCTCGCCAGACCGAGCCGGATTTTTTTGTCTTTGTATATGAATAAAGACAAAAATATTTTATTGTTTTCTTGACAAAATTTAACATATGGACTATATTAGGAGTCTGAAAATTTTTGAGAAATATCATTTTTTAGGAGTATTTAGTGCCGACGATAAATCAGTTAGTTAGGAAAGGCCGGGTTCAAATTTTTGCTAAGAAAAAAGCGCCCGCGCTCGATGCTTGTCCCCAGAAAAGAGGGGTGTGTACAAGGGTATATACTTCTACTCCTAAAAAGCCGAACTCGGCGCTCAGAAAAGTCGCCAGGGTTAGGCTGACAAACAGTATGGAAGTGACGGCATATATCCCGGGCGAAGGACACAACCTTCAGGAGCACTCGATCGTTCTTATAAGGGGCGGAAGAGTTAAGGACTTGCCTGGTGTGCGATATCATATAATTAGAGGTACGCTTGACACCAGCGGTGTTGAGGACAGGAAAAAAGCAAGATCTAAGTACGGAGCTAAAAAACCAAAGGCTAAATAATTCATGAGAAAAAGCAGAGCAGAAAAAAAGTATTTGAAACCGGACCCGAAGTTTAACGACGTACTGGTTTCGAAGTTTATTAACTCTATCATGTACGACGGTAAAAAATCGAAAGCGAGAGAAGTTGTATATCACGCATTTGAAGTTATCGAAGACAGAACAAAGAAGAACGGTCTGGAAGTTTTCAAAAAAGCTATTAACAATACACAGCCCGTTATAGAAGTGAGAAGCAGAAGAGTCGGCGGAGCTACATATCAGGTTCCTACTGAAGTCAGGCCCGAAAGAAGAACTGCCCTCGCTATTAGATGGATTAAAGCTTATGCTCGTTCACGCAACGAAAAATCAATGTCTTTGAGGTTGGCTTCGGAACTAATAGCCGCGTCTAACGGCGAGGGATCGGCTGTGAAGAAAAAAGAAGATACTCATAAAATGGCCGAAGCTAACAAGGCTTTTGCTCACTATAAATGGTAATCATAGAGAAGAATAGGAAGAATAAGATAAAGTATGGCTAACAAATTTCCGATAGAGAAAGTAAGAAACATAGGGATTATGGCTCACATAGATGCCGGTAAGACCACTACTACCGAGCGCATTTTGTTCTATACTGGCAAACTGCATAGACTCGGTGAAGTGCACGACGGCGCGGCTACGATGGACTGGATGGAACAGGAAAAAGAAAGAGGAATTACCATTACCAGTGCGGCGACCACCTGCTTCTGGAACAATCATCAGATAAATATTATCGATACTCCCGGACACGTTGATTTTACCGTTGAGGTTGAAAGATCTTTAAGAGTTCTCGACGGAGCCGTTGCGCTTTTCTGCGCGGTAGGCGGCGTTGAACCTCAGTCGGAAACCGTGTGGAGACAGGCCGATAAATACAAAGTTCCGAGAATTGCTTTTATAAATAAGATGGACAGAACAGGCGCTGATTTTTACAATGCCGTTCAGATGATGAAAGACAGACTCAGCGCTAACGCGGTTCCGCTTAATCTTCCCATCGGCGAAGGCGATATGTTCTCCGGCGTTATAGATCTTATAACATTCAAGGCGCGCATGTATCACGAAGAAACTTTCGGCGCTACTTTCGATGAGATAGACATTCCCGAAGATCTGGTGGAGACCGCCAATAAATACAGAACCGAAATGCTCGAAGCTGTTTCGGAAGTTGACGACACCTTGCTTGAGAAATATCTCGAAGGCAAAACCATCACCGAAGAAGAAATTCTCTCCGTTCTTAGAAAAGCTACTATTGAACTGAAGATTATTCCCGTGCTTTGCGGATCGGCTTTCAAGAACAAAGGCGTTCAGAAACTTCTGGATTCCGTGGTCGATTTTCTGCCGGCTCCGATAGACTTTAAGGAAATCGAAGCTCATCATATAGGAATTAATGACATCGTTAAAAGGAAAATAGACGCTAACGAAAAATTCACTGCGCTGGCTTTCAAAATTGCCAACGATCCTTACGTTGGAAAGCTTACGTTCTTCCGTGTTTACTCGGGAACTCTTAAATCCGGTTCTTACATATATAACGCGGTGAGCGGAAAGAAGGAAAGAATAAGCAGGCTGCTGCAGATGCACGCTAACCACAGGGAAGAGATAGACGAGGTTAAGGCGGGCGACATTGCCGCTGCTGTGGGATTGAAGTTTACTAAAACAGGCGATACTCTCTGCGACGAGCAGGACGCCGTTATGCTTGAGAAGATCGTGTTCCCCGAGCCCGTTATACAGATTGCTATCGAGCCTAAAACCAAAGCCGACCAGGATAAGCTTTCCGACGCTTTGGTAAAACTATCGGACGAGGATCCTACATTCAAAGTTAAGGTTGACGAGGAAACCGGCCAGACGCTTATAAGCGGTATGGGCGAGCTTCATCTCGAGATCCTTGTAGACAGAATGAAAAGAGAATTTAAAGTTGAGGCTAACGTCGGTAAGCCTCAGGTTGCATATAGAGAATCAATAACGCAGACCGTTAACGCCGAAGGCAAGTTCGTTAAGCAGTCGGGCGGTCGCGGTAAGTTTGGGCACGTTTGGATTGAGCTCAGTCCCAACGAACCCGGCAAAGGTTATGAATTTATAAATGCTATAGTCGGCGGGGTTGTACCTAAAGAATATATCCCGGCGGTTTCCCACGGTATACAGGAATCCATGAGGAACGGTGTTATAGCAGGTTTCCCTGTAGTTGATATTAAAGCTAAGATATATGACGGTTCGTACCATGATGTAGACTCGGATGAGGTTTCATTCAGAGTTGCCGGATCCATGGCCTTTAAAAGAAGGTGCAAGGAAAGCCAAGCCGGTTCTTCTGGAACCCATTATGGATGTTGAAGTTGTTACTCCCGAGGAATACTTAGGTGACGTTATGGGTGATTTGAATTCACGCAGAGGGAAGATTGAGGGATTTTCGGCAAGAAAAGATGCGCAGGTTATTAAAGCAACCGTGCCTCTTTCGGAAATGTTCGGCTACGCTACGGTGCTGAGGTCAATGACTCAAGGTCGCGCGATTTATACTATGCAGTTCGCACACTATGCCGAAGTACCGAAATCAATTGCGGAAGAAATATCAGAAAAGACTCTGGGTAAAAAATCGGCGATTACAACATAAAAAACGAATTATTAAAAGAAATATTTTAAAGGAGATATAGATGGCAAAAGCAAAATTTGATAGGAGTAAACCTCACGTTAACGTAGGTACTATTGGTCACGTTGATCACGGCAAAACTACACTAACCGCTGCCATCACAATGGCTCTTTCCGCCAAGGGTTTGTCCGAACAGAGATCATTCGACTCGATCGACAACGCTCCCGAAGAAAGAGAAAGAGGTATTACAATTGCTACTGCTCACGTTGAGTATTCAACCGAGAACAGGCACTACGCTCACGTAGACTGCCCCGGCCACGCTGACTATGTAAAGAACATGATTACCGGTGCCGCACAGATGGACGGAGCTATACTAGTTGTTGCAGCTACCGACGGTCCTATGCCGCAGACTAGAGAGCACATCCTTCTCGCCCGCCAGGTGGGTGTTCCGAGAATTGTCGTTTTCATGAACAAAGTTGACATGGTAGATGATCCGGAACTTATAGAGCTTGTAGAAGTTGAGCTTAGAGATCTTCTTAACGAATATGAATTTCCCGGAGACGATATTCCGATCATCAAAGGTTCGGCCCTTAAAGCTCTCGAAGCTGCTTCTAGCGCAGCGCCTTCGGACGATCCGAGACTCGAGTGCATCTGGGAGCTTATGAAAGCCGTAGATGAATATATCCCTGTTCCCGAAAGAGATACAGACAAGCCTTTCCTTATGCCCGTAGAGGACGTTTTCTCTATTACCGGTCGCGGTACTGTTGCTACCGGAAGGGTTGAAAGAGGTCAGGTTAAAATACAGGAAGAAGTTGAGCTTATAGGTTTAGGCGTTCACAAGAAAACGGTTGTTACCGGTATCGAAATGTTCAGGAAAGAACTCGATTCCGCTATGGCCGGAGATAACGCCGGACTTCTCTTAAGAGGCGTCGATAAGAAAGAGATCGAAAGAGGAATGGTCCTCGCTAAACCCGGATCCATTACTCCTCATACGAAATTCGAAGGCGGGGTTTATATCCTGTCGAAAGAAGAGGGCGGACGTCATACGCCGTTCTTCACAGGTTACAGACCGCAGTTCTATTTCAGAACAACCGACGTTACAGGTGTTGCTACTCTGCCGGAAGGCACCGAGATGGTTATGCCGGGCGATAACGTTAACCTTTCCGTAGTGCTGATCACCGAGATAGCAATGGAAGACGGTCTTCGTTTCGCTATCCGCGAAGGCGGTAGAACCGTGGGCGCGGGCGTTGTAACTAAGATTATCGAATAATAGCTTTAAGAACTTGCAGAAAGGGAGTTGAAACTCCCTTTTTCTGTCTAAAATTTAATTAAGGAGTACTTTACGTGCCTGGTCAAAAGATAAGAATAAAATTGAAATCGTACGATCACATTTTGATAGATAAGTCTACCGAAAAGATTATTAAAACGGTAAGAAGTACCGGTGCGGTTGTATCGGGACCAATACCGCTGCCGACTAAGAGAACCTTGTATACGGTCTTAAGGTCTCCGCACGTCGATAAGAAGTCGAGAGAGCAGTTCGAGACCAGAGCGCATAAAAGAATTATTGATATTCACAATTCCAATAACAAAACCGTCGATTCGCTGAGCAAGCTTGATATACCGGCGGGCGTTGATATTGAAATTAAGCTTTAATGAATTTGGGAGTTAAGATGTCAGGCATTATCGGCAAAAAATTAGGTATGTCTAGCGTGTTTAACGCTGAAGGGGATCTCGTCCCTGTTACCGTTATACAAGCGGGCCCTTGCAAGGTTATTAGTATCCGCACCAAGGAAAAGGACGGCTACGAGGCTTTGCAGCTCGGGTTCGGCGTTAGAAAAGAAAAGAGACTTACCAAACCGGTTTTAGGACAGTACAAGAAAAATAATCTGACTCCTGCTGCGATTTTAAAGGAGTTTAAGTTTGCAGATTCCGAATATAAGCTCGGCGATGAAATAAAAGTCGATCTGTTCAAGGAAGGCGAAAAGATTAAGGTAAGAGGAACGAGTATAGGAAAAGGCTTCCAGGGTGTTATGAAACGCCACGGCTTCGGCGGTGTCGGCGGTACAACCCACGGTCAGAGCGATAGATTAAGAGCCCCCGGCTCTATCGGCTCAAGCTCTTATCCTTCGAGAGTGTTTAAGGGCCAGAGAATGGGCGGCCGTATGGGACACGACAACGTTACTATTTCGAACCTTAAGGTTGTTAAGATTTTACCCGAGGAAAATATAATTTTAGTTAAAGGAGCCGTTCCCGGCGCCGTAAATTCATTTGTAGAGTTGATAAAGAAGTAAATTTGGTATCAAAATGACTTTAGATATATTAAAAAAAGACGGCAGCAATTCAGGCGAAAAAATTGATTTAGCCGACGATATATTCGGTATAGAACCGAATGATCACGCCATCTATCTTTCGGTGAAAGCTTTCCGCGCAAACCAGAGGCAGGGAACTCACAAAGCGAAGGAAAGAGCCGAGGTTCGCGGAGGCGGCAAGAAGCCTTGGAAACAAAAAGGCAGAGGCGGTGCGCGTGCCGGTACGTCCAGATCCCCTTTGTGGGTCGGCGGCGGTACTATATTCGGTCCCAGACCCAGAGATTACAGGCAGAAGCTGCCACAAAAGGTAAAATGGCTTGCCAGAAAATCGGCGCTCAGCTACAAAGTTAAAGACGAGCAGATCCTTGTTGTTGAAGACTTCGATTTTAAAGAGCCGAAGACAAGCGAGTTTGTCGGCATTATGACGGCGCTTAACGTTGCGGGCAAGAAGGTTCTTCTTCTTACCGGCGGCAAGGTTGACTCAGTATACAGATCGGGCAGAAACATTCCTAAAGTTCAAGTGCTGGAAGCCGCAAAAGCATCTACGTACGACATTCTGAACAACCAGGTACTGGTTATTCAGAAGAGCGCGGTAGACGCAATCGTAAATACTTTTAAGAATAAAGAAGAGGCGGTGAACTAAAATGCACGATGTTTTGATAAGTCCTTTGATAACCGAAAAAATGACTAATCTTACCGCTTCTCACAATCATTACGGATTTCTGGTTAACCCTAAATCCAACAAGATTGAGATAGCGAAAGCGATCGAGAAAAAGTTTGAAGTACACGTTGCGAGCGTAAGAACAATTAACCACGCCGGCAAGACCAAGACTCAGTTCCGAAAGAGCGGAAGGTTCTCCGGTAAAACCCCTAAGTTTAAGAAAGCGATAGTTACCCTTAAAGAAGGGGAAACAATTGAAATCTTCGAACAAGTGTAAGTAGGAAGAGTAAATGGCTATTAATAAATTAAAACCAGTAACACCCGGAACGAGATTCAGGTCTGTTTCTTCTTTCGACGAAATTACAAAGACCACACCCGAGAAATCTTTAACCGTAGCGTTGAGTAAATCGGGCGGCAGGAACAATCATGGAAGGGTGACTTCGAGACATATAGGCGGCGGTCATAAGAGAAAGTACCGCATAATAGATTTTAAAAGAAACAAGCATGGTATACCTGCGAAAGTATTTTCGATTGAGTACGATCCCAACCGTACATCAAGGATTGCGCTTCTTCATTACGCCGACGGCGAGAAGAGGTACATCATCGCTCCCAACGGACTTAAAGTAGGCGATAAAGTCGTATCCGGACCGGGCAGCGACATTACGGTGGGTAACGCGCTTCCGCTTAAAGAAATGCCTCTTGGAAGTTTTGTTCACAACGTTGAGATTAAACCCGGTAAGGGCGGACAACTCGGACGCAGCGCCGGATCTTCACTTCAGGTTATGGCTAAGGAAGGTGAATACGCCCAGCTTAAAATGCCTTCGGGCGAAGTGAGAATGATTAATCTTACCTGCATGGCCACGTACGGCGTGGTCGGCAACGCCGAACAGGAAAACCTGAGCCTCGGCAAAGCGGGAAGAACCCGCTGGATGGGTAAGAGACCTCACGTAAGAGGCGTCGCTATGAACCCTGTTGATCACCCGATGGGTGGCGGTGAAGGTAAAACTTCCGGCGGCGGTCATCCGGTTTCACCCTGGGGACAAAAAGCAAAAGGACTAAAAACAAGGAAGCATAAAAAAGCTTCTAATAAATTTATTATAAAAAGACGGAACAAGTAGAGAGTAATTATGCCAAGATCGGTTAAAAAAGGACCGTTTGTAGATTACAAACTAGCGGCCAAAGTTGAGCAGTTAAACAACACCAACCAGAAAAAAATAATTAAAACCTGGTCGAGAGCATCTACAATAACACCTGACTTTGTGGGTCACACCATCGCCGTTCATAACGGCAATAAGATGATCCCGGTTTACGTAACCGAGAACATGGTGGGGCACAAACTCGGGGAGTTTGCTCCTACTAGAATTTTTAGAGGGCATCCGGGAACTAAGGCGGAAAAAGCCTCTAAAGCTAAATAATTTTAATTAAAGGGTCTGAAGAAGAAATGGAAGCAAGAGCAGTACATAGATATATTGGTTCGTCACCCAGAAAGATGAGGTTGGTTATCGACCTAATCCGCGGAATGTCGGTTGAAAAGGCAATTGAGGTTCTTCACTTTTCGTCGAAGCACGCATCGACGGACGCGGAAAAAGTTCTGAGATCCGCGGTAGCTAACCTTTTAAATAAGGACGATGCAACCAGAGTAGAACCTTCTGATTTAATTGTTAAAGAAGTCTTTGTCGATCAAGGACCTACGCTGAAAAGAATTTCTCCTGCTCCCATGGGGCGAGCGTACAGAATCAGAAAACGTTCCTGTCATTTAACTATTGTGGTTGCTACAAAAGCATAAAATTTTAGGAGGATATTTTTTGGGACAGAAAACTAACCCGATCGGTTTTAGAGTTGGAATTATTAGAGGATGGGACTCTAATTGGTATGAAAATAAAAGCTATGCTTCGAAATTAAAAGAAGACGATAAGCTTAGAACGTACATCAGGAATAGATTGAAGAAAGCCGGGATTTCCAGAATTGTTATTGACAGGACATCGAAGAATATAATCCTTACAATTCACACATCAAGACCCGGTGTGGTTATAGGAAAGAGCGGTAAGGAAATTACCCAGCTCGAGCAGGAATTAAAGCAGATAACCGATAAGGAAGTTAAAGTCCAGATTTCCGAAATTAAAAGACCCGAGCTCGATGCGTACCTCGTAGCCGAGAACATAGCAAGCCAGCTTGCCGGAAGGGTTTCCTTCAGAAGAGCTATGAAGATGGCTATTACCGCCGCGATGAGAATGGGAGCAGAGGGTATAAGAATTATGTGTGCCGGAAGGCTAGGCGGGGCAGAAATGGCCCGTACGGAACAGTACAAGGATGGCAGAATTCCACTGCATACAATTAGGGCCGATATAGATTACGCCAACGGAAGGGCCGAGACAATTTACGGTTCTATAGGCATAAAAGTTTGGATATGCCGCGGCGAGATCTTAGGAAAAAGAGTTACTGAATAAAATTACCGGGAGTTTTTAATCATGTTAATGCCGAAAAGAGTAAAGTTTAGAAAATCGCAGCGCGGAAGAATGGCCGGGAAGGCAAAACGCGGCAGTTCGGTTGCCTTCGGGGACTTCGGTCTCAAAGCCCTAGAGCCACACTGGATTACCAGCAGGCAGATTGAGGCTTGCCGTGTAGCCCTCTCCAGAAAGATGAAAAGGGACGGTAAAGTTTGGATTAGAATATTTCCGGATAAACCGGTTTCTAAAAAGCCGCTCGAAACAAGAATGGGTAAAGGAAAAGGCGCTCCCGAGTTTTGGGTTGCGGTTGTAAAGCCCGGCAGGGTTATGTTCGAGGTAGCGGGCGTTTCCAAGGAGCTCGCTCACGAAGCGCTGAAGACCTGCTCTTACAAGCTTCCCATTAAAACCAAGGTTGTTTCAAGACCGGACTTTGAATAATTCGAAAGGTGATTTTGAGATGAAGATCCATGAAATAAAAGAAATGAAAAACGACGAGCTGATTAAGCAGATCGACGAGGAATCGAAAAGTCTTCTGGACCTTCGTTTCGCTCATCAGCTTAAGCAGCTGACCAACACCGCTAAGATGAAGCTGTTGAAGAAAGATATTGCCATGATGAAAACCGTGCTCAGAGAAAGAGAGACGGTGGAGACGGCGGCCGCTCAAAAAGTCAACAAAGAAGGAGTTAACGCGTAAATATGGAACAGCGTGCATTAAGAAAAACTAGAGTCGGCGTAGTTGTGAGCAACAAAATGCAGAAAACAATTACAGTTGCGATTGAGAGAAGGGTTTCTCATCCGATCTATAAGAAATATTTTAAGAAGACGACCAAATTGATGGCTCACGATGAAAAAAGCGAATGCAAAATAGGTGATAAAGTTAAGATAATGGAAACACGTCCGATGAGCCTTAAGAAGAGATGGCGTTTAGTAGAAATTGTTGAAAAAGCCAAGTAGCAAGCAAGGAGAAATGCAGAAATGATCCAAGAAGAAACGAATTTAGTGGTCGCCGATAACTCAGGCGCAAAAAAAGTAAGATGCATTCGCGTACTTGGCGGAAGCGGGAGAAAATACGCAAGTGTTGGCGACCTGATCGTAGTTGCTGTTAAGGCCGCTATCCCTAACGGCACAGTTAAAAAAGGCGAGGTTTCAAGAGCGGTTATTGTAAGGACGAAAAAGGAAGTCCGTAGGAAAGACGGCTCTTACATCCGCTTCGACGAGAACGCAGCCGTTCTGATAAACAACCAGAACGAGCCGAAGGGAACCCGTATCTTTGGTCCCGTTGCCAGGGAACTTAGAGAAAAACAGTTTATGAAAATAGTTTCCTTAGCACCTGAAGTTTTATAAAGATTTGGGATTGAAATGAAAATCAGAAAAAATGATAATGTAGTAGTTATAGCCGGGAACGACAGAGGGAAAACCGGCAAAGTACTTAAAGTTTTCCCCAAGAACTCCAAGGTAATCGTGGAAGGGATCAACATAAGAAAGAGGCACACGAAGCCCAGCCAGTCAAACCCGCAGGGCGGCATAATCGAAAAGGAACTGCCGATTCACTTTTCGAACGTGATGCTTATAGATCCCAACAATAACGAAGGCACGCGCCTCGGATCGCAGGTGATACTCGACGAAAAAACCGGCAAGAAGAAGAGAGTACGTATCAGCAGATCAAGCGGTGAGATGATTTAACAATAACTAAATTCTCAAGGTTTAATTCAGTAATGGCAGACAAGAAAACAAAAAAAGACGCTACAGAAAAAAAGGCCAAAGGATCTAAAAAAGAAGCCGCAAAAGCTCCGGCCGAAAAAGAGATTAGAATAAAGGCCAGATTAGCCGATGCTTATAAAGCCGAAATAATTCCCGAGATGAGGAAGAAATTCGGATACAAAAGCATTATGCAGGTTCCCAAGCTCAACAAGATTGTTATTAACATGGGTGTGGGCGACGCGGTTGCGGATCAGAAGATCCTGGAAGAGGCCGTTAAGGAACTCGAAACTATTACCGGGCAAAAGGCCAGTATTAGAAAAGCCAAGAAGGCTATTTCTAACTTCAAGCTTAGAGAAGGCGTTAACATAGGCGCTATGGTTACTCTCAGACGCGAAAAGATGTACGAGTTTATGGATAGGCTTCTCAATATAGCTCTTCCCCGTGTAAGGGACTTTAGAGGCCTTTCGGACAAGTCGTTCGACGGGCGAGGTAATTACACTCTAGGCGTTAAAGAGCAGATTATTTTCCCGGAGATCAACGTTGATAAGATCACAAAGATCCTGGGTATGGACGTAACATTTGTAACCACTGCCGAGACGGACAACGAAGCTTACGAACTGCTTCAGCTCTTCGGCTTCCCGTTCAGAAAAAAAGAAATTAAAACAGCGTAAATAGGAGAATTAATGGCCCGTAAAAGTTTAATAGCCAGAGAAGCAAAGAGACAGAAGCTTGTAGATAAATTCATAAAGCTTAGAAAAGAATTAAAAGAACAAGGTGATTACGAAGCATTGCAGAAGTTACCTAAAAATTCTTCTCCTGTAAGACTGCATAATCGATGCATGTTTACGGGAAGAGCGCGCTCTTATTACCGTAAGTTCGGTGTATCCCGTCTGGTGCTTAGAGAAATGGCCCTAAAGGGTGAAATTCCAGGATTAAAAAAGTCAAGTTGGTAGGAGGAGAAGAATTATGCCGGTTACAGATCCGATATCAGATTTCTTAACAAGAATACGCAACGCTGCTAAAGCGAAGATGAAGAGAGTGGAAATTCCCGCTTCAAATATGAAGAAAAGCCTTGCGGAGATTCTTAAGCAGCAAAAGTTTATAGAAGATTACGAGATAGTTGAAGATAACAAACAGAATATAATCCGCATCCAGTTAAAATATATTAACGGCGTTTCGGCTATCAGCGGATTAAAAAGAATAAGCACGCCCGGTTTAAGAACCTATAAAGGCGCGGGCGAACTTCCCAGAGTACTTAACGGTTTGGGAGTCGCCGTAATTTCTACATCAAAGGGATTATTAACCGGCAAGGAAGCTAAGGCCCAATTGGTTGGCGGCGAAGTTGTCTGTTATATATGGTAAATCATTCAATGGAGTTTGAAAGTGTCAAGAATCGGTAAAAAACCAATAAACGTACCTAAAGGCGTAACCGTTACTTTAGACGGTCAGAATATTAAAGTAAAAGGACCAAAGGGAGAACTGGAAAGCAGGTTTCATCCCAACATGTCCATCGAGCTTAAAGACGACGTCCTTACGGTAACAAGACCCAACGACCTGAAGGAAAACAAGGCGCTTCACGGTTTAACTAGGGCGCTTATTCAGAATATGATAGTCGGGGTTACCGACTCATACCAGAAGACTCTGGATATAGTCGGAGTAGGCTACAGGGCCGAGTTGAAGGGAAAGAATCTTCTTCTGAACATCGGTTTCTCTCATCCTATTTATTTTATGCCTCCCGACGGAGTTTCACTGCAGGCGCCTACTCAAACCCAGATAGTTATATCGGGTATAGATAAGCAGCTTGTAGGAATGGTTGCGGCGAAGATTAGATCTATAAGGAAACCCGAGCCGTACAAAGGTAAAGGAATTAAATACTCAGACGAACAAATTCAAAGGAAAGCCGGTAAGACCGCAGGCAAATAATTTTTATCGAGGATAAATTTAGCATGATCAAGAGAAATAATAATTCGAGACTTCGTTCAAAAACAAAGATTAGGAAAATGATTTCGGGAACTCAGGAAAGACCCCGCTTAACCGTTTATCGCAGCCTCAATAATATTTATGCGCAGCTGATTGACGATTCTGCGGGCAAGACCCTGGTTACCGCGTCGTCTCTTTCGAAAGAATTGAAGGAAGAACTTCAGAAAGCGAAGGGGAAGATATCGAAGAGTAAGGCAGTCGGCTCCTTGGTTGCGAAAAAAGCTCTTGAACAAAATATCTCTTCCGTAGTCTTTGACAGAAACGGCTACAGATACCATGGACGAATTCAAGCGGTTGCCGAAGGTGCTCGCGAAGGAGGCTTGAAATTTTAGTTATGCAGTTAACTAATTTTGCCGGGTCGTCTAATGGCAGGACTACGCCCTTTGGAGGCGTCTGTAGAGGTTCGAATCCTCTCCCGGCAGCTAGCTTGCCGGTTGGGGAATGCCCGGCTTCTTTATAAGGTAAAGATTTTAATAATAACAAGTTTATTTAATACTTGAGTTCTTGGAGAATCAATTGAAAAATGTAAAATCAAGCGAAGCAGAAGGCCTTAAAAGAAAAAGTAGTTCACATTAACCGTGTGGCTAAGGTTGTAAAAGGCGGTCGCCGTTTCAGCTTTAACGCCATTGTAGTTGTGGGCAACGGAGAAGGAACGGTAGGAGTAGGATTAGGAAAAGCAAACGAGGTTACCGATGCAATCTCCAAAGGAATTGACGACGCAAAAAAGAGCCTTGTAAAAGTTTCCGTTATTAAAGGTACAATAGCTCACGAGATAATCGGAAAATACGGCGCGGGAAAAGTTCTCCTTAAACCCGCTTCGCCCGGTACCGGACTAATAGCCGGCGGCGGAGTTCGCGCGGTTCTCGAGGCGGCCGGCGTGCAGGATATCCTTACAAAATCGCTGGGCTCGAGTAATCCTCATAACCAGGTTAAGGCCACGCTGAACGGACTTCGGAGCGTAGCCGACGCCAGGAAGATGGCAAAGAAAAGGGGTATTACCGTAAGCGAATTGTTCAATTCTTAATTGAGGATATAATGAGTAAAATTAAAATTACACAGACTAGAAGTATAATAGACAGGCCTAAGGATCAGAAACTGACCATCAAGGCGCTCGGCCTGGGTAGACCGAACTGGGAAAAAATTCACAACGATACTCCTCAAATAAGAGGGATGGTAAGAAAAGTATCCCATCTTGTTAAATTAGAAGAAATCAAGAAATAAACGGGTTTATAATGGATATTCTAAGCAATTTAAAATATGCCTCGGGTTCTAGGAAGAAAACCAAAAGAGTGGCCAGGGGTGAAGGCTCGGGTCACGGCGGGACCGCCACGAGAGGAATGAACGGACAGATGTCGCGTTCCGGATCTAAGCACAAAGCCTGGTTCGAAGGCGGCCAGATGCCTCTTCAGAGAAGGATACCTAAGGTTGGTTTTACTAACCATTTTAAAGAGTCCTACCAGGTGGTTAACATCGATACTCTTCAGAAGATGGTTGATAATAAAGGAGTGAAAGACGAAGTATTGAACGCCGAGACTTTGAAGAAATACGGCGTTGTTACAAGTTCCAAGCTTCCGGTTAAGATACTAGGCAACGGTGAAATTAAGGCGAAGCTTAACCTGCAGGTTAACGCCTACACCAAGTCGGCTAAAGAAAAAATTGAAGCCGCCGGCGGTAAAATCGAAAAGATATAATCTGGAATTAAATGGCAAAACTTACAGATACCTTCAGAAACATTTTTAAGATACACGAGCTTCGCCAGAGAATTATTTATACTTTGGCCTTGCTTGTAATAGTGAGAATAGGCGCTCACATAACCCTGCCGGGCATCGACTCCGTGCTTCTCAATGAGAGCTCGAAGAATGCATCGTCGGATACTTTATTCGGGTTATACGACCTGTTCGTTGGCGGCGCTTTTAAGAATGCCGCTATCTTTGCGTTGGGTATAATGCCTTACATCTCCGCATCGATTATCATCCAGCTGCTGGGTGCGGTTGTTCCGTATTTTCAGAAACTGCAGCAGGAAGGCGAAGACGGACGTAAGAAGATTACACAGCTTACACGTTACGGCACCGTGCTGATATCGGCCCTGCAGGCGTGGGGCGTTACTATCAGGCTTCTTAACATCAACGTTCAGGGGATGCCGATAGTACCGGCTGGAGTTCAAGGATTTTCTTGGACTATATCCACGATCCTGATCCTTACTTCCGGCACCGTCTTTATGATGTGGCTCGGTGAGCAGATTACGGATAAAGGCATAGGCAACGGTATTTCGCTTATAATATTCATTGGTATTATCGACCGTTTCCCGTTCGCCATACTCGATGAATACAGGCTAATCAATGAAGGAACGAGAAGCCTCGTGGTTGAAATTGTTATTCTCGGTCTCATGGTTCTGATTATAGCGGGTGTCGTTCTCGTAACACAAGGAACGAGAAGAATACCTGTTCAATATGCTAAGAGGGTAGTGGGAAGAAAGGTATACGGCGGAGTTACTCAGTACATTCCGCTGAGGGTAAACACGGCAGGTGTAATGCCCATAATCTTCGCGCAGTCGATTATGTTTATACCGAACACGGTCCTGTCGTTCTTCCCGAACAACGATTTCCTGCAGAGCCTGTCGAGTTATTTCGTTTATACTTCACCCGTGTACTCGTTTATTTATGCGGTGATGATAATCTTCTTTACATATTTTTATACGGCAATCGCTTTCAATCCGAAGGATGTTGCCGATAACATGAAGAAGCAGGGCGGTTTTATTCCGGGTATAAGACCGGGAAAACAAACTTCGGAATTTATTGATAATATACTAACGAAGATTACGCTGCCGGGATCGTTCTTCCTGGCTATAGTGGCAATACTTCCGGCTTTCGTTTCCGGCTGGGGCGTATCCGGAAGGTTCGCTCAGTTCTTCGGAGGCACAAGCCTTCTTATTATAGTGGGTGTTGCGCTCGATACGCTACAGCAGATTGAGTCGCACTTACTGATGAGGCATTACGACGGCTTTATGAAGACGGGTAAGACCAAAGCAAGAAAGTAGGATTACGGATTTTTTGTGATATATATAAAGACTAAAAAAGAAATAGATTTTATAAGAGAAAGTTGTGTTGTTGTTGCAGAGACGTTGCAGTTGATGAAAAAGAGTGTCAGACCGGGAATAACGACGGGTGATCTCGACAAGATAGCGGAAGATTATATACGCAGCAATAACGGGATAGCAGCATTCAAAGGTTATTCGCAGGGAGGATCTTCGATTGATTACCCTGCATCTATATGTTCGTCAATAGACGATGAGGTTGTTCACGGTATACCCGGGAACAGAGTTCTTAAAGAAGGCGAGATAGTTTCTCTCGATGTCGGAGTTCAGAAAAACGGATACTTCGGCGACGCCGCGCTTTCGGTTGCGGTGGGCGAGATATCAACCGAAAAGAAAAAATTGATGGAAGTTACCGAGAAATCGCTTCACCTCGGAATAGAGGCTGCGGTTGCAGGTAACAAAGTACATGACATTTCCGCGGCGGTTCAAGAGTACGTTGAAGCGCACGGATTTTCGGTTGTAAGAGATTTATGCGGACACGGGGTCGGCAAATACCTGCACGAGGAACCTTCGGTTCCCAATTACGGCAGGCCCGGCACAGGTCCCAAGCTCAGAAACGGTATGACTATCGCGATAGAACCTATGGTGAATATGGGAGACTGGAGAGTTAAGACCGCGGCTGACGGCTGGACGGTATTAACTTCCGACGGAACAGCGTCGGCCCATTTCGAGCATAGTATTTTGATCAATAATGGTAATCCCGAAATTTTAACGGTTTGCTGATGGCTAAACAAGGACCAATAAAAGTAGACGGAGTTGTTACCGAAACACTGCCGAATGCTCATTTTAAAGTGAAGCTGGATAACGGGCATGAGATCCTGGCCCATATTTCGGGCAAGATGAGAATGCACTTTATCAAGATCCTGGTGGGAGACAAGGTCTCTATCGAACTCTCGCCGTACGATCTTACAAAAGGCAGAATAACTTACAGATATAAATAACGGAGCTTCTATGAAAGTCAGGGCGTCAGTTAAAAAAATATGCGATAATTGCAAAATAATTAAGCGTAAGGGCGTTGTTAGGGTTATTTGTAAAAACCCAAAACACAAACAGCGTCAAGGTTAATTAAAAATTAAGGAGAAGATCATTGGCTCGTATAGCAGGTGTTGATTTACCCAAAAATAAAAAAGTTTTATTCGGTCTCCAGTATATTTTCGGAGTAGGGTCCAAGATTTCTGCCCAGGTTCTTGAAAAGGCCAAAGTAAATCCTGAGAAAAAAGTAGCCGACCTTACCGACGAAGAAGTGGCCGAAATAAGGGCAGTGCTAACTTCCGACTATAAAGTTGAAGGCGCGCTTCGTTCCGAAGTTCAGCAGAACATTAAACGACTGATGGATATCGGCGCTTACCGCGGGATAAGACACAGAAAAGGTCTTCCGGCAAGAGGACAGAGAACGCGTACAAATTCCAGGACGAGAAAAGGCAAGAGAAAAACTGTTGCCGGCAAGAAGAAAGCACCGTCTAAGAAGTAAAATAAGATAATTTGGAGGAATAAGACTTGGCTAAAGCTGTTAAAAAAACTAAGAAGAAATCCCATGTTGATGCCAACGGGGTTGCTCACATAAAAGCGACTTTCAACAACGTTCTCGTTACTATAACCGATATTTACGGCAACACTATTTCTTGGTCGTCCGCCGGTAAGAACGGTTTCAAAGGATCGAGAAAAAATACCCCGTTCGCAGCCCAGGTATCCGCGGAAGCCGCGGCTAAGGAAGCTTACGACCTGGGTCTGAGGAGAGTAGATGTGTTCGTTAAAGGTCCCGGTTCGGGAAGAGAAGCCGCTATACGTGCGCTTAATACCGCCGGACTCGATATCAGTTCCATAAAAGACGTAACGCCAATACCACACAACGGCTGCAGGCCGCCAAAGAAAAGAAGAATTTAAATTTTTTTATCGGAGAGTTATTAAATGGCAAGATACACAGAGTCAGTTTGTAAATTGTGCAGAAGAGAAAGACAGAAGCTGTTCCTTAAAGGACAGAAATGCTATACCGAGAAATGTCCAATTGAAATTAGAAACTATCCTCCGGGGCAGCACGGCAACTCGAGAAGATCAAAGGTTTCCGAGTACGGTGTGCAGCTGAGGGAAAAACAAAAAATCAAAAGATTGTACGGTTTACTCGAGACTCAGTTCAGAAATTATTTTGACGATGCCAACAAGCGCAAAGGCATCACCGGTGAGAACCTTGTTAAAATCTTGGAAAGCAGGTTGGATAACGTTGTATACAGGCTCGGATTCGCTTCGTCGCGCAAACAGGCCAGGCAGCTGATTAGACACAGGCATGTTATTGTAAACGACCGCGCAGTTGATATTCCTTCTTATATACTAGTCGCAGGCGATATCATTAAAATAAAAGACAAGAGCAAAAAAATGGAAGCTATTCACGGCTCTCTTAAGAGAGTAAAAGATTCCACCTATTCGTGGCTGTCCATTGATAAAGCTTCGTTATCCGGAACATTTTTACAAGTTCCCGAAAGAGTCGATGTTCCTCTAAATGCCAACGAACAATTGGTCGTTGAGCTTTATTCCAAGTAATACAAATTTTTAAGATTAATTTTAGAGGATTATTAAATGAGTGTTTCAAATATTAAGATGCCTGAAGCTGTAGTTCTAGACGAAACTAGTTATACTAATACTTTCGGTAGATTTACTCTTCAGCCTTTGGAAAGAGGATACGGAGTTACGTTGGGTAACGGTCTGAGACGAGTATTGCTGTCTTCCCTGACGGGCGCTGCAATCACTTCCGTTAAATTCAGCGGAGTGCTGCACGAGTTTACTACTATAGAAGGCGTTGTTGAGGATGTTTCCGAGATTATCTTGAACTTGAAACAAGTCAGATTAAAGCTCTTGAATAAAAAACCAAATAAAATAGATATCTCGTTCAACGGCGAAGGCGCGTTTACAGCGGCCGATATTCAGAAGAACAGTACGGAGGTTGAGGTTCTCAACCCTGATCTTCATTTAGCCACATTGAATAAAAGCGCTAAATTCGATTTGGAAATCAGAGTAGGCAAAGGTAAAGGCTATGTGCCTGCAGCCGAGAACGTTTCGCCGGAACAGACCATAGGCGTTATTCCTATCGATTCTATCTTTACCCCGATCAGGAACGTTAAGTACGACGTTGAGAACGTTCGTATAGGCGACAAGAACGATTTTGAAAAGGTTACGCTGGATATAACAACCGACGGTTCGATTACTCCTGACGACGCTCTTACCCAGGCCGCAAAAGTGCTTAGGGACCACATTCAGCTCTTCATCAACTTCGATATTGAACAGGAAGAAGAGCAGGCGGTAAGCCAGAAAGACAGCGAGAAGGAAAGAATAAAGAAGATACTTCTTACCAATGTAGACGACCTGGAACTCAGCGTAAGATCGCATAACTGCCTCAAGGCTGCAAATATAAAGAACCTATCCGATCTAGTGAGGAAAGACGAATCAGAAATGCTGAAGTTCAGGAATTTCGGAAGGAAATCGCTTGCTGAACTTATGGAGATCGTTGAGAATTTGGGTCTTGAGTTCGGCATGGACGTAGACAAATATCTAAAAGACGATAACGAAAACATTTAATTTTTGAAAAAGGTTAACTAATGAGACACAGAGTTAAAGGCAGAAAACTCGGCAGAACGGCAAGCCATCGCGCGGCTCTTCTTAATTCGCTCGCGGCTTCTTTGCTGAAACATAAGAGGATTAAAACAACTGTGGCTAAGGCTAAGGAAGCCAGAAGCTACGTTGAGACTATTATTACAAAGGCGAGGAAAAACGATCTGCATTCCAGAAGGCAGATTATAGGTGCCATTAACGATAAGGAAGCTGTTAAGGAACTCTTTAATGATGTTATTCCAAAAGTAGGAGACAGGCCGGGAGGTTACACAAGAGTAGTTAAACTTGGTAATCGGAAAGGCGACGCCGCCGAGCTTGCTATACTCGAACTGGTTGACTATAACGAAGTTATAAATGAGAAGGCCGAGGAAAAGAAAGAACAAAAGGACGCCAAAGCAAAAGCTAAAGCCGATAAAAAAGCTGAAGAAAAGGGCGAAGAAGAGATTGAAGAAGCTAATGTAGTTGAGGAAACTCCGGCCAAAGAAGAAAAATAAATAAATACTTTTTATGTAAAAAACCCGGGCAATCTGTCCGGGTTTTTTGTTTTAAATGTTTTATCACTTAAACTGTATTTTCCCGGTTTAAAATAAAACTAAGAGAAGTACACGGCTACTGCCGAAATTTTTAAGCGCTGGGTTAAATTTCAAACTGTTATTAAATATCTGGTTTAATGCATTTATTCCCCATGAATAATCAAATTATTTAGACAGTAATGTCTTAAGCAAAAATTTAAAGCTGATTATTTTCCGTTAATTTTGAATTTCATTTTTCCCCTAGTAAATTAGGGAAAACCATACAAGGGCAATATGTTCGATAAACAGGAATTTATTACTTCGGCGTTTAATCTCAGCCAAATACCTTCCGCCGATCTGCCGTCCGTAGTGTTATGCGGAAGGTCCAACGTGGGGAAATCATCCTTCATCAACTCGATATTTAACCGGAAGGACCTGGCTAAGACAAGCTCCACTCCCGGCAAGACTCGATCGATAAATTATTACCTGATCGATAATAAATTTTATATGGTGGACCTGCCCGGCTACGGTTATGCGAAAACCAGCAAGAAAGAAAGGGAGCATTGGAGTATGCTGATTGATGCGTATCTTCAAAAGGCTCATAATAACTCCCTCGCAATGCATTTTATAGACAGCCGGCATGATCCGATGGAATTGGACATTAAACTGAATTTCCTTTTACGCGAATTCGAAATTCCTTACATTGCATTACTTAACAAAATTGATAAACTCAAACAATCCGAATTAGCACGCGCTAAGCGAAATATAGTGCAGTTTTTCCCGGAACTTAGCGCAGGGGATAATTTGCTTTTCTATTCATCGGTTAAAGGAACGGGCAAAAAGGAAGTCTTACAGAGGTTAGCGAGACTCTTTTACGCTTTTTAATAAGCGAATGAAGTTAAGTCGGTTTGCTATTATAGCTTAGTAAATTTATATTTACTCTTAATTATTAATTATCTGTAATAAAATCACCCAAAATGGACAGCAGGCAGAAAAAAAGAATATTAAATATTTTTATTAGTGCCGGTCCTCGCCGCAATTTTATTCATCACCGATGATCTGGTAATAAGACTGATAACCATTGGGTTAATGGTGATCTATGTCGGATTTATAATATTCCTCCGCGATTCTATTAAATTTGAAGGGCCGTACGTTCCTGCCGGCAAGAACATGGAAGACGACGACGAGGATGATGATCTTTATTCCGATCCTCAGGCCGTGCCTAAAACCGACGCTGACGAATCTTTTGAGATTGTCTCCCGCAATAAAAGCATCGAAGTAATTACGGCGGATAATTACGCGCAGAGCTTCAAGCACCCTAAAACTACTTTAAAACCGCCGGACCTCAAGGAAAAATTCGAAGAGATAGCCAATGAATCTCTCCCGGAGGAAGTGGGACACGACGGGCAGTTCTCATTTGTTCTGGAGAAAATGCTTACCGTTATTAAGGAAGCGTACTCGGCTCACACGGCAATTTTCTTCTGGTACAACCGAAAGAAGGAAAAGCTGACCGTTGAAAAATTTGTCTCAAGTTCTAATGATGTAGCGCGTAGGAAATTCGATATAGAGGACGATATACTGAGCAAGATTGTCCAGCGGGGAGAGCCGGAGCTGCTGAGCGATATTTCGCCGGCGGCGGAAGCGGATGTCATTAGGTATTATAACTCACCGCAAGGGATTCGCAGCTTCGTCGGAGTTCCGCTTTTTTACGATAAGCAGCTCATCGCAATTATTGCGGTTGATGCGAAGGTCGGGGATGCTTTCGGCATCGAGACGATATACGCTCTCGGACGGTTCGTACGGGTCATTACGATGATCATCTCAATATTTGAAGAGAAGCATTCCGACTCTATCTCGCAGCAGCGCCTTAAAGGTTTGATGAACCTGATCGGACAGGATATCTCGTTCGACAGTGAATCGGATATTATATCTTCCTTCCAGGGCTCAATAGATCTGCTTATACACTGGGACGCGTTCGCGTTTGTATATTATGATCCCGTTCAGAAAAAATTCCTCGTAAAGAAAATTACAAATAAGACATCTCTCAAATATGTAGGTGAAAGCCTCGAAGTAGAGCTGCAGAGTACACTTGTAGGAAAATCGATTGTTACCGGCATGCCCGTTAAGATCGACGACACTTCGACCGGCGAGTTCGATAGGTTTTCTAAGACCGACAGCGTCAGCTTCGACGGCTCGTTTCTTGCAATGCCAATCGTTTACAACAACCAGAATTACGGCGTGCTTTGCTTCGAGAGTCTGAAGAAAAACGCTTATACCAATTCCGACGTACAATTTCTTAAAAGCGCAATGAACATTATCTCGTTCGTTATTCACTCCTATTCCGCTCAAGCTTTGCTGAAGAGCTACCTGGCCGTTGACATTGAGACTAAATCACTGAACGAGGATACCTTCAAGGAGAGGCTCAGCTCCGATTTATTTAAAGCATCGCAATTACAAGTGCCGGGCGCATTGGCATTAATCCGCATGGACGACTTTCTGGAACAGGTTTCTCTCTTCGACGGCAATCCTTTTCCTAAAGTTCTGAAGACGATCGCCGATATGATAACGAAAGAGATGACCCCGTTGAACCTGTTCGGACGGATGGGCGAGAAGACTTTCGGTGTATATTTTTTTAACGCAAATACAAAAGATGTGTTTCTCTGGGCGGAAAAATTAAGGGTGAAAATCGCCAGGAAACCGATCGCCGTTGTTTCAAAACAAACTACTTATACCGTTTCCATTGGAGTAGCTTCGGCTAACAACAAGCTCGATGTGGATGAACTTGTTTACAACGCGGATCTTGCCCTCCAAAAAGCGCTTGAAAAAGGCGGCAACACGGTCAGGAATATTAACTGATATATTTGTATCTTACTCGTCCTGGATCTCAGATCATAAAAAAAATCGAATATGAATAATTTTTTTCTTGTTATACTCGACGGAGTCGGTATAGGCGAACTGCCCGATGCCGGCGATTACGGCGACAAGGGAAGCAGCACTCTTTTATTATTTCGGTGCCCGATGCGGCCTTGTTTCCGAGTATTCCTTCTTCTCCCGTTAATTTTAAAAATTTTTCTACCAGATCCGCGGGAAATCCGTCGGGGAAATATGAAAAATCGGTATCAACATATAGTCCGGCTATTTCCCAATGCCCTGTCGTAGAATCTTTTCCCTTCGATATTTCTTTTAGCTTTCCGAACGAAGCCAGCGGAGAATCTGCAGGTTCCACACCCATAATTTTATTAATATTACCGAGGCCGAGTTTTTTTAAATTCGGAAGATCAAGCCCGTTCACGATTTCGGCAATATTGGAAAGAGTGCTGCTTCCCTTGTCGCCGTAATCGCCGGCATCGGGCAGTTCGCCTATACCGACTCCGTCGAGTATAACAAGAAAAAAATTATTCATATTCGATTTTTTTTATGATCTGAGATCCAGGACGAGTAAGATACAAATATATCAGTTAATATTCCTGACCGTGTTGCCGCCTTTTTCAAGCGCTTTTTGGAGGGCAAGATCCGCGTTGTAAACAAGTTCATCCACATCGAGCTTGTTGTTAGCCGAAGCTACTCCAATGGAAACGGTATAAGTAGTTTGTTTTGAAACAACGGCGATCGGTTTCCTGGCGATTTTCACCCTTAATTTTTCCGCCCAGAGAAACACATCTTTTGTATTTGCGTTAAAAAAATATACACCGAAAGTCTTCTCGCCCATCCGTCCGAACAGGTTCAACGGGGTCATTTCTTTCGTTATCATATCGGCGATCGTCTTCAGAACTTTAGGAAAAGGATTGCCGTCGAAGAGAGAAACCTGTTCCAGAAAGTCGTCCATGCGGATTAATGCCAATGCGCCCGGCACTTGTAATTGCGATGCTTTAAATAAATCGGAGCTGAGCCTCTCCTTGAAGGTATCCTCGTTCAGTGATTTAGTCTCAATGTCAACGGCCAGGTAGCTCTTCAGCAAAGCTTGAGCGGAATAGGAGTGAATAACGAACGAGATAATGTTCATTGCGCTTTTAAGAAATTGTACGTCGGAATTGGTATAAGCGTTTTTCTTCAGACTCTCGAAGCAAAGCACGCCGTAATTCTGGTTGTTGTAAACGATTGGCATTGCAAGAAACGAGCCGTCGAAGCTGACGCTGTCGGTCTTAGAAAACCTATCGAACTCGCCGGTCGAAGTGTCGTCGATCTTAACGGGCATGCCGGTAACAATCGATTTTCCTACAAGTGTACTCTGCAGCTCTACTTCGAGGCTTTCACCTACATATTTGAGAGATGTCTTATTTGTAATTTTCTTTACGAGGAATTTTTTCTGAACGGGATCATAATATACAAACGCGAACGCGTCCCAGTGTATAAGCAGATCTATTGAGCCCTGGAAGGAAGATATAATATCCGATTCACTGTCGAACGAGATATCCTGTCCGATCAGGTTGATCAAACCTTTAAGGCGCTGCTGCGAGATAGAGTCGGAATGCTTCTCTTCAAATATTGAGATGATCATCGTAATGACCCGTACGAACCGTCCGAGAGCGTATATCGTCTCGATGCCGAAAGCATCCCCGACCTTCGCATCAACCGCAATAATTGCGATGAGCTGCTTATCGTAAAAAAGCGGAACTCCGACGAAGCTGCGAATCCCTTGCGGCGAGTTATAATACCTAATTACATCCGCTTCCGCCGCCGGCGAAATATCGCTCAGCAGCTCCGGCTCTCCCCGCTGGACAATCTTGCTCAGTATATCGTCCTCTATATCGAATTTCCTACGCGCTACATCATTAGAACTTGAGACAAATTTTTCAACGGTCAGCTTTTCCTTCTTTCGGTTGTACCAGAAGAAAATTGCCGTGTGAGCCGAGTACGCTTCCTTAATAACGGTAAGCATTTTCTCCAGAACAAATGAGAACTGCCCGTCGTGTCCCACTTCCTCCGGGAGAGATTCATTGGCTATCTCTTCGAATTTTTCCTTGAGGTCCGGCGGCTTTAAAGTAGTTTTAGGGTGCTTGAAGCTCTGCGCGTAATTATCCGCCGTAATTACTTCGATGCTTTTATTGCGGGAGACAATCTCAAAAGATTCGTCAGCGTCGGTTTTAGGCACGGCCTGAGGATCGGAATAAAGATCATCATCCTCGTCGTCGTCTTCCATGTTCTTGCCGGCAGGAACGTACGGCCCTTCAAATTTAATAGAATCGCGGAGGAATATTATAAATCCGACATAGATCACCATTAACCCAATGGTTATCAGTCTTATTACCAGATCATCGGTGATGAATAAAATTGCGGCGAGGACCGGCACTAATAAAAATATTAATATTCTTTTTTTCTGCCTGCTGTCCATTTTGGGTGATTTTATTACAGATAATTAATAATTAAGAGTAAATATAAATTTACTAAGCTATAATAGCAAACCGACTTAACTTCATTCGCTTATTAAAAAGCGTAAAAGAGTCTCGCTAACCTCTGTAAGACTTCCTTTTTGCCCGTTCCTTTAACCGATGAATAGAAAAGCAAATTATCCCCTGCGCTAAGTTCCGGGAAAAACTGCACTATATTTCGCTTAGCGCGTGCTAATTCGGATTGTTTGAGTTTATCAATTTTGTTAAGTAATGCAATGTAAGGAATTTCGAATTCGCGTAAAAGGAAATTCAGTTTAATGTCCAATTCCATCGGATCATGCCGGCTGTCTATAAAATGCATTGCGAGGGAGTTATTATGAGCCTTTTGAAGATACGCATCAATCAGCATACTCCAATGCTCCCTTTCTTTCTTGCTGGTTTTCGCATAACCGTAGCCGGGCAGGTCCACCATATAAAATTTATTATCGATCAGGTAATAATTTATCGATCGAGTCTTGCCGGGAGTGGAGCTTGTCTTAGCCAGGTCCTTCCGGTTAAATATCGAGTTGATGAAGGATGATTTCCCCACGTTGGACCTTCCGCATAACACTACGGACGGCAGATCGGGGAAGGTATTTGGCTGAGATTAAACGAGCAATACGTAACGGAACCAGTAGAGGTACATAATG
>CAWBBX010000049.1:0-10161 GCA_963787005.1 uncultured Bacteroidota bacterium
TTTAGTTCCTGGATTAGGTAACTCAGGATATTTCTCTTTTAGATCTTCGTAAATCTTTTTTAGTTCAGAAACTTTTTCCCCATTTTTATCTGCTTCGAAATATTTCCTAAATTTTTGAAACCCCAACCGATTTCCATATTGTTTAACTTCCGCAAATTCTGTGGATAGATTATAAACTGCAACAGATGAAACTATAAGCTTATCTTGTCTGACATAATCAGCTAAATCATTCTTAGCATCTTCAGATAAGTCTGAAAAAGTAACAGTAATTTTGATTGGATCTTTTGTGATTTTATGATGAAAATCTTCAATTGTTAATTTACTTAAATCAGTCTTGCAATCTTTATATTGTCTAAAAAAAACATTCAATGCATTTAATATTGTTGATTTACCAGAACCATTTGAACCTATAAAACATGTATAATTATCAAATGGAATTGTCTCATCTTTGAAACTTCTGAAATTCTCGATTCTAACAGATTCAATCTTCATATGTTCTCCAATTTAAACTGCCAACGGCATTGTGGCTAAAACTTGCACGCCAAACAACAAATACCAACTAGAAAAACAATGTTTAACAAAATGACTAATGCGATTATGCGGTCGAGTTGAGCCGCTTGTTATAAATCTTTTTTATTATTTTTTTTTCAAACTCAAAGTAACCGGTCTTAAATATTTCATTAAAAAAAGTATCAATTAAAGATAAAACATTGGCACAAAATTCTTTTGTTAAAAAAATATTTTTTTGATAAAAAATAATCCCCCCAAAAGATTTTGCAAATATTCGAATCATTTTTTCTTTTGGATAATTTTCTATATTACCGTTCGCATGTACAATACAATTCCTTAATTCTGTAATATTTTTTAATTTATCAATTAGGCCATCACTAAATTCAAATTTTAATCCGCAAGTTTAACAGTATAATAATAAACTTTTCTATAGCTGTGCCATGTAAGTCATTATATTTTATTCCTACCTTTTTATGCTTATAAAGTGTCTGACAATATGCCCGAGTTTCATTTTCAATTATCGTAACAATTGAAGTTACAAAATTCCTTCTTTGCAAGTTTGGGAACCAATAATAAAATAGAAAATGCTCATCTACATTTTCATAATATTCATTTTCCGCTGAAAGAGTCTTTTTCCTTTCCTCAAAAAACTTTTCAGTTTCATTTAAAAAGATTTTTAATTCTTTTATACTATAAATAAATCAATCGCATTTCCGAAAAAATTCTGTTGCTATTTATATCCGTTAATACATTTAAAACTTCTAATTATACCGAATTAAAATATGTTGTATACAAAACTCGAATCCCATCTCCTGGAAATTAAGGAATCTGAATAATTGTATTAACCTTCATATTTTAATGTGTGCGATATAATTATCTAAATGATTATACGGAGTTGATCAAACAATATAGCTTATTTTTAGTTTTTTATAAGTAATCATAACTACTTAGTAAGGTAAGTCCCCCAATAAGGATAGGAAAATGATAGGCAATGAAGTATTTCATAACAATTTTGCCCCCAAATAGCTGAGATACTACCTAATAATTGTATAAGTTCACTAAATTATCAGGTAAAATCAATAAAATTTTACGAGTATTTTAACGGAATTTACAGCAGGAGAAAAGATCAAGAGTAAGAGTAAGAGTAAGATTAAGATTAAGAGAATGAAAGGGTGAGATTTATTTTACTTTTACCAGAACCATTGTCATATCGTCGTTTTGTTCGAAGCCGCCGCGGAAGATATTTACTTGAGTCCAGATATCCTCCATTATTTCACTTGAAGACTTAGGCGTCTTGCCCTTAATTATCTTAATCAAACGTTCCTCGCCGAACAGCTCCATCGATTCGTTCATCGCCTCGGTTACCCCGTCCGAAAAGAAAGAGTAAAGCTGGCCGCTTTTGATGGGAAGTTCTTCTTCGACTAATGTTTGTTCAAAAACTTTACCTTTTTCCAAACCGATGCCGAGCCCCTGCGTTCTATAAGAATTCACGTCGCCGTTCTGGGCGATTAATACCGGCATGTGTCCCGCCCTGCAGAAGGTAACTTTATGAGCTTCGATATCGAACAACGCGAGTGTCATCGTTACGAATGAATTTCGCTCGAGGCTCTGATAAATTCTCGCGTTAACATCCACAAGAATTTCTTTCGGCGTTTTGCCGTCGGTGCAGGCAAGCTGAATCATCGTCTGCAGCTTCGTCATATAAAGCGAAGCCGCCAATCCTTTGCCCGATACGTCGCCGACTACTACAAAAAGTTTTGTCGGGCTGATTTCTATCAGATCATAATAATCGCCCCCGACCTGCATCGCCGGTATCATCTCGCCGCAGATATCAAGGCCGGACAGCTCCGGTATGCACCGCGGAAGAAGTCCCTGCTGTATTTTTCTGGCAAGCTCAAGGTCTCTTTCCATCTTTAATTTCTCGGCCTCCGACTGGTAGAGCCTGGCATTTTCAACCGCAATTGCGGCCTGGTTCGCGGCCGCGTACAGCAGTTCTATATCTTTCCCGGCAAACCGCGAGCCCGAGTGCTTTAGTCCGAACAGCAGCAGTCCGACCGGCTTCGATTTAATTATCATCGGAATTACCGTAAATATCTCGTTCTCAACCAGCATATCGGCGCAGTCGGGAAATACCCTCGGAAAGTCCTCCTGCTCCACTACAACGTTCGGATTCATTAATGACTTCTCTTTTATAAAATCGTTTAAATTCCTGCCAGACATCTCCATCTTTTCCGAATTAATTCCCAGTTTTCTTACGAGCGTAAAAATGTCAGCCGACTTTCCCTTAATTAAAATTCCGAAATGATTTATACCGAGCGATTCTACGAGAGTCTTGCGCATAGAGTCGAGTATATTTTCCAATCCCACCATACTTGTAACCTCGCCGCCGAACCTGATCAATACCTTCTGGTAGGCAAACTGTTCCGGATAAAATCTTGCGGTCAGAAAATCCTGGAACTTATCTTTTGTAGATTGGAACACCATTGCGAACAGGATAAAAATAACAGCGGCCAGTGCGCCCTGGTACTGCGTTCCGATTGCCTCGCTTATACTTTGTCCAAGAACGTAAATAACTAAGAAATAAGTGCCCGCAATAGCGAGTGTAGCCGCTCCGTACATAATGGCGTTCTTTATTACGACGCTTACATCCATAAGCTGGTACTTAAATATTGAGTACGCAAATGCAATCGGAATAAGTATTATAAGAATTATAGGAGTATAATATGCCGGCGAGTTAAATACGGTATCGGATATAGCCGGCGCAACGCGCGAAGTATATATTATTGCTGCCAGCGCTACAACAAAAGCAATTAAGATAAGCAGAACCGCTTTCTTTTCTTCCTTTGTTTCGAGCCTCCTGTAATTGATAAAAAGAGAGATCAGCGCAATTATTTCTACGCCTAGCATTAACCACCCGATATATTGTCTGAGAGCCGCTATATGGCTGTAATCGGGCATGCCCTTGACGTAATTTATAGTAGTGCTAAATATTGCCATCGACAGAATAAACAAGGCGGCCGGCAGAACATAAAGAAGAACTCTTATCCATTTCTTGTTCATTATTCCGAATCGCCTCGGGAAAACCCAAAAGAAGGAAAGCATCAAGAAAGGCAACGTAGAGATACCGATCGTATAAATCGTTGTAACGACAAGGAAATAATATATATCCGCCCGTATCATATCGGGAGTAATGTTCAGAGGCAACAGTATATATGCCGAGCCCAGAACGGCAGACGCTCCTATCGCGTAAAACAGCTTTTGTACCAATCCATCGGGCTTAGCCATCAGAACTATAAACCCGATTATAAGCCAGATAACCGCCAGCATGGAATTAGCGAGGCTGCCTATCTGTATCAGTTTTTTTACATAAACTTTTGTATTAAGAATTTTTCCGTCCTGTTTAACGGTATAATCGGCGTAATCCCCTTCCTTAACATTATTCAAAATTTCCTGCGCCTGGAAAGGCGACTCCAGCTTCTGCCCGTTCAGTTTAAGGAACTGATCGCCGTTCCTTATTCCGGCGTTCCATGTAACGCCGTCCACCTTCACATAATCGAACAATATCTCAACGCTGTCTTTTGAAACCTTCTTTGTGACCCACAGACACTCGTCGTTTGAAGTTACTCTTACCTCCAGCGTAAAGTAGAGATTAGTTACGGCAAGCAGCAGCAACACCATAGAAACCGCGACAATCAGTTTCTTTTCATTTTTGAGATATAATTCTTTAATAGTAGCCATGCGGATGTTTTTAAAGTAATTTTCTTCGAATTAAATTCGGTCAGAGCCGTTATAACAATTTCCCGCATCCCCTCATTAAAATATATAGGGATTTAGGAGAAGTAACATATATCGGCATAATCTGCTTTATTAGGGTATTACAAATGTAAGTAAATTTTAGATAATTACGGACATTTTACGCTTCGGTGCTGACTGCTCTTACGGTGATTTCAGGAGAAGATTTATCTTACTTTTAGGATAATAACCGTTATATCATCGGACTGTGTAGTGTGTTGAGCGAAATTCTTTACTTCCGACTGGATACCGGACAAAATATCCTGCGCGGATTTTCCGGAAAACTCAATGGCTAATGCCTCAAGTTTATCATCCGAAAATTCCTCATCTTCCGTATTTTTGGCTTCAGTTACTCCGTCGGTAAACATCACAATAACATCGTCTTTTTTAAGCTGAAGAATTTCGGATTCGTAAGGAAAAGGTGTCTTCATAACACCGAGAATAATTCCCCCCTTGCTTAATTTGATGATCTTACCGTTTCTTATAAGCAGCGGATAATTATGCCCTGCGTTCACATAATGGATTTTTTTAGCGGAGTTATCCAGTACTCCCCAGAAAAACGTTATGAATTTTCCGTCAGATGTATTTTCGGAAACAAGATCGTTTATCAGAGCCGTTGCTTCCTCCAGATGCATTCCCTGCTTGCAGATGGTCTTTAAAAACGCCTGCAGATTTGCCATCAGAAGCGCCGCCGGTACGCCTTTGCCGGATACGTCGCCGATAGCTACGCAGAAGGAATTATCGTCGAGCTCAATGAGGTCGTAATAATCACCGCCGACCTGCTGTGAAGATAAATTGGATGCCGCTATTTCAAAATTTGAATACTGCGGAACGCTGTGGGGCAGCAGGTTCTTTTGTATGTCCCTCGCTATTTCAAGCTCTTCTTCCATCTTCTGCTTTGCCAGGGCATCCTTAAACAGCCTCCTGTTCTCCAGAGAAATAATAGCCAGGCTGCCGACGGAAGAAATAAATTCGATATCGGCCTCGTTGTACTTAAGTTCGTTAATTCTTTTGCCGAGAAAGATTTAATCCTTTCGTCTCTCCCTGAAGCTGCATCGGCACCAAAAGTTCTATTCCTATTTTTCCCAGTTCCGAATAATTGTGCGAGAGAGTTTCGCCGGTCGCCGAATTCTTGAAATTATCGGGTTTATAATTTGAAAGAGCTTTTAAGAGTGCTTCTTTATCAAATTTTGAATCGAGAACTCTTACGCGGTTGTTATCCACTGTAACTATAGCGTATTTAGAAACGAGAAACTGCCCGATAACAGAGTAAACCAAAAGCCTCGCAACTTTCGTCGATTCCGAGAACGTTACAAATTCCTTACTGAGCTCGAATAGAGCATTAAGACGCTGCACCCTCGAGTCCAGTTTCCTGTTTACTTTTTTCAGCTCGTCCACTACCATAGAATTTTGTATGGCAGAAGCGGATATATTTAAAATGGTCTTTAGGAATTCTACGTCATCCTCGGTAAACGGTTTGTTGTTCAGTTTATCGCCGAGGCTTACGATTCCCAGGAAACCGTTGGAAGAGATTATTTTCTCGGACGTATGAAGGTGAGTTGAGTCCAAAAAAATTTTTAATTGCTCTGAGTCCAGGCAGTTCTCATCTGCTTTAATTTCCGGAAAGCTTTTCAGCTTATCCTCCGAAATTCCTTTGCCGGCTTTAAAGACCAGCCGCCCTCTTTGATTTAGCGCTATCATACCTTTTGTAGAGAGAAACTTCCCCATACAGGTAAGCAGCACGTTGTTAAGAATAAATCCCATATCGAGGCTGGAATTAAGTATCCTGCTGAACTCAACAAGCGCCGTAAGGTTACGCTTAACTTTTTTATTCTCGGATTCGTTCATTTTTTTAAAGGGCGGAGTTTAATTTCTTTAAGAGCTGAACCTGGTTGAATTTGCCGGGAACGGAAGTATACTTAACGTCGTCCATAAGTGACTTCATTAAATACATCCCTAGTCCCCCGACCCGGTGCTGCTTGTAATATTTTTGAAGATCGGGATCGGGTACGGTCTCAGGCTGAAACGGGGTTCCGTAGTCGGTTATGCTGATGATTATTTTACTTGCCGAGTGCTTGATCTTAAGAATTATATCACCTTCCGGATAAGACTTATACGCGTGCTTAATAATATTAGTACACGCTTCGTCCACAGCGAGAATAATATCCTCTATCACGTCGTGGTTCATCCCGATATCGTCGGCAAAAGAATATACGAAATCTCTTATCTTCGAGAGATTATCGGTTCTGCTTTTGACGATCAATTCGTTCTCTTTATTTAAATTCTTAGTTTTCAACTTTCCCCGTCTCGTTAAATTTCTTTACTGCTTCGTCCTCGTTCTTGTAAATCTCATACAGCAGGGGAAATCCCAGCAGGTCGAATATATTGTAAACCTTATCACTCATGGTGGATAACTTCATGTCTCCGCTGTTCTCTCTCACTTTTTCAATAAAAGCCATAAACACACCTAATCCGGCGCTGCTGATGTAAGCGAGATCCTTAAAGTTAACTACCAGCTTAAAGCTACCCGTATTTATAAGCTCGGAAAAGGTATTCTCAAGTGTCGGCGCGGTATGCGCGTCAAGGTACCCTTTAAGGTATATTACATTGATATCACCTACATCTTTAACTGCGGTGCTGAATTCTGCCATTCTTTCTCTCCCTCAAAATTTAAATTTTGTTTCCATTTCAATATAACCAAAGTTATGTCATCATGCTGTGAGCTATTTTTGGAAAACAAGGTTATTTCCTTCATTACTTTGTTTGCAATCTCGTCGGCGCTTTTGTTAAAATGTTTGAGAAGAATCTTCTCGAAATGATCACTGCCGAACTCCTCCATCTTACTGTTCATTGCCTCCGTTATACCGTCCGTATATAGAACAATCGTGTCGCCTTCCTTGAGACCAATCTTCATCTCTTCCAGTGTGTCCGCAAAGTGCTGCGTGAAGTTAAGTCCGAGTCCTATTCCCGAGGGCCTGAGATTCTCCGCCTTTCCTTCCCTAAGAAGCAGGACGGGACAATGCCCCGCTCTCGATATATAAAGATTTTCTTCCTTCAGATCTATCAATCCGTAGGCAGCGCTTACAAAATTCTTCCTGTCCAAGGTGCGTTCGAGAATCTCGTTGGCCTTTATCAAAATTTCTTTCGGGCTCTCTATAGTCTTGGCCAGCGACTCGAAAATCCCCTTTATCTCCGCCATTATAAAAGCCGCCGATATACCTTTACCTGAGACGTCGGCTATAACGAAGCCGAATTTTTCCGGCGAAATATCGAAGAAATCAAAATAATCGCCGCCGACTTCAAACGCCGGGATAAACACCGAAGATATATTAAGCGCTACGTATTCCGGGCTTTCGGCCGGAAGGATCTTGCGCTGAATCTCGCGCGCTACGTCCAGTTCTTTCTCCAAACGTTCTTTCTCGATCGATTCTTTCAGGAGCCTGGAGTTTTCAACCGCGACGGACGCGTAATCCGAAAAGGTATCCAGCGCGCTTTTATCTTCATCATCGAAGTTAAGGTCATCTTTCTTTACAAGAATGATGAAGCCCGTTAGCTCGTTATGCGCTCTCAAGGGCGCCACCGCCGAATACGAATAGTTTTCGCTTAGATTTTCCTTCCCTTCCAGGGTTGAAAGATTCATGAAGTATGTTTCTTCGATGCTGTCGATCGCTTTCTTCTTGAAGATGTACTTCGATATTAAATTTGCGTCGACGTATCCGATATTCTTATTGGCAATCGCGTTTTGCTCTTTCCCGTTTTTCAGAACGATCCATGCTGCGTCGGCGCTGCATACTTTTACTGCTATATCGGTTATGGTTTCAGCCAGATCGTCGAAATCAAGCACTTCGGTTATCAGCTTGCTGAAATACTGCAGTGACGATACTTCCTGCGCCTTCCGGTCGAACGCCTCAGCGGTGGGAATATGAAAGAGGGTTGTGAAGAACAGGATGCTGAAGTAAATGGCGCCGTAGATTAAAATTATCTTCATAAACTGGTTCAGCACAGGAGAAAAGCCGGTGATTATAGTGCTGTGGGTATTGCTGTCGGAACTGTTTATTAAATTGACGATAAACAGAACCGAAATTACCACGGACAGTACTAGGAGCGAAATCTTTTCCTTCTTCACTATAAACGCTATCCACGATATGCGGATAGAGTTAATGACGATAAGCAGAATCGCGATAATGAAAAACGTATCGCGTATGTAAAAAAGTTCGTGTGTATTTCCGACCAATGCCGAAAACGAGGCGAGTACGAAGAAAACAATCATCGTATTAAAATATGTACTGACGTTTTTTTTCTGTTTCAGAAAGAACAGCTCTCTGAATACCAGGAAGATGTACGAAACCGAACCTATAATTACATAGACATAGATGAAGGAAATCAGTGTATCTATAATACCGCCGCCCGCACCGCCGTTATTTCCAAGTATACCGCTTAATATTGCGTCGGAGAAAGTGATAAGGAAAAAAAGAATGGCATTAAGAATTCCTACGTTCATTACCAGCGACAGAGGGTTGACCGATTTGGAGCGGACGGTCTCAACCAGGTAGAGTATCAAAGAAACAACGGACAAGCCGACCAGCAGCTCGTTTACTATTTCGGCGGTAACGGATTCCGCCGAATAAAAAAACAGCTTGAAGAAAAACAGAAGCATTGCAAAGCCGACAAATATCTGCAATTTCAGGTTTTTCTTAATATTTACAATACCTGTTCTCATTAAAAGGGGATCTCGCCGTATTTTCTTCGTAAAAATTAGTAGTTCAATAAGTACCGTTTATAACGCAAGTATTTTAATAAACAGCCCGAAACTTCAGAAAAAGCAGTTCCCCATGCTTTACCCAAAGATCAATAAACGTTCAACCGATATAAAATAATTAAAAATATTTAAAAAATTGAACATTTATTTAATTCCACGCTTCTGCCGGAGTTAAATTACGCTAAAATATACCATTTGTAAAGAAAAGTGGTATGAATGGATGATTTTTAGGATGGCGGCGAAGAAACAGGGTTGAGCGCAAGAATTCAAGGATATTCGGCTAAGAACCTGGCCTAAAACAGCTTTAAATTAAAATATTTAAGCCTAAGTACCCTTGAATTTAAATTTCTACAGGCGGTTTGCGTTTCTCACGCGGTGCATTCTCTTCATGAAGCTGTTTCTTCAGATTTTCCATTTCCTCCTGGAACTGCTTCATTTGTTTTTTGAACTGCTTCATTTGCTTCTGAATATCAGTTCTGTTACCTAAAGCGGTGGAATCGCCGAGGAAATTCCTGAGAAAATTCTGCATCAATCCGGGGTTCACACCTAAATTACCGAAGTTCTTGAAATGCTCGGAAAGCATTGAATCGGCTTGAGGATTTCCGAAATGATAAACCGAATCGAAACCGAACGCCTTCATATTAAATTTATAATTCTTAGATGAGTCGCTGTAGAAATATTTATAGCTGTTGTTCCCTTTCTTGCTCAAGTTCGGAATGTTAAAGCTCATCCGGTTGAACCGACTAACCGCTCTTTCGATGTTAACGGTTATGCTGTCGAAATTATCGGGCAGCTGTATATCGGGTATCATAATTTTCGGCAGATGAACGCGGCAGATGTTGCTGTCGATGTACACGTTAAAATTATTATTCGAGGAGGAATCTTTCCATTTGCCGAGACCGCTGCCGAAATTGACGGCGATATTTAAACCGCGGTTGCCCCGGTCAATCTCGCGCATGCTCTTTTTGATATCTTTTTTCACCCTCGCCATTTCCCTGCCGAATTTTTCCATATCGAACTTATAGTGCTCGGTAAATATTGTATCGGGAGTCATGAAGATATAATTAGGATTATTGGATTCCTTGATGGCCTTAACAAAC
>CAWBBX010000050.1:0-5040 GCA_963787005.1 uncultured Bacteroidota bacterium
ATTTGATAGGCTGGCGCTTACAATTTCCCGTCTTCTGGGCATTAAAGAACACGCTGCCGTAGAATCAGCCAAAGCAGGTGTAGACAATAATATTATTACGGCTGGCGAAGAAATGGACGACTCGGAAGACAATTACAACGTAGATGAAGAAGGGGAAACGGAAGAACTTTCCGAAGACCAGAACGGTTACAAGAAGAATTTGGAATATGATGATAGATTATTCATTACGGTTGACGGAATTTCCAGGTTTATAAAAGTGAATTCTATCCTGTGTATAACTGCCGAAAAAGACTATACGTATATTTACCTGAACGACGGTAAAAAATTCCTAGTGCTCAAACCCATGGTAGAGTGGGAAGAAAGACTTACTCCAAAATTCTTCGTAAGAATACACAGATCGACTATAGTAAATCTTGAATACGTCGAGAAGGTGGAAAAATGGTTCAACTCATCCTATCACGTTTATATACAGAATATTGAAGAGCCTTTCCAGATGAGCAGGAGATACGCTTCAAAGCTCAAAGAGAGATTCAAATAGAAAATAATATACATATTTTATATCCCCCGCCCCGCTTCATTAAATTGACGGGGCGGTTCCGCATTAATCCTACTCGGTAATTGTTCCTCGATTCATTTTCATCCGCGTTTTCCATCGTTTTAATTTAATCCGCAATTTCTTAAATTATCATCAACATTCTACAGGGAGAGCATGTCTTTAAAAAGATCTAGAAATTCAATGATCGCCGGAGTCTGTTCCGGTATAGCCGAATGGCTGGGATGGGATCCTACAATCGTAAGAGTAGCGTATGTATTGATTTCCATTTTTAGCATCGCGTTCCCGGGAATTTTAGTTTATATAATTTTATGGATCATTATGCCGGGACCTGAATCTGCGGATTTCGATTGAAAGCTTACTATTATTATTAACGATTCCTATGAGGTATATTATGCGCAGTATATTTTTGAAGGGAATATTTTACGCCGCTATACCAGCGCTGCTCGGTGTCTTCTCACTTTTCTGCGATTCCAATTCTCACGACAGTATTACAGAAAGTAAATTCGGTATAAAATTACCGCAGGGATTTAAGATAGACCTTTACGCAGATAATGTAGAGGGAGCCAGATCGATGACATTAAGCCCTTCCGGTATTATATACGTCGGTACCCGCGGAAGCAAAGTTTATGCTGTACTCGATACAAATAAAGACAACAAAGCGGATAAAGTAATAACTGTAGCCGAGGGACTTAACTCTCCCAACGGTGTCGCTTTCCTGAACGGCGACTTATACGTTGCAGAAATAAATCGGGTTATAAAGTTTGTAAACATTGAAAAGGATTTAAATAATCCGCCCCCGCCGGTAGTTGTTAACGATAATTTTCCTAACCTCGGTCATCACGGCTGGAAATTTATCAGGTTCAGTCCCGACGGTAAGTTATACGTACCCGTCGGCGCACCTTGCAACGTATGCGTAAGAGATTCTCCTTTCGCATCTCTGTTGAGGATGAATCCCGACGGAAGCGGTCTTGAATTGTACGCGACCGGGATAAGAAATACGGTGGGTTTCGATTGGAATCCGAAAACAAACGTTCTTTGGTTCACCGATAACGGACGGGATTTGCTGGGCGACAACATACCGCCCGACGAACTTAACCGGGCGCCTCAGAAAGGTATGAACTTCGGCTTCCCCTATGTTTACGGAGATAATATACCCGATCCGGAATTCGGGAAGGATGCCGATATAAGTAAATACACGAAGCCGGCTCAGGATCTCGGTCCGCATGTAGCTTCTCTGGGTCTGCGCTTTTATAACGGCAATATGTTTCCGGCCGGGTACCGGGGACAAATTTTTATCGCCGAACATGGTTCGTGGAACCGCAGTCAAAAAATAGGCTACAGGGTCTCACTCGTAAGGCTCGATTCTAATAACAAGCCGGTCAGCTATACTCCCTTCGCGGAAGGATGGTTGAACGGCAACAAGGTCTCGGGCAGACCCGTTGACATTCAAATAATGGCGGACGGAGCTATGCTTGTTTCGGATGACTATTCCGGCGTTATATACAGGATCAGTTATTCTAATTAATATTTTTATTCATATACCCTGAATAGCATCCTAAGACACACTTCAATAAAAATATGCAAATCTTTTCGTAATTTTATTTTGTAAAATTTGATTCCATTGCATACTAAAATCGATACTATGATCTTTCAGAGGAGATGATATTGGATAACTTGCTTGCCGCCCGCTCTACAATGGCCCTTTCACTAGGATTTCACATCATTTTTGCGTGCATAGGTATGACTATGCCGTTCTTGATGGTAATCTCAAACTGGCTCTACATCAAGAAAAAAGACAAGGTTTATCTTCAGCTGACCAAAGCATGGTCGAAGGGTGTTGCTATCTTTTTCGCCATAGGTGCTGTATCGGGCACTGTCCTCTCCTTTGAGCTGGGACTTCTGTGGCCTGAGTTTATGAAACATGCGGGACCTATCATCGGCATGCCCTTCAGTTGGGAAGGTTCAGCGTTTTTTGTCGAGGCAATCTGTATTGGACTATTCCTTTACGGATGGGACAGGCTCAATCCCTACGTTCATTGGGCATCAGGGCTGCTGGTTGGAGTGTCGGGAGTATTATCAGGAATATTTGTGGTCTGCGCTAACGCATGGATGAACGCTCCCGCCGGTTTCGATTGGGTAAACGGAAAAGCAATTAATATAGATCCCTTCGCCGCCATGTTTAATCCTGCCTGGGTAAGCCAAACATTGCACATGACTATAGCGGCATTTGTAGCCACTTCATTCGCCGTAGCCGGTATACACGCCGTTCTATCTAATGCGGAAAAGAAACAGCCTGCTTCACAAGAGGGCTTTAATAATTGCGCTTGGCTTCGGAAGCATATTCGCGGTAGCCCAGCCTTTCAGCGGCGATTTCAGCGCTAAAGACGTGGCCAAGAGACAGCCGATAAAACTCGCGGCAATGGAAGGACACTTTAAGACCGAAAAAGATGCCGGCCTTACAATAGGAGGAATTCCTGATGAAAGTACGCGTACAACAAATTACGGCATAAAGATCCCGGGTATGCTTAGTTTCCTCGCATACGGTAATTTCAATTCGGAAGTTAAAGGCCTCGATGATTTCCCGAGAGAACAATGGCCCCCGGTCCTACCCGTTCATTTAGCATTTCAAATTATGGTGGGAATTGGAACTATCTTGGCATTGATAGGAGTTTTATTCTGGGCGATCAGATTCAAATGGAAGGATAGGCTGCTTAATAATAAATTTCTTGCGGCCGTGGCTTTGTGCACACCGCTTGGGTTTATCGCCGTAGAGGCAGGTTGGATAGTAACGGAAGTTGGACGGCAGCCGTGGATTATTTACGGCATAATGAAAACTGCCGACGCGGTAACACCGGCGCCCTTCCAGGTTTACCATTTTATATTATTTACCGTGGTGTATTGCGTGCTTGCTTTGGTGGCGGTCTGGCTGATGGGAAGACAGATAAAAGCTCTGGATAAATTTAATTACGAAGACGGGAACAACGGGACGGTATGATATGTTATATGTCGTTATATTTTTCTTTTTAGTCTCAATTTACATTTACTGCCTTTTAGGCGGCGCCGATTTCGGCGCGGGCATAATAGAGTTTTTCTCGGAAGGTAAGTCCAAAGAAAGGACCCGGGATCTTATATCAGGAGCGATGGCTCCTATCTGGGAAGCAAATCACATGTGGCTGATTATCGCGGTGGTGGTTCTGTTTAACGCCTTTCCTCTAGTTTATACCAGGGTTCTCGTTTCGCTGTCGATTCCGCTCATCATCATGCTTATAGGTATCATTCTCCGGGGCACTGCTTTTACCTTCAGACATTACGATGCCGTTAAAGACGGATCGCAGGAAGTATATTCGAAAGTATTCCAGTACTCCAGCATTATCGTGCCTTTCTTTTTCGGCCTTGTCGCTGGTGCTATTGTTGCCGGAAAAATAACGGAAAATCCTTCCACGTTTTTTGAAGGCTACGTTTCACCATGGTTTAATCTCTTCTCGATTTCTACCGGAATTTTTGTTGCCTCCTTATTCACGTTCATTGCCGCGGTATTCCTGATAAGCGAGTCCACTGATAAAGACACCTTAACCGAGTTCGTTTCAAAATCGAAACTAGCGGTTGTAGCGACCGTTATAAGCGGGCTGCTTGTATTTTTGTCTTCGTTGCTGGAAGGCGTCCATTTTACCGAAAGATTTTTTACGAACCCTCTAAGCATTATATTAATAATTCTAGCTACCGTAAGCCTGCCGGTATTATGGAAGGTTCTGGGAAAAGGATTGAAATGGCCGTCAAGGTTTCTCGCCGGGGCCGTGCTTCTGTTTATACTCGGGGCTTTCTATGTGGTTTACTTCCCTACTTTGGTGAGATTAAAAGACGGAGCCGATCTGACTTTTTACAATTCCGCCTCTCCCCCGGTTACTTTAAATTATCTCGGTTGGGCGCTTATTGTAGGATCGATGATCATCTTCCCGGCTCTGTTTTTCCTTTTGAATGTATTTAAATCGGAGAAGGAGCGTAAAGGAAAGATAAGCAACATTTTCTTTCGCTGATTAATTCGAAGCTAGACAGCAGATCTTAATATTATTGGACTTGATCTTTCTTAATCGATTTCACGAGATTTAATTTATCTGCGAAGTTTCTGCTGAAATCCTCTATCATCTTAGCAACCTCATTATTGTTTGTGGCTTTGAGGTACGTATCCGCCATCTTATTGAAGATCTGGAAAAAGTGAATATTCATATCGTCGACAAGCATCTCTTTGGTCCATAAGTCTATGCCCAAAGTGACCTTTTCTTCTTGATCCCACAATGAAAGCATAAGCGTATTAGCGGGCTTGCTCCCCTCGAATCCGGCGTCCGAGGCTTCCCACGATATTTTCTGCGGAAGTTTTTTATCGTTCAATTCAATTGAAATTTTTATATCGGAATTTCTAGGCATCTGCTGTCCCAATTAATTTTAAAAATTACACTTAAAGATAAGGAATTAAGTATTAAATTATA
>CAWBBX010000051.1:0-48819 GCA_963787005.1 uncultured Bacteroidota bacterium
CGCTGCGGCGGACCAAGAGCGCCGCGGACTGGGCCCAGCCGACGACGCGGACGGCGCCGCCGACGCTCTCGGTTATTCAGCCAAAAGGTGGACTTTAGGTTTTCACCGCTATCCGGAAACTTAATTACGTCCATGTCTCCCGGTGTAGTACCCACAGCATACTGCGCGCCTTTAATACCGCTCTCTAAATCGTAGGAGGGACGGATAACATAAAGTTTAATAGAGCCGGACGTAACCATAGCTGCTACTTTGGGATTTGACGGCGACGATTCATCCGGTGCGGTGTAAGGTCCGTAGGTTAATGCCGGTCCGGGTATTCCTGCGTTGTTAACCGCTCTTACGTGAACGTATATTGCCTGTTTATAAGAAAGCGGATCGCCGATGATATCAAAATATGTTTCCTGAAGCTGGGGTATACCTGAAATTTGTCCGAATACACCTGCCGTATCCGGGGAATTGTTAACCACATAATCATATCCCCAGATACCCGATTGATCATCGGACGCGCCGCCCCATTGTACTTTCGCTTTAGGCTTCGTCATAGCTTTATCGGTCGGAGGAGAGTCCATCTTCGGAGTTGAATAGATCTCAGGTTCGGCTGAAGACGAGTTTGAAGAGCTATAAGGATTGTAATAAGTAGCTACAAAACGGCTGTTGAGCGATTTGATACCGTTCGAGACGCTGTCAGGCGCACTCGGAGGAGTAGGATCGTAAATTATTGCGTCCAGCTCGGCCGGACTGCTGTAAAGTCCTGCGCCGTTCTTCGCCTTCACGCTCACATAATACGGTTTACCTTCTTTAAGAATAACGCTGTTAATGATGATCTTCTGTATCCTGTTTTCCGAACCGCTGCTGCCGTTCGACACTCTGCTTCCCTGAATATCGCGCCAGCCGACTACATCCGAATCCCCTTTTGATTTTCCTATCGCGTAAGCAAACGAAGCTATATCCGACTGCGGATCGGCACTGAGTACTCTCTTTAAATCTATTTTGTTATTAATGCTGGTCCAATATGTTCCTACGGAAAATCCGCTTATTCTTGTTCCCGTACCGGGCATATTCCCGCCGCTATATTTCTTTTCGGTATGATGATAAGACACCCCGACAATAGGTTTTATAGGAGGTGTTTTATCGTTTGAAAGAACATTTTGCGGCCGCGAAAAACTGCCGCTGCCGGGACCTCCGTTCGACGCCGCGATGGGTACCGTAATTGTAGCCAGGCGCGAAACCGTGTTCCCCGCCGGTCCCCTTGCTCGTATCGTCATACTGTATGTATGCGATGCGTCGTTCAGCCCTTCTTTAAACGCGTCGAAATGCCAGGTGCTTAATTTATCCGCCGACATCGGTTTTGTTCCGTAGACCGAACCTCCGCCGTTCCTCTTCAAAGAGTAGCTTACATCCAGTATCTTTCCCGTTGGATGACTCGCGTTCCACGTAGCGTAAACCGTATTGTTAAATCCGTCGAGTCTCTTCCTTACATAAAGCTGGGTTATTTGAGGCACCTGCATTTCATCTTTTATCGCCTGCTTCTGCGTCTCTATATCCGATCGGATCGATGTATCGCCCACGGCGTTCGTCTGCCAAGTCTCGTAGCTTTCGAGCATTCCGTATAAAGTTGTGAGCATATTGAATTTTGTCGTATATATCCGGTCTTCAATATTCGTCAATTTCTCATGAACTTTATTAAGCGAGTTTTTAAGTTTATAATAATTCGATTTCAACGAATCTATAAAAGATATGTTTGTCGATACTATTTTTTGAAGTCCGGAACGGTTCATATCGAACCAGAGATTATGCCCTAAGTTGTAGTACCTCTTGGCGAAATTAGTATAGCGGTGATTATCCAGGTAACCGTTTAACTCGGAAGTGACTCTGCTTTCTTCGTTTCCGCTGTAATTCGCGTCGCCTTCTTCGTAAATAAAATTTGCCCGCCTTGCAGCTGTCGAAACAAAATTTTGCATATTTGAAGCCAATGAGTTTTCAACGTCTCTTATTTTTCCGCTGTTCGAATTATTAAGCCGGGCAACCTGGGCGGGAGTAAACTTAATTCCGTCTACCGTCGCCATAGAATCGGCCGGATTATAATTTATGCCGGCGCTTTTCAACTGATTTATCAGGGCGGAGGACAATTTGCTTTCTACGGAGTTATCGAAAAACGCGAGCGTATTATTCGCCCAGTTTCTCATCTCCCACAGGTAAGAGATCGAATTGCCGTAATAATCATCCACCGCTTCGGTTGCTTTCACGTACATCTTCGCCATATCGCTAATGCTCGGCGCCGGTGTGTTTCCGTGATTAAATACGTTTACTATTCCCGCCGTATGGGATGTTACACCCGCAGCTTGAATTTCTTTTGATACCATCTTAATCATTTGCTGCACGGGCGTGCCGTTAAGCGCGTAGTCTATTTTATTTATGTTCGAAGATATGGTATCTATTGCCGCGATATAGTTATCGTTTATTTGCGAGTTATTTTGATTTGCCGTGCTAATAATGTTAGCGTTGTCTTTTGCCTGCTGCGGATTTATTTTAAAAGACAACCAGACGTTTTGTCCTTTCTTTGCCCAGTTAGGCTTTTTAGTAATCGGAGAAAATATCTGTTTTACCGAAGTGTTGGTCTGACTTTCTATTTGAACTGCGGACGTTTTTAAGTTCTTCAGTTTATTGAGAACGCTCTGCGCGCTGCCCGAAATATCCGACAAAGCTTTTTTCATATCGGTTTTATATGAATTGTTGTTTAAATCGAAGTCGGGATGATTGCCCTCGAACACCTGATATTTAATATCTCCGAATACCGGAGCAGCGTTCCCGGCTGAAACGGTTTTCTCGTTCATAAGTATCGAAGCGCCCAGTTCATCTCTCCATGATTTTGTAGTTTTCATCTGAAGGTTGTAGCCCGCGCTCGTAATTACCGCAGAATTTATAGAAGGCACGCTGAGATTATTCATTGCTATATTAAGCGCCTGTTTTTCATTGTCCATGTCACTGTTTATCTTCGCGGATTCCGATTTAGCTTTCGCGATCAATTTATCCAGCTTATCCCCGCTGCCGAATCCCGCATCCCACTTGCTGTTTCCGGAAGAAACCGTAAGCGCGGCCCACACTCCTACGCTTTGTCCCAAAGCCGAGACCGAACCGGCGAACGCGAGCTTCGTCTCCCTGTCGTTTGTAAGCAAAGCTCCCTGCAGCTTAACTCCCACGAGCGGAATCGATTTATATGTTACCTTCGCTTTCAAAGAAGCGTACGCGCCGAATTCATTGGCGGTTTTCCAGTAAAAAAGCCCTATTCCAACTCCGCCGTTGACCTTAACAATATTTTTAATATTTATGTTTCCGCCAACCGAGCAGTCAACGTAAAAACCGTCGTTGTTTATAAGCAGATGTCCGGATACGGTTGCGGCCAGTATAGTAAATTTATCCGTGCCCCCTTCAAGCTGCCAGTTTGTGGAGCCGCCCGAGCTTACTGCGTTGAAGTCTATTCGGGCCGTACCGTGCGCAATATTTTTCTTAAGCTTAACATATAAATTGCCGCCGGCGTTAAACGATTTTTTACCGTTGAAGTAATCGACCTGAATATATATACCCGCTTTTATCGTCCCTCCCTTGACATCTTTTATAGCCTTGTAATCCACGTTGGCATCCAGCTCAAAGAAGTTGTCCGTGGCAATTACAATCGCGCCGCCGGTATACGCGTATGTTCCGCTAGAGCCTATCAAGCCGACACCGGCATTCAGTATTACGGCAAAATTTGTTTTATCCTGCGAACCGGCATACTCATCCCATGGCAAGGCATGCCCGCTGCTGTCGGTGAATGTAGACATCACGAATTGAAAGTCGGATTTGTCGGGATGATAGAAAAATCCGCCGCCGAATTTTGTAAGATCGATTACCGAAGGAATAATCGGCACGGGAGAAGTTATCCTCACATAAACTCCGAGCTTGAATTCGGGATCGTTTGTAATTTCTCCCATGGCATCCACGCCATAAGATTTGTACTTGCCTTTTCCGGCCACCATCAGTTTGTACGTGGAATTTTCTTTCTTATAAAGAAGGCTTACGTCCAGGCTTGCGGTTTTATCGAGCGTAAGATTTACATGATCGATATCCAGGAACATGCCGCCGGATGTCTTATAATAAATGAATTTATGAAGCCCGCCGCTGCCCAAATCCGCGACCGATATTTTCACGGCGTCGCTGTTACCTGTATTGGTAAATAGAAAATACTTCGTAACGTCCACTTTTTCGGTTTTTGCCTTAGGATTTTTCTTATCCCCGTTCGGAACTTTAAGCGTCAACGTTGTATCGCTTCCGTAACTGAACTTGCCGACGTCTATTTTTACTTCTCCGTTTAACAACTCCAGATGCCCGCCTAAAAATCTTCCGAATGATTCAATACCTTTGCTTGTTACCTGTAAACCGCTGAAGCTTATTTTGCCTGTGACACCGGGAATATTTAAGTGAGCGTCGCCTCCGATTTGAAGGCCGGCAAATCCGTTATGTTTGGGATCAAGATTAACCAGGTTCAAGTGGTCGAAATAAAATTCGTCTATGCCGAAAGAAAAATGCGAAGGAGCCTTTACGTTCAGCCAGTTAACTCCGTTCCTAATAGAGTATGAAAATCCTGCCTTGCTCGGATCGCCGGAATCATCACCGAACTGTATGGTGCTGAATTTTTTATTGCTCGATCCTGCTTTTGCGTTGGCATTATGATTTCTCAAATTTAGATCGGCCGAGACGAATAACTCTGTCTGAAGCCAGTGGTAAACTTTCAGGTCAAGACCGACCTCTGTCAATTTAACGTTGCCCAGTCCGCCGGGAAAATCAAACTTAGCGTGTTTATTATTTTTAAGGTCGAACACCGGCCCGGTTTCCGTCACGTGCCCGCTCGAAGTAACGGCTATATGCACCCTCGACGTAGCATTGAGCGGCGGGGGCAGAACCGCTTTTGCCCCCGCTATAAGTTCGGCATGATTGTTTAACACTTTTATCTTAAGTGTATCAAGAATTAGGTAATCCGGCAGAATAGGAACGGTGTTATTCTTACCGAGAAGATCAACTCCCCCGCTCGCCATTGATACGTGACCGTCCGACGCGATTGAAAGCTGATTAAAAGTAAATGTCTTGTTGAACACCGACATGTTCCCGCTCAGCACGAGATTTAACACATTGTTCAGCAATGTCACATTCATATTATTAACGTTCAGATCAACCAGACCGGCGAAGAGTTTTGTATGCTGCTGCATTCCGGAGGCGCTGACTTTTTTCACACTGATATTGTCGGTGCCTATGTGAAGTCCCTTCACCGTTAGCGCAAAATTCGGTCCGAGCAGATCGGGCGCTTTAAAAACGCCGTTAATATTCAAACCGAAAGAATTATTTTGCGTTGAGAATCCGATGAGGCTCGGTTTAAATTTAACGTAACCAAGATTGATCCCGTTCCGGGGAAGTCCCGACGTTTCCGCACTGAAATGCCATTTACTGTTTGTATAACCGGCAGTGTAGTGAATCGCGCTGTAACTTCCCGAATGATCCTTGAATAGATTGCTCTCAACATCCCCGGAAATTTTAAACATATTCTTATTACCGAAAGTTATTTCGGCACCGTTGATCTTAAAAATAAATGCGCCGTTATGAAAAGATTGCGTTACAAGATTTGCGTTTCCTTCGGTATGATGGGAGGTATAATCTCCGGCTTTAACAGTAGCCTGCTCGAAGCCGCCCGAACCGATCTTGATGCTTCCCATAAATGCTTTAACGCTGTTTAATGCCACGGGAAGATCAAACTCGACGCCGGCATAAAGACCGTAGCCGCTGCCGGAACTGCTTTTATAGCTTATTGTATCTATCTTTAACGGAAATCCGTAACTCGACAAATCGATCGGCGTCTGCTTCGTCAGATCGGCGGTAATATTTCCGCCCGTAATTTGAAATGAGCTGTTTAGTACAACATTGCTGAAGCTTACGTTTACTTCCGGGGAAGTTCCGTTATGTTGAAGTGCCGCGATTACAAGCTTAACCGGCTGTGTTGTTTTTATACTCATACCTCCGCTTACCGAGCTCGATTTAACTAAAGAATTTCCCTGTCCGTCTCTTAACACCAGGAATGCGATGTCTTTTGTAGGCAGTCCCAATGTATCAGGCAGCGGCAGAGCCCCGGCGAGATTATCGAGATGAAAACCTTTGTCGTCATAATAAGCAAGCCTAACTGTTTTCTTCCCCTGCTGCTTGAGATCAAGATCCGCTCTTCCGCTTGCGACCTTCAGAGGATTGAATCCCAATAAAAATTTACTGAAGCCCGCGGAAAGTCCGCTGTGACTCTTTCCGGCGTAATTCAACACGGCGGTGCTTGTGCTGTTTATGGTAAGTCCTTTTTTGTCTATCGTGAGATTTTTAGGCACAATAAGTCTTAGTCCGTTAGACAACCCGAAACTTGTCGAAGCATTGGATACTTCCCACTTTAAAGGACTTAGTCCAATATCGAACGCGAATGAATTTAAGATTTTAACATTTCCGCCTGTGATTTTTTCAGATTTAAAACCGAAAGCAAGATTATTAAAGTTAACACTTACAGCCGTCCCGTTCGTCTTGAATGAACCGCTTCCCGTAAATACAAATCCGTTTTTATTTAATTCAGCGGATTGAACCGCAAATTTAAAAAGCGGATTTTGCTTTGGATAGTTCCAGTTAAATTTACCGTTAAAGCTCAAAGTCCCGCTTAAGATTTTTTCATTCAATATATCGAACAAAATAGAGCCTCCCGCAGTTAAAGGCTTGGCATTGTCTCTATTTAAAAGAGGCGGCTGCTTTTCCGGCTAAAACTATTTCCTGATTTTTTCCTTTAATTGAAAATTGGAGATTCGATTTTCGGAATGTAAGCACCAGACTGTTTAGCTTAATATTTCCGCAGGGAGTAAAATTAGAAACGCTTCCGGTCAGTCCTCCGTCGGGACTCAATTCTACGGAAACACTGTTCCCGCATCCGCCGTTTTTATTAACAAAATAATCGGGTAATTTAAAGCTGCCGCTTAATTTGATATTGTACCCCTGGCTTCCGTCTTTATTCTTCAGTAGGCCTCCGGAAATACTCTTCACGTATATTCCCGATCCGCCTCCGGTCGACAGCAGAGCACCGTTACCGCGGAAAGTATAAGGTTGAACGGTTCCCGTAAATACACCGTCGCCGAAACCGACATTGTTCAGCGTTATAGTCGCATTCGCCAATTCACCCGACGAATTTTTAAGCGAGGGAAAAGAAAGCTGCATATCAAATTTAGGGAGCAGGTTACCTGCCGAATTAGCAGAAAGGTCGTTCCAGTTTAGAGTATCGGATTGAATACGCATCGCAAACGGCTGAAAGTGATATATCCCGATATCAAATGCGGTGGAATTTTCAGGGAAGGACGGGTGCGTGCTCTGGTTAATATCCTGATCCGGAATGACGATACCGAGTTTCTTATTTATATCTATATTTTTTAACGGAATACTTATTTTATTCTTGCCGGTATTTATATTTATTTTGAAGTCAAGCCCCGCATCAAAATCGAAACCCGTATTTTTATTATACCCCAACGTTAAATTATTAATTTTATTTATCTCAAGACCGAGCCCCTTCAATTTAAATTGAGCGGCCGATGTGTTTCCGGCACCGCTGAAATGTGTAAGCGTCAAACCGTTCCGGTCGTATCTTAAACTTATATATGCCTCAGCAATGTTATCTCCGCTTGTATTTAAAAGCCTGAATTCGCCTCCGAGCGCCAGGTCGATGGAAGGGCTTCCTCCAGAAATAACAGGTACGTCAACACTTCCGTCCACCGAATCTATTTTCAAAGCGACTAGATTATTTGCCATTAAAGGAACGGATGCAGAAATATTTTTTAGGCTGACGTTTCCTTTAACACGTCCGTCGTTTTGAACATAAAAAGTTACGTTTCCGTTTTGACCGAACTTATTATTAAATAATTTAAAGCCGCCTTTCATTGCCATTGCCGGTACCGAAACGCCGTTTATAACCTGCTTTCCGAATGAAACATTTTTTAGAATAAGCGGTATACCGAACCTGCTTAGATCCGATATGGGGTTGCTGTTCGATACATCGGCTGAAATTTTGCCGCTGATGAATTGTCCCGTTGAGGGATTTATTACTACATTATTAAACGATGTATGAATAACAGGTGCGGCGGACGTATTACCTTTCAGTCCGGGGAAAACGATATCCACCGGCTGATTTTTTTTAGTAAAGATTTTTACGGTTCCGTCATTCTGTCTCTTATAATTGACGAGCAGTTTTTTATTTTTCCTCAGCTGAATGTATGCGAAGGATTCAACAGGAAGCGGGAGCCGGTCGGGTAAAAGTTTCTTGCCGAAATAAGAAAAGTCCGCGTGAAATCCCGAAGGATCGGCATAAGCTACTTTTTGTTCCTTCCAATAAAAATCCGCTTCGCCTTTCTTCACACCGAACGGTTTAAGTCCTAATACAAAATCATTAGAGTAAACGGCCTTAAGAGAATCTATCTTATAACTTTTAAAATTGATTTTTGCACCGGCGCTTCCGCTGCTGTGAAGACCCAGCGTATCTATTATAATCGTCCCGTTCAGCGCCATGAATAGACCCGGATTCAAATCGAAACCGCTCCCGTTCGCCACCGGTTTGAAAGAAAGGCCGTTTGTCTTTTCATTGATTCCCGCCTCGAAAGCAAAATCTTTGTTGATAATTATTTTACCCTTCTTCACCTCGTATGTTTTGGGATCGAGAACAAGATTATCGAACACTGTGGGTATTTTTGTACCGCTAATATTCAAGCTGCCCCGGCCGTCGACAAAAAATCCGTCTTGATTTATCTTTGCCTTATCGACATTAAACACCATAACGGGCTTGTCGTGCGGTATCTTCCATTGAAACGGCTTATCGAGCTGAAATTCGTATTTCTCAATTTTGCCTGTCATTAAATCGATTGATGCACTTCCCGCGACTGTCCGGCCCCCGGACAGATGCAGCTCGGCTGCTGCTTTAAGCAGCGCGTCCTGTTTACCGCCTTTTTCTCCTAATATTAATTCCGCCCGTTTTAAGGTTACCGAGTACGCGCCTATTTTAATCATGCTGTTCAGGTCAATGTTCTTAATGTCTCCGCCGATTATTCCACCTTTCCCTATATCCAGAGAACCTGAACTAATATGAATATTTTTCCGCCCGGATTCGAAGGGCTCTCCGAGCTTCAAGTCGCCGTCGAAGTTTAATCTGCTCTTTACGTTAACTTCTTTATCATAAGTAAAAGAGATATCGCCGCCCAGTTTGCTGACAATTATTTTACTTCCTTCACCAAGAGGCATTATACAATTTTTTAACCGGGAAGCATTAAGATTAATATCCATTTTTCCGTTTGAGAATCGGACGCCGCTGATATTTATTTTTTTATTATTGAAGCAGGACAGTAGGCCGCTGTTTACTTTGGGGAAACCTATGGATAAATCGAGTTTAAAATCCCAAGATCCGGCATTGTTTCTTTCCCAGTTAAACCAGGGGAAAGTGAATCCTTTCATATCAAATGACTTGAGCCCTAAAGAAGTACTGAACGGATTTACTACAGTCGGATGCTCAAGCGATGAAAATTCCTGCTGCCCGGAATATCCCTGTTGAGGTGGATAGTATCCCTGTTGAGGTGGATAGTATCCCTGTTGAGGAGGATAGTATCCCTGCTGAGGAGGATAGGCCCCTGTTGAGGAGGATAGTACTCCCTGTTGAGGAGGATAGTATCCCTGCTGAGGAGGATAGTATCCCTGCTGAGGAGGATAGTATCCCTGCTGAGGAGGATAGAATATCGCCGGCAAATTGCTTAGAGCGGATTCGGAAAAATTAATTGACGGAAAATCGAAGCCGCCTGGAGTAAGAGTAATATCCTTTACTTCGGGCAAAGAAATGCCCGGGAAAATCGCAGGATCTAAAACGGCATCGAAATTTAATTTGAAGTCCCATTTACCATCGGAGGTATTATAGGAAAGTTTTGAAAGACTGAATTTCCTCAGCTCCATTTTAACAGCACCCAGATCGATTCTCGGGTTGGTGATTTTACATGTAGGTACGGCATCCTTTACCGAAAATCCTTTTTGAGAATTAAAGCCGACACCGGCTGTGAGACAGCAAGTTACGCCGCTCATCAGATGAAGTTTTATCAAACCGACAAAATTCAGATCGTCGGCGAATTTTTTCGAAGTAAAATTATAACTCACTTTGCCGTGGGGATTGGTCAAATCCAGCAGAAGATTCTTACTTCCTTTTACCAAAGGTATTGAAACGGTATTGCCGCTGTTGACATTTATAACAAATATAGGTCCATTGCCTTGTACTTCCGGATTTAAAGTGAATCCGCATGTACCGCATTTAAAACTTCTTCCGCCCAGATTAAGCCAAAGCGATCCGCTCCCGCTTAAGGTTCCTTTGCCGAAATCAATCGACTCCGCCTCGTATTTTACCGAGCTTCCTTTTCCGGAAGAAGAAAAAGTTAGAGGCTGACTAAAGTTTAGATGCCCTCTGATACCCTGTGCCGTAAGATTCAAATTACCTGCGGCCTGCAGAGGATTTCCGTCGGAATCGAAAAAGCTGGATTCAATCGTAAAACCCTGCCCGAAATTCCATTGGAATCCTGACACATTTACTAATCCTTTAAATTTCTCGAAGATCTTCAGCGGAGGCAGAGCATCACCGCTTACTTGTCCCCCCATTAAAACAGGGTGACCGGGCGATCCTTTCTGCAGCATTAAATTGTTAACGTTAACCTGCACGGTAGATTCGGATTTGCTTAAACCGGGCAGATGAAAAAGCAAAGATGCATATCCGTTCAATGAGTAGTATGAATCATTATCCTGAGCCTCAAGGTTTTTTAGATTAATTAGTTCGGCAAAGCCGGGAACCAGGGTAATCGATTTTAAATTTTTAATGCCCCCGGCCTGTTCGTTTCCGTTTTCGCTCTTGCCGTAAGTGAATGTATAAATCTCGCTCCTTCCGTCATCTTTAAAAGGAATAATTCCGTTTGCATCTTTTGCGGTTATCTGCCAGGCATATTTCTGTCCTTTTTGCAGAGGAAGGTTGTCGGGAGTATATGAGTATGTATTTTGATTGATCAACTTTACCTCCGCGTACGCGCGGTTGCTGTTTATAGCCTGGAGAGGAGTCTGAGAATCTATAACCTGCACAAGCAGGAGATCGTATTCTATACTTGTGCCGCCGGGAACGACGACCGGGGTCCAGGAGAACGTGGGGATATTCTGAATTACATTAGACTCGTCGGCAGGAGTAACAAGTATGGGAGGCTGGGGATAAATCACCTGTGCGTTAACTATCGCCGGAACAGCGCTAACGCCTTGCGCCGCGTTGGCGGGAAGAGCCTCAATCTTTATTGTATAATTGCCCTCGGGAATCACCCCGCCCTGTATCACCTGCTGTTTTAATGCGCTGCCCACCTGGTTCAAAAGATCGCTGAATGAGTAGGGAAAATTTAAATCGTTAAATAAAGAGCTGAGCAGATAGGTTCCGGGAGAATAATTTTTAGGATCCGATTTAACATCTATCAGCGTTTTACCGTCTTTCTCCAGAACCACATGAAAAACAAACGGCACCTGTCCCGGATTCGAATTTGTATAGGTAAACTGTATGCTGTACATTCCGTTGTTGAAATTACCTTCGAGGTCGCTGATATTGGGCGACGAAATTATGGGAGGGATACCCGTTATAGTAACCTGGCTGATTCCCTGCGCAAATACGCTTCCGCCTGTATAAAAAAAGAGAAGTAAAATTACAGCCGCAGGGATATAAACCCTGGTAAGAGTATTTACATTATCAACTATACGTGAGAAGTACTTGACTTTCATTTAAGACACCTCGATCAAAAACTATGTTGAAAAACTAATCTTGCCTCGTTCTCCGTAAAAGAATAACCCGAGCCTTCCAAAGCCGAGTTGGTTAATCTTCTTGCCGAGAAAGTGATGTTGTTCGCTCTTGTGAGTCTGTATGAAGAATTTAAGTTGAAAATAATCTGCCTCATTTTTGTCAGTACGCCTGCCTGTCCGGTAGGCAGGCCCGAACCGCCGGTGCGTTCGGTTGAATTATTATTCAGGCCCAGACTCAAATTTGCCGTAAGCTTTCTCTTAAAGAATGAATAAGTCAGTCCGGCATTCCCCCCGATATTCGAAGACTTAGTCGAGCCCGCATTATTCTTAAGGTAATTGCCAATAACCGTTACGGTTAATCCCGATCTGAAAGAGAGACTGTAAGAAATCGACGAAGTAAGCGTCTTCGAATTAAAATTCTGAGCGGATAATCCGGAAATACCGGCAATGTCATTCTTCATTGTAAGATATGAAGCGGTTAGAGATATGCTGTGCATTTCGGTTCCGGACTGAAAACTGAAAGTCGGCTGCACAAGAATACTCTGGGTATTTTGACTTCGTTTCAAAACCGTTGCTGCAGAATCTGAATAATTGGTGTTAGGATTAACATTGTTAACCAGTAAAGTATAAGAAGTATTCAGGTTCAGCCTATTCGTTATTCTTGCGGCAAAATTCACTCCGTAGTTGCTAGTTTGCTGCGTAGCCACTCTATCCCCGAGAAGATTATCCTCCGAGTGCGAATAATTACCGCCTACGGTAAGTCTATTGTTCAATATTCTGAACTGTGTTTTAGCTTTATATTTCTGCTGATCATCCCTAAGCTGGCTTACGCCGAGGGAATGAAACCCGGGCTGAATACGTGTGTAACCTAAAAGCAGGTTCATATCTTGGAGATTTAATCCCGCGGCAAACTCACCTGCGTAATTTACTCTACTGCTCACTTGTGGTGTATAAATACTCGTAAGGAAAGAAGGAATCCCCGCATTGCTTACATCGAGCTTTTTGCTTTTCAAATCATCCGTAAAAGCCGAAACGGTAATCTGTCCTTTTAAATTTACACGGTTACCGAATAATTTAACTTCGAAATCCGGAGTAAGAGACAGGTTGGCCCGCGGCTTAACGCTTCCCGAAAATTTAAGAGAAGTGGTATCGTCCTTTGCATATAAAGCGCTTAAGAAAAAGTGAGAACCGCCCCGGCTGCCGAGCCCTATTTTAGCCGCGTACATTTGCTGCGCATAAGCGGCATTTCTGAAGCCGAGAGAGGTATCCGGCTCAACGGCTCTTTTGGAACGGCCGCCGGCAACTTCAAGATAAAATATACCGGGATTGATAATAATATCTCCCCCGGTAATGGTAGCACCGCTTAAGCTGAATTTGGAGAGCGAAGGGCTTACAGTACCGACCGAAAGATCGATAAATTTCCATTTTCCGTTGAAGCTGAATTTGTTCATGCTCTGACGAAGCCTTGAGTTATCCGAAGAATAGAGAATATTGAAACCGGACTTAATTCCGAAGACCGAGAAATTCAAATTAAGCCCGCCTTCACCGAGCGCCGGGGCGCGCCTGTTGGCTATTCCGTTTGCATTATAAAGCTGTCCGCTTATATGCGCGCTGCCGTGCAGGGTAAATGGCCTGATGTTGGTCTCTCCTCCGAAAAATTTTCCCTGAGAAAAAACGTCGCATGTAAATAGAATAAAACAGAAAAATAAAATCGGGAGGAAGAAATTATGTAACAGTATCTTCATCGATTTTTTATTTTCTTATCAGCTCTTTTGATTTGTGAAATTTTCGGTGACTGGTTTCCGATTCTCGTCATAGAAAAACCGCCTCCGGAAACGGCTACCGTATCTATAGACGTACCGTTAAAAGCATAAAGTTCGCCGGAAAATGTGCCTCCGATATTTGAGCCAACGCTTCCGTATTGCGTTACTTTTATGTTTCCGTTTCCCGGTATTCCCGTGTACTCTACATTGTCAATTGTCAGAATGATTTCGGCAGTGCCGGTGGTTGTAGTATCCCAGGTAAAAGTACCGGTACCGCTCCCCGGAAACTGAAGGAGAACGGAAACGGAATGGTTATTAGATGAGCCGGACAAAGCACCGAAAGTATAGTTTTCGGAAGCGGTGTAGTATGCAACACCGCTGCCCGCCGCGCTGATATTAAATTGCTGGTTACCGAAACTTCCGCCGTTCAGAGTAAAACCTATCTGCTGGCCGCCCGACCCGCCTGCATTAACAGGATTATTAGTGCTGTTCTTTTTTCCGCACCCGCTTACAAGGATAATCAGCATTATGCTTAGCATTATCGCCGCGTACTTAAAGAGAACAAATTCGATCTTCTTAGATGTTTTCAAATCGCTCCATCCTTTCGCTCTTCTTTTGGTTCTTATTTATTTGATTGATGAACGTTCCGCATTACGATTATCGGGACAAATTGCCGGTAATTATTTCATACCGGGCATACTCATTTTCTTGTAACCGGACGGAATATTAAACTTGCTGTCGTCCGGTTTTTCATTAGTCATTTCAGTGACTTCAAATTTCATTACCACTTTTCCTTCAGCGTTAAATTCTTCGGTTAGCATCGGGAAGTAAGCGCCCATTTCTTTCATTTCGCTCGCAAACGGATTTTGACCGAACGGACTTTTCATGAGCACAAGGCTTCCCACATCTTTTGTTGCCCAGATCTGCATCGAGCCGCCGTTGTCGTTGGGCATAACAAACTCGTCACAGACATGCCCCAGAATATTCCTGGTTTTTCCTGTTCTTGCCTTTTCCATAACTTTTTTCCAATCGGTTTTATGCACCGCATCGGAGGTATCGTCATTCGAGGTTCCTAAACCCGCCATCTTACTCATAACCCCCGAGTATTCCATGTACATCTTCTGAGCAGGCATAATTATATCCATAGTTTTTCCGTCGGAGATCATCGACATTTTTCCCATTGGACCGGACATATCAATCCTCGTTTTACCGTCTTTTCCGTAGTATGTCATGTTAGATACTTTTCCGTTCTCATCCTGAGTTTTGAATTTTATTGTACCTGAGAAAATGTTCTGCCCCCGAACGGAGGTTAAAGGCATTATTACAACTGCCGTTAATACGGCCAGGAGCGTCGTGATTAATTTTCTATTTATCACTTATTCACCTTTTAGCTTTTTAAATTTGAAACCGATTATCGACAATTATTTTATGAATGAAATGTCGTCGAGATACATTACCGAGCCTTTATGAACTTTTAGTTGATCTTTTCCGCCGAAGCCCGGAAAAACAGTGAACGATATCTCGCATTTATCGGGTACTTCATCCGATGTATAGTTTATCTTAACTTCGAACCGGTCGTACTTGTCCGCCGACTGGAAATATTTCATTCCCTTTCCTATTTGTTTGCCGTCTTTGTACATGAATACGGCTGCTACCAACTGATCCTTTTTAACGGGGCTGAACTTGTAATAGCCGCTTATTCCCGAATACTTTTTAGATATGCTGATCTTATTGTTTTTAACGGTTCCCGTGTGAATTACCGGAGCGAAAGACATTGATTTACCCATCGGCGAAACGGTTCCTTTAACGGCGGACCTGCCGCTGTAGGCATCCTTTGTCTTAACAACAGGACTGAAGTGAAATACCGGTTTATTATTGATCCACCATCCCGAGGGTGATCCCTTATCCCATTTTTCAAATCCGTGATTCGGTATCTGGGCATTTACGGGGAACGAAATTACCGTGAGACATATTACCGTGAAAAGAGTAGAAATTTTATTTCTCATCATTTATATTCCTAGTATTGGTAGCGTTCTTAGGGCTGTTATTTAAGCAGCAGCATTTTTTTGACGCTGGTGAAATTGTTAGCAATGATACGGCAGTAATAAACTCCTGAGGCAATTTCAGAAGCGTCGAAGTTGACGTTATATATTCCCGGCCGCTGGCTTTTATTTACTAACGTTGTTACTTCCCGTCCGAGTTGATCGTATATCCTCAGTGTCACAAAACTTTCCTTTGCTACTTGATACCGGATAGTAGTAGAGGGATTGAAAGGGTTCGGATAATTTTGATATAAGTCGAACTGCTTCGGCCGCGAATTAGATTCTGCTATACCGGTAACAGAACCGAACGACAGATTATCGACAAACATTTTTGATCCGATATGAGTGTAGTTGCTCGAGTCAGGTGCCGAAATTGTAAAACTAATCTGACACGAGTCAGGGACATCATTTCCGCTGTATTGTATAGCGACCGTAAACGGGGTATACGATGATGCGGCACCGAGAGCGGCTGATCCCCCCCCGATTGCATTTCCGTTTTTAAACACGCCGATTTCAGCAATAAAACTATCGCCTCCCGACGAATTGAATTTATAATATCCCTTTAAGCTGCTGTATTTTTGAGAGATTGTGAATCCGGGATGACTTGCTGATCCGGTATATACAATAGGCATTAGCGGAAAGCCCGCAAACAAGGCGACTTGTCCTTCGAGAGCGCTTGATCCGGATTCTGCATCGCTTGTCTGGGTTACGGAAGTATAAGAAATTGTAGGTGTGTTGTTGGTGTACCATCCGTCCGGCTCTCCGTTTGTCCAATTTTCAAAATCGGCATTGGGAATTTGGGCGTAAACTATTGTCACACTGAATACCATCAAAAATAGAAAAAACAATGAAGTTTTTTTGTTTAGCATCTCTTTTTCTCCTTGCGTCGCTTATTTTTTATTATCGGCAAATTATATCCGCATTGATCACTCTGTGTTTTGATCTTCCTGCATATTTATTATTTATGCAGAAATTCCGCATCGAAACTAATAACGAGCTTGAGCGGCTTCCGTATTTCCGCTATGATTACGATAAAGACGGATACCGGATTGAGACCGGCATATTATTCATTATCCGCAGCTGGTTGATGAAAACGAATTTATATAAAAAACCTTGCGGCCGAATCGCACATTTGTGCTATACTCGGTTATTTCTTTTAAAATGAGTACAAACTAAAGGTGAATATTAATTTTCTTAACGTGTGTGAGATTATGTGACGAAAAAAATCCCGTAAAAGCATTTTCACGGGATTTTATTATTGGAGAGTAAGAGAAAGGAACCGAATATCAGAGTTTAAAATCCACCCCGACGTCAAGTCCGTCGTAACTTAAAGTACCGAATCCTATTCTTGCTGCGAGCGCAAGATTAGGTGAGAGCCAGTATCTGGCGCCGCCTTGAACCGCTACCCAGAGTCCGCCGCTGGAGGGCGAGGCATAATTACCGTATGGCCCGCTCCAGCTTACCGAGGCGGCATCGTAAGCAAGTATGAGTCCAGCCCAGGGATCAAATTTGCTTCCGCTGGTTTTAAAATGATAATTACCTTGAGCGCCTATGAGTATGTTGGTATAGCTCCACTTGCCGTCGAAGAAGCTTTCGTTGTATGCCCAATATCGGAATATACCGCCAATACCTATCGTTCCGAAATCTTGAAGTTTAATCGCATGCTCAAAATTAACTCCGTATTCCGGAGTGCTCCCGAGAAAGGAAAGACCTAAAGAAGGTCCGAGATAGTTAGCTCCGATAGAGAACTGGGCTTCTGCCGGGGAGGGCATTAGAAAGAATAATACCAGTGCGAAAGGAAGAATTTTTAAGATTCTTTTATTCATTTTTATCTCCTCTCTGATTAAAAAATTTAGTGAACAATCTTCTGACTTCCCCTTATAAAAATATTCTGAATTGTTAATTACATCCTTGGCGCTTTAATCTAAATTAAATTGTTTTTTATCGCTTTTACCACAGCTTCGGTTTTTGAATGGACATAAAGCTTTGAATAAATATTTCTGATATGACTCCTTATGGTATGCACGCTCTTGCCAAGGTCTTCCGCAATCGTAATGTAGCTTGAGCCGTCCACAAGATGCTTAAGAATTTCTTTTTCCGACGGAGTGAGATCATAATCCTTGTCTTTATCCGACTTTTCGGAAAACTCCTGCAGTATTTTTTTCGCTATGCTCGGAGTGATCGGCGAACCTCCTTGGTAGGCATCTTTTATAGCTTCCAGTATCTTTTCCGGAGCCACGTTTTTTAGTATGTAGCCGTTGGCTCCGGATTTTATGGATTCGAAGATTTTCTCCTCATCTTCGTGAACGGTGAACATAAGAACAACCTGGTTGGGATAGCCTTCTTTAATCCTCTTAACGCATTCTATACCCGACATGCCGTTCATCCTAATATCCATCAGGACGACGTCCGACAGAAAGTCGTCGAAGCAGTCTACGGCGCTCTCGCAGGATGATACCGCTTTGTCGCATGTAAAGCCTTCCGAGGACTCGATCAAAGAAGAAATCCCTTCCCTTATCTCGTCGTCGTCTTCCACAACAAAGACACTGACAGGCATATCAGCCGTATTGAATTTATTCATAAGCCTTACTGATTGTTAAAACGAATGTATGTAATTATTCGTCGGTTCGAATCGCATATTTGTGCTATAAAGTCAGAATAAAATATTTATTCGGCGGGGAGTAAAATTTCAGTTACGGTTCCGTTTCCCGGTTCTGAATTAATAGTTAATTCGGCTTTTATCTGATCGGCACGTCTGCGAATGTTAGATAATCCGTTGCCGCTTCCGTTATTTTCGGCTTTAAAACCTTTTCCGTCGTCGGCAATTTTCATTAAAATCGCCTTACCAGACGAATTATTGTGAGTTTTTATTACTTTGATTTCCACTTCTACGATCGTGGCTTCCGAGTATTTTGCGGCATTATTGACTGCTTCTTTAAAAGTTAAGAGCAGATTTCTCCTGGTTTCCATATTCAGCTTAAATTCCGGTAATTTATCCGAAGCCGAAAATTTCAGCCTTATTTGTTTTGCCTGCAGAAGCTCGAACGCAAAATCTCTCATCTTCTTTACCATAGCTCCTATAGACTCGGTTTCGGGATTTATGACCCAGACAATATCGCTCATCGAATCGGCAAGTTCCCTCGCAATAGAGCCGATCCGCCCTATAATCTGCGCGGCTTTTTTCGGCTCTTTGTTCACGTTTATTTTTGCCAGTTCACTGAATATTGATATAGACGAAAGGTTGGCGCCTATATCGTCATGCAGGTCGGATGCAATTCGTGTTCTGATTTCCTGAATCTTTAACAGTTGTCTTATCCTGTACTGGTAAATCAGTGCGGTAAACATAGATATAATTGCAATCCCGAGCAGGGCCGCCAGTACGATAAACCATGTCCTCTGCCAAAAAGGAGCTTCTATGTTAAAAGCAATATCCGAGTTTATTCTGCTCCAATTACCTTCAGGCAATCTGGATCTCACAAGGAATTTGTAGTTTCCCGCGGGAAGATGGTTGAACATTACATAATTTCTTTTAGTCGGGGGATACCAACTGTGGTGCAGACCTCTCAGCTTATATTGAAACTCCGCTGTCTCGCCGTTTTTAAAATCGACATTGTTGTATTCAATCTCAACAGAGTTTTCGGAATAGCTCAAATCGAGCGGCTTGCCGGAAAAATGTTCGGGAGTTTTCCCTCTGTCGACTAGAAATCTGGAGATATAAACCTTGGGCAAAATTCTTTTACGGGGCTTATGGGGTTTATATAAAAATAAATAGTTAGAATTACCGAACCATAAATTCCCTTCCTGGTCAACGGAAGAAGCCCACATTTCACCGGACATCAAGTTGCCGCCGTAATTCAATCTGCGAAATCTTTTCCCGTCAAAGCTGCAAACTCCCTTAGCGGTATTAAACCATAAGGTTCCGTACTTATCCTGCATGCCTGTTAATATCCAATTAGTCATCAACCCGTTTTCGGTATCATATTCCTTGAATTTTTTTCCGTCGTATTTAAATAATCCTTTAAAGCGCGTCATCACCCAGATGTTTCCGGACTTATCCTGTAGAACGTTTCTAATATTTTTATCGGTAAGCCCTTGTGAAGGTCCGAATGTGGTAATTTTATTTCCCGACAGTTCGTAAAGCCCCTCCGCGTAAAATCCGATCCAAAGATTTCGGTCCCTGTCCGGATAAAGCATCGTAACAGGATCGTGCGGCAGAGAATTAAGCGCCGGAAGTTTAATTACACTATCGTGCCTTATTAAGTAAACCCTTCCCAGATGAGTCTTCCAGTACCCTTTGGTCCCCACCCAAATCGAATCCTTTCCCCCGTCTGTCATCGTTAAAATATAATTGCTGTCGAAGCCGTCTTTCCTGGTAAAAGTCTTTTTTATTCTGTTGTTTTTTATTTCAAATATTCCTTTATCCGTACTGAAATACTTTGTTCCGTTCTTTCTAAAGATAACGTTTGTAACTGCTTTTGTCGGCAGCAGCTTGTTGTAGGGCGAAAGTTTTAATCTGCCGTCAAATAGCTTATAGAGTCCGTCTTTTGTAGCGGCATAGACATCTCCGCTCGGCCGGGGTATAATTCTCCACAGGTAGCCGTATTTGTTTCTGGCGTTGTAGTAGTAAAAGTTTTTACTGTAAATCTCGTTTAGTCCGTCCACTGTGCCGATCCAGGTGTTACCCTGCTTATCTTCAAGTATATTTAATATGAACTTGTTCCCCGAGCCTTTGGAGATGCTGAAGTCTTTCAGATTTTTTCCGTCGTACCTGAAAAGTCCTTCCTGCGTAGCAATCCATATCACTGAATATTTGTCCCGGTAAATATCGCTAACCTCCCCGGTTGACAGCAGTGAATTTTTAAAAGGATTGACGAACTTCCCGCCCGAATAGATAAGTATTCCGCGATTTGTTCCGATCCACAATGTATCGTGCCCGAAAGGCCGTATAACCCAGATTGAACTTGTATAGCCTTTTATAAATGTGAATTTATCCCCGGAGTATTTAATAAGTCCCTTTTCCGAGCCGAACCATATGCCTCCGTTTTCATCCTCAGCCGCCGTGAAGACCATTATACGGCCCGGTCCGCCTTTTTTATCGAAGTTTCTTACCGTACTGGTGCCGGGATTTGAATTTGACCATCTGGTTATGCCGGCTTTTGTGCAGAACCAAACCCTTCCTTTCGAATCCCTGAAAATATCATAAATAGTATTGTTGATAAAATACTTTTCTCCTTTTATAATTCTGACAACTGTATCCTTTTGAATCTCCGGTTTACGGACAACGGAAATGCCAGCCTCTGCCGTACCGACCCACATCGTACTCGAGTCTTTCTTATAGAAACACTCAATCACATTTCCGCCGGTTCCGTTCTTCATTGTATAATTGGAGAACCCGCTGCCGTTGTAAATACTGAAGCCTTCCGCAGTTCCTATCCACAGACGTCCCAGGTCATCCTGCTTCAGCGCTCTTATTGTATTTTGAATCAGTCCGTCCCAGGTTGTGTATCTTTTAAAATAATAATGCTGAGCAAGCAAAGTAGCGGGCAAAAATAAAATAAGGGAAAGAATAATTCTTCTCATGCTTATGTAAATTTGTCGATGATTTTATGATAAGATGCCTGCCCTGACGGGGAATAACCGCGGAACAGATTTACTGTCAGATTTTCCGCAATGCAGAATAATTTAATTTAACTATTTACCGGCAAAATACCAGCGTTTCACGACGAGAAATAATTATTAAAACTTTGCATTTAATTTTAAGATAAGGGTATACGTACCAAATGTGCAGTGAGATGGGATACAAATATGTAAAACAACACAAGACCAAATGTTTCGTTATCTAATGAATATTTTTCCGGTTAAAATCAGGGAACAGGCTGATTATTTTTTCCGCAATTCTTTCCATATCGCCGCCGTCCCTGTTCGTCAATAAAATAACCGTAAAATGTTCCGACGGTATTCTGTAGATAACATTGCGAAAGCCTATTGTGCTTCCGGTATGATAAACTACTTCCTTATCTTTATAAGTTTTTAAATGCCAGCCGTAACCGTAGTCAATTTTATCGCCGTTGTTCAAGGTTCCCCTTGTGAATGATTTCTCTATATATTTGCGCGGCAGTATTTTTTCCGTATAAAGATTCTGATCCCACTTATACATATCCGTCACGGAAGTGTAAATCCCGCCGTCTCCCAGAACAGCGCTGGTATTACTCTGATCGGTTCTCACCCATTTACCGTCTTCCAGGGAATATCCGAAGGCTCTGTTTTTCACTTCCGAGATCCCTTTTTCGTATGCAACGGAATTATTCATACCTAGAGGTTCGAAAATATTTTTCTTCAGGAATTTTGCGAACGGCTCGCCCGATATTTTCTGAACAATCATCGCGAGCACTGCGTATCCGGTATTGCTGTACCTGTACTGAGTGCCCGGCTCAAAGTAAGTTGAGTCCTGGCGCATCATCATTTCCAGAACGTCTTTATCGTGCACTTGAATTGTCGCCGTATCAGGTATCAGGTCTTCGTAGGCTATTAGTCCCGAAGTATGATTTAAAAGATTCTCCACTTTTATCTTTTTCCCATATTCAGGGAAACCGGGAAATATTGAAGTGAGATTATCATCAAAACTCAATTTGCCTCTCTGCACAAGCAGCATTATTGCGGTAGCGGTAAATTCCTTTGTTACAGAGGCTAGCCTGAAATTAGTATTGACGGTAACGGAAATATCGTTCTCCCTATCCGCCAGGCCATAGCCTTTCTTGTAAAGTATTTTTCCTTTGTGAATAATCATTACCGCGGCGCCCGGCGAGCCGGCCGAATCGTAAGGCGCCAGAAGTGAATCGACCCCCGCGTTTTGTTTACCCATGTTTTGAGAATAAGTTAAGTTCGCCGCAAGTAAGGCAATAATTATTAAAAACTTCATAATGTCTTTCCCGCTAATGTTTGATAGACAATATGAAAAATCATACTTTTATATCAAAATATAAAATTCAAGATTATTAAGATGAATAAATTCTCACGGCTGTTTAGTTTTATAGCCGGATTGAAATACATCGAAAGGGAATGCCGCGATTTTATCCTCGACCGTGTTTTTTGTTTCGTAGGTGAAATTGAAGAGCACCGAATGGCCGGAAGCTCATTGATTACGATGGAAGCCGGAAACTGGATTACACCGGAGAAAAAAAGAATAAGAGGCACAAATATTTATAAATGGACGGTAGCCGACGATTCAGAATTAAATCTCGAGCATTTGAGGTTCGGCAATAATGCTCCCGTTTTCCTCCTGACATTCATTAAAACCGGCGATAAATGGCCGAGCAAATCGCCGCATATGTGCGGGGAGGATTCTTATTATGCAAACATCAAATTTTCTGATGATGCAATGGAACTCGAATGGCGCATAAAAGGACCGAAAAAGGAAATGCATATCAGAACACGTTATTTTTCCCGATAATGAGTTCACCTTTAATTACTCTTTCTCTTGATCTTTCTCTTGATCTTTCTCTTGATCTTTCTCTTGATCTTTCTCTTGATCTTTCTCTTGATCTTACTCCCGGCCCTGGATTCCGGAGTTCAAGTTTAAGTTTAGGATAAAGATGTAAGAGTAAGAGTAAGAGTAAGATGAAGGGAAAATGAAAGTCTAAGAGTTATATGTGGGCTGATACCCTTATTTTATCAACTTAGACATAAACTTGGACTTAGCGGCTCATTTAGAAATTACCACCATCTTTCTTATATTTAGAACCCAAATAAAGAATGAGTTATGGAACTATTAGAACGATTAAAGAAGATCAAGGACCGGTACGAAAGGATAAACCAGCAGCTCGCCGATCCCAGCTACTTAAACGACAGGGAAAAGATAGTCAGTTTGAGCAAGGAAAGAAGCGACCTTGAGGATATTGTTGCAGCTTACGAAAAATACGCCGATCTGCTGAAGAATATCGAAGGCGACAAGGAGATTTTAGAATCCGGCGGCGACAAAGAGTTGAGGGAAATGGCCGAGGCCGAGCTGAAAGAATTGGAAGATACGCGGGAAACAATGGAGGAAGAGATAAAGATTCTTCTTCTTCCGAAAGACCCGAACGACAACAAAGATATTATTATGGAAATCCGGGCGGGAACGGGCGGAGAGGAAGCCGCGCTTTTCGCGGGTGATCTTTTCAGGATGTACACGCGTTACGCCGAGCTTAAGGGGTGGAAATACGAATTGATCGATATAAGCGATACCGGACTAGGCGGAATTAAAGAAGTTGTTTTTTCTATAAGCGGGCAAAATGTTTACAGCAACCTAAAATTTGAAAGCGGAGTTCATCGCGTTCAAAGAGTTCCGGCTACCGAAGCCAGCGGAAGGGTGCACACTTCAGCCGCTTCGATTGCGGTGCTTCCGGAAGTTGAAGACGTTCAGGTCGATATTAATCCCAACGACCTCAGGATAGATATTTTCAGATCCGGCGGGGCCGGGGGGCAGAATGTTAATAAAGTAGAAACCGCCGTAAGAATAATTCACCTCCCTACCGGTATAGTTGTCCAGTGCCAGGATGAAAGGTCGCAGCTAAAGAACAGGCAGAAAGCAATGAAGGTGCTACGGGCCCGCCTTTACGACGCGAAGATGAAAGAGCAGAACGCAGAGATCTCCGCCCAGAGGAAAACCATGGTACGCAGCGGAGACAGAAGCGATAAAATACGAACTTATAATTTCCCTCAGAACAGGGTTACCGATCACAGGATAGGACTGACTCTGTACAATCTCTCAAATATTATGGAAGGCAGCCTCGCCGAATTAATAGAGCAGTTGAAAATTGCCGACAGGACGGAAAAGCTTCAAGCCGATATTCAAATTTGAAAAAGAAACCCGACCAGAATAATTAACCGGCCGAAAACCTGCTGACTAATCATCATCGCCTTTAAAATTTTCTAAAAACTTAATTAGAAACAGAAGTATAAATCCCAGACACGATAGCAGAAAGTCGGAAGATTCTATATGCCAGGAACCGACCGCTCCAGTAATATAGCCCAAAAATTTTGATACAATAAGTACAATGAAAAACGCGATGAAGCCGCCGAAGCCGGAACGTAGAGGCAGTAGGAGGTATTGAGTCAATAATGAAGTTATTTCAGTTTTCCCTGCACTGTTTCGTGCATTGAAGAAAACAAATCCTTTCATGTTTCCCCCTGTTTTTTATTGACGTTAATGAGGTGAAAATTTATAATTAATTAAGCACAGCCGCAATACTCATTCTACGAACGGTTCAAGAAAAAATGGATTTTATAAAGCATAAGAGTATAAAGGATTACAGAACCTTAATCGAGATGAGACTGATATCGTCCTCGAATTTATCGCCCGTAAAATGCTTAAATTCCCCTTTGATTGATTCAAGCGGGTCTTTATCTTCAGGAAGATTTTTCATGAGTTCTTGCAAGCGGCCGGCTCCGAACTGATCACCCGCCGTATTCCGCGATTCGATAATGCCGTCGGTAGTCATAAAGACAAGGTCGCCCGATCCGAGGCTAAACTCAACATCCTCATAATTCCCCTGAGCAGCAAAGCCGAGAAGAAGCCCTTTCGATTGAATTTTTTTAACCTCTCCGGTTGAACCGTTTTTAAAAAAAATAGGAAGATCACCGGCGCCGGTATATTTCAGCACTTTGGCTTTCTTATCTATAATTACTATTGAGAGGGTGGCAAAAACTTCCGATACTTTGGCGTCCTGGTAAACAGAGCCGTTTACCTGCTGAAGTATTTCACTGGGAACAAACCCGCCCGCATTTTGCAATACGACTCTGATTGCGCTCCTTACGTAACCCGCATAAGCGAAGGCGAAGTACCAAGCGCCCCATTTTTTTCCCATCACATCGCCGAGCACCACGGCAATAGCATCATCGTTAAGCTGAAAATAATCTATAAAATCGCCGCCGGGTATACCATGGAAAGGCTGATGCCAATGTTTAATATCGAATCCTTCGAAACCGGGAGAATTGTCGGGCACCACCTTTGCCCTCAGCGAGTCGGCCGCCTGGTGAAGCTCGGTAACGATCTTCTCTCTTTCTTTTCCTAAACTTTTTATAATAGCGCTTACCTTGGCTACAACAACCCGCGGGCCGGCTGTTTTCAATACATAATCGGCTATACCGAGATCGTATCCGTCGAGTATATCGTCTTCCTCGCCTTTGGATGTAAGGAAGACAAACGGGATCGATTTTAAATCGTTATCTGTCAGCAGCATCTTTCTGAACTGGAAACCGTCGATCTGGGGCATCATTATATCGGAGATAATAATATCGGGAGGGTCGGCTTTAGCAAGCTTCAGTCCCTCGTTGGCGTTGTATGCTACCTTGCACTCGAATCCTGCTTTTGTAAGGTTGTACTGGAACAGTTTTGCGAGAGAAATGTCGTCGTCCACTAGTAGAATCTTGGCGGCGTCATCAGCAAAAGACTTCTCAAGATTTTTTTTTACACCGTATACCTTGTAAATCTCTGCGCGCCTTATCAGCGCGTTTGTTTTCATGAGAAGCTCGTTTATGTCGAAAGGTTTGGTAATGATGTCGTCCCCGCCGGCATCAAGAGCTTTGGATTTATCCTCCATAGAATTTTTAGCGGTGACGAATACAAACGGAAGCACTCTGAAATTTTCGTTTTCCCTGACTTTTTTGCAAAAGGTAAACCCGTCCATTTCGTCCATGGTAACGTCGCAGAGTACCAAGTCAAACTTGTTTTCTTCGAGTTGCTTGAATCCTTCTCCGGGTCCATTAGCTTCCCAAACGTTGTAGCCGTTATTCTTTAAATGATGACCTATTAATTTCCTTATTGTCAGGTCGTCATCAATAACAAGAACATTTTTTTTATCTTCATTTTGCATAGTAAATATCGCGGATTACAAACAATCTGCCCGATCGAAATTTTTACTTATATTTTTCGCACTTTGCTGTATAGTTTCGGTAATATACAATAAATAACAAATTTACGGAACAGTATCTCTCCCTGTGCGGTCAATAACTATTGAAAGCTCTGAATCGCTTCGTTTTTGGTTTTAAATGATTCAAAGACACGGTACATTCTAGTCAGCTCAAACATAGAATCAACGGCAGGCTGGAAACCGACAAGCCGGATGTCTCCGCCCATTCCCGTAACTTTTTTAAGAGATACGACTAGCGCACCCAGGAAAGTAGAGTCGATAAATTCGCATTCTGAGATATCGACTACCAACTTTCTGGCACCCATTTCTATATCCTGTACCAACGTCTGCTTGAACTCTTCCGCTTCTTTCAGAGTCGCTCTGGTAAGATTTACAACTTCCACGAACACATCTCCATATTTTTCTCTTGTGAAATCCATACCTAATTTCCTATCAAATTAATTTTTATTCTGCGGTTCTGTTCTCAATTTTATATTTATCCATCAGCCTGTAAATAGTAGCCCTGCCCAATTGAAGCTTTTTTGCAGCTTCAACTATGTTGCCGTTTGTAACCTTTATGGCATGCCTGATGGCTTCCTCTTTCAGCTTTTCGAAGGGGATAATATTGTCGTCCGAGAATAGCGGTCCCGACATATCCGCAGCGGCTGCTGCGTCTATGCTTTTTATATGCGGCGGAAGATCGTCTACATCAATAACGTCCTTCTCGGCAATTATAATACACCGCTCGATAGTGTTTTCCATTTCCCTGATATTGCCCGGCCAGGGATATTCGTATATATATTTCAGCGCTTTCTTCGAGAAACCTTTTGTGTTCTTGCCAAGCTTCTTGTTAAATGTGTCGAAGAAGTGCTGAGCAATTACCAGTATATCCCCCCTGCGCTGCCTGAGCGGCGGTATATATATAGGGAAAGAATTCAGGCGATAGAACAGGTCCTCCCTGAATTGTTTCTCGTCAACGGCCTTCTTCAAGTCCCTATTCGTAGCCGACAGTATGCGGACATCGGACTTTATCAATTCCGTGCCGCCGACGCGCTCAAATTCTTTTTCCTGTATTACCCTCAGCAGTTTCGCCTGAAGAAGCATTTCCAGCTCGCCGACTTCGTCGAGGAACAGCGTGCCTCCGTTGGCTAGCTCGAACTTACCGAGCTTTCTCTGGTGGGCTCCGGTAAAAGAGCCTTTCTCGTGGCCGAACAGCTCGCTTTCGAGAAGCTCTCTCGGTATTGACGCGCAGTTCACTACAATAAACGGGTTATCCTTTCTCTTCCCGTTATAATGAATGGCACGTGCTATAAGCTCCTTTCCGGTACCGCTTTCTCCGTAAATAAGCACGGTAATGTCGTTGTTAAGCACCTTGGAAACCAGCTTGAACACGTCTTGCATTTTCCCGTCGGCCGAGACAATATTATCGAAGCTGTATTCTTTCTTTACGTTCTCTTTTAAATTCTCTATTTCCCTTGTGAGATCATAGCTTTTAATAGCGTTCTTAATCGCAGGTTCAAGACGCTGTACGTCTATCGGCTTAGGAAAATAATCGAAGGCGCCGAATTTCAAGGCATCTACGGCTACCTCTATACTGCCTTGAGCTGAAAGCATAATTACCGGTAGGTTTTCGTCTATCTGCTTTACCTTCTTTAATATTTCTATACCGTCCATGCCGGGAAGCATTATATCGAGCAGAATAAGATCCGGCTTCGCGCTTAACCTTCTGAGCATATCCTCGCCGTTGCCGAAGACTTCGACTTCGTATTTCCATTTATCTTTCACCCAGTAGGTTAGAAGTTTGGATATTGCTTGTTCATCGTCGACTATGAATACTAATTTACTCACTTCGTTCCCTTTATTATTTTAATTTAATTTCTTTCGGCAGCTTAACTATAACTGTGGTCCCCTTGTTCACTTCACTCTGAACGGAAATAAATGCTCTGTGCAAATCTAAAATTTGTTTGACAAAAACCAAGCCCAAGCCGGTTCCGGGAATCTCCGCACCGGGACGATCGACCCTGTAGAATTTCTGGAAGATAAACGGCAGATCTTTCTCCGGGATGCCGATACCGGTATCGATTATTACTATCTCAACTTCTTTATAGAGCACCTGGAATGAGACGGTAATCCGTCCGCCGGGATCGGTAAATTTCACTGCGTTGTTCAGCAGCCCGTTGAATACCTGGGTCAATCTCTCCTTATCTCCGATTATCATTACCGGCTCATGTGGAATATCGACGCTAAGTTTTATTTTTTTGCTCTCAATCTCCTTAGCCTGATTGTCTATGACACTTTCTATAAGTTTTTTAAGATCGAATTCGTTTTTAGATATTTCTATGGCGCCGCCTTCTATACGGGAAACCTCGAGCACATCGTTTACAAGTTTTGCCAGTCTTTTCCCTTCATTCAAAATTATCCGGTTAAATTCTTCCTTCATCTCCTCGGGCATGTTGGGGTCCGACGCAATCGTCTCGGAAAAACCGATTATCGAGGCGAGCGGGGTTCTCAGTTCATGCGAAATATTTGAGACAAACTCACTCTTCATGCGGTTTAATTCTTCCAAATATGACTTCTGCCTTACCGATCTTTGGCGCTCGATAGATGCTATTCTGTTCGCCTCCGTCAGCTTTGTGCTCAGTTCTTCTATCTCCGACTCGCAGTTTCTCAATTTGGTTATATTTCTTCCGATGCCGATTACACCGGCTATACTTTTTCCGTTAGATAAAACTTTTGCGTTAATGTCGATAAGCATCTCGTCCCCGAACTTTCCGAGAAGCAGAACTCCAAATTCGACAAGACTATCCGATGCCAGGATTGACTGAAACGATTTTGCGGCAGCATTTTTATTCTTTACAGCTACAAAATCTAGAAAGTGCTTACCGATAATCTCTTCCAGCTCGTAATCTAAGATTGCAGCACCGAATTCATTCACACTTTGAAATATACCGTGCTTATCCAGCACAAAAAGAAATTCTTCCGAAGCCTCGAAGAAAACGCTCATCCATTTTTTGCAATCGGAATGCGTTGCGCCTATCAAAGAATTACTAACGGAACCGGTCTTTATATTTTTTTTGTTGCTTTTCAAATTGTAAATTAATAAATGAGTCAAAGACGCACGGTTTTATGAGATTCAAATCTAATCTCCGGCAATTTCCCGAAATTCTTTTGTTCCGAAAATTAAACGGCAGAACAGATTTTACTGCGGGTAAATAATCAATATGTTCCCGCGTATCAATAAAAATCATCTTCAGTAATATACGAACATGTCTCGCTTTTAGACAATTTATGAAAATCTTCCCGGCGTTCTCAAGAGTCCGTAATATACCAATTAGCCGGAATTAGAAAATATAATGTTTTTCCAACTAAATCAAATGATAACAGCTTATTAAAGTTATATATTTAATGAATTTAGGCGATTTCCTTAAAAAACGACTATATATAAATCCGCCCCAAACTGAAACATTTCAAATAATTCTATTATTACATAAAAATTTTTTCGACATTTATTTTTAAGAAATAAATTTTACTATATTTCAGAAGCCGACCAAAATTCAATTTAAAATCTCAAAATAAAATTTTTATGCCCCGACAGCTAAAAAGAGCAGCTAATCTAACTTTAATAGTAAATATATTCCTTTTTATAATAAAGGCCGTTGCGGCAGTTTTATCCAACTCGATAGCTGTTATATCCGACGCCGTAAACTCACTGACCGACATTGTATCGTCGGGGGCGATAATGTACAGCGTAAGAATTTCCCTCAAGAAGCCGGATAAGGAGCACCAGTTCGGTCATCACGCCGCCCAGCCATTAGCCGTCTTTTTAATAGCACTGTTTACCGCCATTGTCGGCATAAATTTGATTGAGGAATCTGTTAAAAGAATTTTATCCCCCTATCACACACACACTACCCCTCTAGTTTATACAATTCTCACAGTTACAATTGTTATTAAACTGATAATGACGCGTTACCAATCATTTATCGGAAGAAAGTATAGCAGCCCTGCGCTTCGAGCCAGCGCAATAGACAGTTTGAACGACGTACTCGCTTCTTCGCTTTCTATAGTTGGATTGATAGGTATACAGATGGGACTTCGTTACGTCGACGGAATAGCGGGCATACTTATCGCTCTCTTTATTTTTCGCTCCGGTTACCAAATAGCTAAGGAAAATATAGATTACCTCATGGGAAAGTCGGCCGACGAAGATTTAATACTTGAGATAGCAAACGTAGCTCTAAAAGTAGAAGGGGTCCGCGGTCTGAACGAATTAAAATCTCATTACGTCGGGAATAAATTTCACGTAGAGATCCACATTGATATCGATAAGAACGCATCTACCGAACTGTCGCATATGATCGGCAAGAAAGTGCAGTCGGCGATTTCCCTGCTTCCGGATATCAACAAAGTGTTTGTTCATATCGATCCGGTTTAGCGGGATTCCTCAATAGCCATTTCGTCCTTTTAATTGCTCTTCGCATTTTCCTTTTGAAGAGCTTCATAATACTTTCTAATTAATTCTTCGTAATCCTTACTGTAGCCTTCCTGCACGGCCCTGTTAAGCTCGTCTCTCAGCTTATTTTTACCTTTATCGCCGGAGAGATTTAGTTCTGCGGGCGGCTTCCCGGCAATCTCCTTGCCCGAAGCAGACTCCCGTCTCTTCTCGTAATCTCTCTCATTTACGGAACGCTGAGCGTCGAGCAGCTTGGAGAGTATATGTTCCTGAAGCTGAACTGTCCCCTCGTTGAGATCGTCACTCTTCATATTTGTAACTACTTCTTCCATCTGTCTGGCTATATGTTCAAGATCGGCGGGAATTTTTTTCGACTGCCCTGCCTGCTGCGCTTCCTTATTAAGCTGCTTAAGAGATTTCTGAATTAATTCCTGTTGTTGCGCAAGTCTTTGAAGCTCTGCCTGCTGCTGCATTGTAAGCTTGCCGGACATCGCTTTCTGAAGCATTTGGCTAAGGTTATTTAAGTTCATCTGCTGATTAGCCATCTGCTGAAGCTGCTGCATAAGCGACATCATTCCGCCCTGGCCTCCGCCCTTCATCATAGACTCCATAGAACTCTTCATCAGCATTGCAGCCTCGTTAAGGGATTCCATCGCCTTGCCCTGGCTGCCGGCCGTCTGTCCGCCGCTCCGGTTCTGCATTCCATGCATCGCGTCGCCCATCTGCTTCTTCGCGTCACCCAAAGCTTTGCCCATCTCAGGGGTAACCGCGAATGTCTTTTGCGATAGTTGCGACATCCTCTGCATCACTTTGTCCAAATTCTTCCGTATCTCCAATTGCTTTTCGGCGTTTTGGGTAAATGATGACGAGGCCGCGTCAATATTTTTTGATTGATCGCGGAGATTTTCCTGCTGCTTCGAAAGAGTAAGAAGGTTGTCGGTTATTTTCATCATGTCGCGGAAGGTCTTCACCTGGTTCTGCTGCGCCATCGACTGCTGAAGCTGCTGCATCCCGGACTTCATCTGGTTCATGTTCTGCGCAATCTGCTCTTGGTTCTGTTCAGCATTTTGTTTCATGCTTTGATTAATGTTTTTCTGCGCCTGCTGCGAGAGCTGCCGGTTACCCTGCTGTTCAAACTGCTTTCTTAACTTCCCGGCCTCTTCCTTAGGAAGATCCTTAATCTCTTCCATTTTTTTCTCAAGCTCATCCAGCTGCTTTTTATATTCATCCAGCTGTTTTGAAATATCGCTCTGCTTTTGACCGAGCTGCTTGTTTTCCTGCTGATTATTCAGATCGCTTTTTTGAGTTTCATTCTTAAGTTCGGTCTGCTGCTTTACGATCTGCTCGGATCTTTTCAGAAGATCGTCTACTTTCTGCGCTACCTGAATTCTTTTCAGCAGGTTCATCGTTCTCTCGATACTCTGCTTAAACTGGTCCTCGTTTATCTGCATATTTGCCAGCGCATCCTGCGTCTGCTTCCTATCCATCTTCTGAAGAACGTCCTTCAGCTGATCCATCATTTTTTTCATTTCGTCGTTAGACATCTCATCAAAAAGCTTTTGAAGCTCCATATATTTTTCGAGAGTTTCCTTCGATAATAAATTATTCTTCTGGAGATCCTGCTGCATTTCATTAATCTTGGAACCGATATCCTTAACCTTCTTCTGAATGTCTTTAAACTGATCCATCGCCTGTTCTACTTTTTGCTTTTCCTGCCAGGTCAGTTCTTTTTTATCCTGCTTCATCGATTGGGCGATATCCTGCAGTGTTTGCTTGAGTTCTTCTGCTTTCTTAAAAGTATCTTCAAGATCGTTAACGCCTTTTGCCTGCGTATTCTCCGCTTTGTTTAAAAGCTCATTAAGTGAAGGCACCCTTATTACAAACTCCGGCGATTTGGCCGATTTCGGCCCGCTCACGTTATCGTTATCGAATACTTCCGCATAGTACGAAACCGCGTCGTCGGCCGAGAGCCCCATATCGGTTAGGTTCCACACGTAGTTTACTTCCTCTTCGGTCATGTTCTTACTAAAAGGTATTTCAATCGACTTATATTCTTTTTGTACCTGCTCGTACCTTGAGCCGGATAGCCTGTACTTCAGCAGAAGTTTCGAGAAGCCGTAATCGTCCGATATTTTTATATCGAGAGGCTGGCGGTTATCATTCGGCAGCAATGTATTTTTATTGGGTGCCGCAATTTCAATATTGGGGAAAGCATCGCTGAGAGCTTTTATAGAATAAGTGATGGGAGCTGAGTTGATGTTCCCATCGAGATCGGTAATTAAGATTTTGTAAGCGTTGTCTTTTGTTACTTTGAACTCGGCGTAGGCTTTGTCCGCGTTAATTTTCATATCTTTCTTCACCGAATCACCGAATAATATATACGCGGACTTCAACGGTTTCGTAGAGGAAATGTTAAGCTCTGCCCGGCTTCCGGTTAAAGCGGAAATATTTCCGTTGTCTTCCTGTTTTACGCCGGGGATCTTTGAATAAGCCGGGGAATAAATTACAAGCTTAAGCGTTTTAACAACGGGCCGGTCGATTACCTCTACATTAAAGGTTTCACTTTTCAGGTTTCCGGCTTCTGCATAATACTTAAATGATCTTCTTACTGCCGGAACCTCGAACCGGTAGAGTCCCAAAGAATCAAGTAAAAGCTTCCGGGATTCAAATCCGGTTTGAGCGCTGCTTTTCACGGCCAGGTCAACTTCCTTCGGCTTCCCTCCGTTCACTTTTACGGTTATGGCTATATTATCTCCCCTGGTGACTTTTGTATTCCCGGGATTCACAACAAATGAATACTTTGCAGGCTGTATAAACTCCCTGTCGAAGTTAACCAGTCTGTATGAGGCCGAACCGAGACCGGGCACAAATATTAAAAGCAGAGCGCAGAAAGTTAGTGCGCTTGCTGAATAGATAAAAAGCTCTTTTGCCTTCTTAAAGCTTACGAGCGATTCGAACTTTATATCCTTACTTCTATTATATACGTTTTGAAAAGCCGCGTCAATCAGCTCGCGTGAATAGCGTGCGTCCTTCTTGTCCGATACAAGCTGCATCGCGTTTAGCAGATCATCTTTTATTGAAGGAAATCCTTTACCTACTTTTTGCGCGGTTCGATGATAATCTGTATTCCTGAAAACATTGAAACGTTTAAGTAATGGAATAATGAAAAGGAAAAGAAGCGCGGTAGCAGTAATGGCAATTAAAATAGCGAACATCGCGGTTCTAACCGCTGAAGAAAATCCTGCGAGCGACTCGATTGTTACGAACGTGGTAAATGTTAACGCCGCTATAAGCACAGTCCCCTGAATTCCAATAGAAGCAAAGAGGGTGTACTCTTTCCTTACCAGGCGCTCAAGCTTGTCTATAATTTCCTTATAATATTTCGAATCTTCGCCCATAGAATTTCAATTGTTTATCAAAATATTTATTGGGACAAAGCCCAGATAACCATGTTGGTTCCGAACTTAAGCGCCTCTTCCCTTTTAGCCGGCGGATCACCATGCACGTCGGGGTCGTCCCACCCGTCGCTTGGATTGGACTCGTATGTATAGTATACCGCGAGCCTTCCGTTTATAAATATACCGAATCCCTGCGGCGGTTTGCCGTTATGTTCATGCGTCTTTGGAACTCCTTTCGGGAACTCGTAAAAATCGTGGTACATTCCGTAATCGAAAGGAAGCTCCGTTAGTTCTTTATCGGGGAAAATTTTTTTAACCGCGCGGCGGAAATATTTATCCAGACCGTAATCGTCGTCCACGTAAAGAAACCCGCCGCTCTCGCAGTATTTCCTGAGCCTAGCCGCCTGGTCGTCTGTTAATATTAAATTGCCGTGTCCTGTTAAGAATAAAAATGGATATGAAAAAATCTCATCGGAATTTATATCTACTGAAGTATACTCCGCCTTAACATTAACATTTGTGTGATCTTTAACAAAGTTTAAAAGATTAGGTTCCTCGGTCTGACCGTTGTACCAGTCGCCGCCGCCGTCGTACTGCAGTCGTGCGATCTGAAAAGCGCCCCTGCTCTGAGCGCATACCGATGCGGCGGCGCAGAGTATTGCTGTAAAAATTAGTATAAAAGACGATCTCATATTGATTTCCGGCTTGGGGAACAATTTAAGTATAATAATAGCGTTTAGCTAAAAATACTAAATAACATCTACAATTATAACGTTTAGAATGGAAAATTGAAGTGAAATTGATTTGACCCAATAAAAAAGGCGCCCGCCTGAGCGGACGCCTATCGAACTGCTCCCCTGTAGAACAAAACTAATTTTTAAGTTTCTTAAATGTAAACCACCAGTCGTAACCTTCGGCCGATTTCATACGCGCTTCCGCACCTACAACATCTTTCGGCGGCGGAAGTATTACCTTATCGCCGATCAGTTCGTTGTTCGGCCAGTTTTCGGGCATAGCAACTTTATTCTTATCGGATATCTGCAGAGCCTTTAGAGCTCTCAGAACTTCGTCAACCTGCCGTCCTATTTCCTGCGGATAATATATCAATAGCCGCAGTACACCTGCAGGATCAACTATAAATACGGCTCTAACTGTGTTGGTGCCTTTACCCGGGTGAACCAAACCCAGTTTCATCGCAATTTTCCCCATGTCATCGGCAATAACAGGAAACGGAACGGTTACTTTAAGCGTATTTTTAATCCATTCCACCCATTTGATGTGCGAGAAAACCTGATCGATCGAAAGACCGATGAGCTTTGCGCCGAGTTTTTCAAATTCCTTATTCTTGTTCGAGAAGGCGACAAATTCGGTCGTGCATACCGGGGTAAAGTCTGCAGGGTGACTGAACAACACGATCCATTTTCCCTCGAAATCCTTCGGAATGCGAAGCATGCCCTGCGTAGTCTGAGCCTCTATCTCCGGCATCTTGTCGCCGAGAAGAGGAATCCCCTGTCTCATCTCTTTATCTTCCATTTCTTTCCCCTTGGTTTATTGTTAACCACACAAAGATAGGCTAATCAAAAAACAAGCCACAAGTTTATTTTTTTCTCCTGCTTTTATAATTATATTTTGACGATATTTGTTTGCGGATTATATATTATTTTTTGTTAGTGAGAACCGTCTTCCCTTATCAGAGAAACGCGTCATAGATTTATTCGGCATTTCTTATTATTTTCTAATCATTGAAGCATTTGGAGAAAGACTAATTTACCGCAAAGAAAAACAGGCAGAATTACATGGCAAAAAAATATTGGCTGGTTAAATCCGAACCGGAATCGTTCTCTATTGACGATCTAGCGAAAAGCAAGAATAAAACAACATTCTGGGACGGCGTACGCAATTACCAGGCACGCAATTTTATGCGCGACGATATGCAGAAAGGTGACGGCGTACTGTTCTATCACAGCAACTCTGAACCGAACGCAATTGTTGGCGTGTGCCAAATAGTAAAGGAGGGTTACGCCGATCATACACAGTTCAATCCCGACGATAAGCATTTTTTCGCTTCCGCCGATCCGGGAAACCCGGTCTGGTATATGGTAGACATAAAGCTGGTAAAGAAGTTGAAAAATCCGGTAACTCTACATGATATAAAAAATAATCCGAAGCTGAAGAATATGAGGCTTGTTCAGAAGGGAAACAGGCTTTCGGTTATGCCTGTAACAAAACCAGAGTTCGATGAAATATTAAAAATGGTCGGCAAATAAAATTAACATAATGGAAAAACCGGATTTATGCGGCCAAATATTTATAACATTGGAAACTCACGACAAATTAATTTATTCCTCACAAATAAGATTGCCATGAAAGGTTTTGACTCAGTACCCACAGGATCGAGGGGCCGGACGACTTTGCTTTGATCGGGTTGCCGGAAAAGTGGATGTTCGGAAGGTGAAATTATTTACTCGTCGAACCCCGGCCGTTTAAATTCCATACAGCCGGGAAACAACTCTTCTACAATGTTGAGAATCCTGCCGAGCAGTATTAAAATTTCTCCGATTTCCGCCGCATAGCCGGGCAGGTTTTTGTGAAGTTTATTAAGAGAATCGACAGATCTTTTAATAGACATTATGCCGATCTTCGCACTTCCGTTCATATCGAAAGAATGGATTTCCTTTAGTTCCTCGTCGTCCTCGCTTTTAACGTAATTTAAACCGAACAAAGCTCTTTTAATCTTCGCGCCGATGAAAGCATGATACCACATTACTATCTCCACGTCATCTAATGACTTCAATAAAACCGGATCTTTAAGCGATTCCCTGGAAGCGTTAACAAACTTATATCTTGTATTTAACTTCTCCAGAAACGTATTGGACTTTATAAAATACTCGTCAATTAATTCCTCAACAGGGTGTATCGGATTCTCCCTTCTCTGCAGATACTCGTTTAAATTCTCATCCTCGTCGTCATCTTCGAAGTAATCAAAAAGCTCTTCATCGGAAAGATCATCATCCTCATCCTCAAATTCTTCCTTCATCTTCTCAATGTCTTTACTGAATACTTCTTCTATTCCCGTCATGTCCCCGTTGTGCAGAATTTCATGCGTCTTTATTTTAGATTCCTGAGTGAATAAAAGGCAGTTCGAAGTAAAGCCGCATTTTTCGCACCAGCGGTCGCAGTAATTATAAATTGCCGAAATGTAATCTTTTTCTTCGCGATTCATTTTTTAAATAAAGCTGATAATTATTTTTTTACTTTTCAATAGAAGTCCCGCATATTTTCGAACCACTTTATTAAAGCAAATCGATATAATTTATTTCTGACTTTTCCATCCGGGTAATAAAATAAAGGAACTATTCAGAGCAACCGGAGGGATATTTAGTTCCCGCACAAATTGTTTTTTGTGTTAAGTTATTTACTTATCTTTCAGATAGCTTAATGTTTTACTTTCATTATTATTCATAAAATTAAGTAAAAAAGGGATTAAAAGAAAAGATATATTATTCGATTAATAAACTAAAGCTAATCCATTAAAGGCTATACAAATTTGACTGCTTTTTTCATCTATACTTTTTACTGAAATATTACTCGATAATTGAAAAGATCTTGTTGTATCGGTTCATGAAATTTAAATGATCGTTAAACTTTTTAATCATTAGATTATTTCAACACAATCAGCAGAGATGTGAATGTCAGAGGATTCGGCACATAAACCCGGAGTAATAGCAAAACTGGATGTTTCGGACGATAAGATGAAGGTATATCTTTCCGTCAACAATCCCGACGAAGATATTACCATAACCCCGGGCGACATTTATAATATAATAAGCGGTGCGGGTGTAAAATTCGGCGTCGACAAAGAGCTTATTAAGAAAATCATCGATGAGAAGAAATGGGGAGAGAAATTTGTCGTTGCCAAAGGCACCCTGCCCGTCCCGGGTGAAAACGCCGCCCTCGAATTATCATTTCCCACAGAAAAATCCTTTAAACCGCATATCGGAGAAAACGGCCACGTCGATTATAAAGAATTAAGTATCGTCCACAGCGTAGCGAAGGACGAAGTTCTTATAAAAAGAGTAGGGGCGAAATTGGGTGCGCCCGGAATCGACGTACTGGGAAACGATATACCCCCTGTCTACGGGAAAGACACTAAAGCGGTGCCCGGCAAAGGAACCTACCTCGATCCCAACGACGATAACATTATTCGCGCCGCCATAGACGGGATCGTATTTTACAATACCGAAATCCGGAAGGTGGAAGTTCAGCAGCTTTACGTTGTTTCTAGTTCCGTTGATTACTCCACCGGCAACATACGCGTTAACAGTTCGGTACTTGTACGAGGCGACGTGAAAACGGGTTTCTCGATAACTACACCTTATAACGTGGAGGTATTCGGCGTGGTTGAACACGCCGTTATTACATGTGAGGGAACATTAAAAGTTAACGCGGGAATTATAGGAGACGAGAATAGAATAATAAATGTCGGAGGAGATCTGCACGCGAGCTACATTGAGAGTCAGAAAATTAAATGCGGGGGAAGCGCGTATATAGCTAACGAAATTAGAGGCGCAAAAATCGAAAGCACCGACGAAATTGTTGTTACAAAGAACAACGGGGTTATAATGGGCGGGCATCTAATAGCTATCAACAAGATCAGCGCGCCCTTTATAGGCAACGTATATAGTATTCCCACCCTCCTTGAGGTGGGTGTCGATTTGAGATACAAAGAGCGCTACTTCCTTAAAGTCGATCAAAGGAAAGCGATGGAAAAACAGATAAATATTCTTCAGGAAAAGATCACTCATATTTCGGAAGGGTCGAATGATCAGAAAAAGGAAAAGCTTCTAACTGACATTAAGACTAAATGGACGGCATCTTTAGAGCAACTGGAAAATTTAAAAAAATACGAAGAGAAACTCGAGGCGATGTACTACAGCGCTCCTAATCCGGTCGTTTGCGCGACCGCGAGAATATTTCAGGGAACTACCGTAAAAATCAAATATGCCACTTTCACTGTAAAGGAAGAAATGCATCACGTTCAGTTCAAGCTGGAGGATGGGGAAATTACTTACTCAAATATATGAGACTCATTAATTCTTTTCTGAAAACCATTTATCGATAAATTAATTATCCGTCTCTTCGTTATCATCCTCGTCGTCACTCTCGTCCAGCAGCGACTGCGGCAGCGACTTGGCGGTCTTAGCACCCAGTCTTTTTATTTTCTCAACTCCCCTTATAAGATTTCCCCTGCCGTCTTTCAGTTTATTGAACGCGCTGTTGTAGCTGTCCTTTGCCGAGTCGATTCGGCTGCCGAGCGTGGTAAGGTCATCCACAAAACCAACAAACTTATCGTAAAGCGAGCCGCTCTGCCTGGCAATTTCAGCGCGTTCTTATTCTGATTTTCCTGTCTCCAGATGCTGGCTATGGTTCTAAGAGTAGCAAGAAGTGTAGACGGCGAAACGATAACAATATTTTTTTCGAAAGCGTCGTTAAATAGAGAGATATCGTTCTGCACCGCTAATCCGAACGCCGGCTCTATAGGCATGAACATTAGTACGAAGTCAAGACTCTCAATACCGTAAAGGTTCTGGTAATTCTTTGCGCTTAATCCTTTGATGTGATTCTTGATCGAGATGATAAAATCTCTCAATCCAATTTGGCGGTCTTCTTCATTTTCGGCAGAGGTAAACTTCTCATACGATATTAATGAAACCTTAGAGTCGATAACGATTGTCTTGTTCTCCGGCAGCTTTATGAGAATATCCGGTTGGAATCTTCTGCCTTCGGAGGAAGACAGGCTTTCCTGCACGGAATACTCGCGGCCTTTTACGAGTCCGGATTTCTCTAAGATGCTTTCAAGAATAAACTCGCCCCAGTTGCCCTGGGTCTTCGTCTGGCCCTTCAGCGCGTTTGTTAGATTATTGGCGTCTTTGCTCATTTGCTGGTTTAAATCGTGTAGATTTTTAATCTGCTGAACCAAAGACGCTCTCTCCTTAGAATCGGTTACGTAAACTTCCTCCACTTTCTTCTCGAAATCTTTAATCTTCTCGCTCAGAGGCTTCAATATCTGATCGAGGTTCTCCTTATTCTGGGCGGTAAACTTAGTGCTTTTATCGTCAAGAATTTTATTTGCCAGGTTCTCAAATTCCTTAGTGAATTTCGATTGGAGTTCCTCGACTTCCTTTTTCTGCTCGGCCAGTCTTTCCTGCAGATTGCCGTAATCCGATTTGATAGAAGACAGCGATGAGTTAAGCTCCAGTACACTTTTTCTTTCGGACTTTAATTCTTCCGAAGCTTTTGCGAAAGATTCCTGGACGTTCTGATTTCTCTCGGATAATTTTCCGTTCTCGATTTTCAGATTATCGATTTGATCTTCAAGCTGCTTTACATCCGAAGGAGAAACACCCTGCTGAGATTTATATTTATACTTGGCGATAAACCACGCGGCGGCTCCGCCGACAATCAATCCGATTATTAAAAATGTTATTTCCATTTATTAAAAATATTTCCCCTTTGCGTCTTAGCGTCTCTGCGGTAATTTCCTCACGCAAAGACTCATAGATGCAAAGTTTTTATATTAATTTAACTTCCTTCTCCACCGCATTTAAAATAACGTCATCTTTTACGAGTGAAGCAATCTTTTTCAGGTCATTGTATAGAAGCCTGTCACCGTTTAAAGGTTTAACGACCTTCCTTACTGCCTTGTATGCAGCTCCTGTTCCCTTCCCCGGTTTTAGCGGCTTAAGAAATTCAAGTGCCTGAGAAGCCGTCATTAATTCAATCGCAAGAACGTTCTCCAAATTTTTCATTATTCTGAAACACTTCTGCGCCGCGATCGACCCCATGGAGTTATGATCTTCCTGGTTCGCGGACGTCGGTATCGAATCTACGCTGGCCGGATGCGCAAGCACCTTATTTTCCGAGACAAGACTTGCGGCCGTGTACTGAGCTATCATCAAGCCGGAATTAAGTCCGCCGTTTTTTGTGAGGAATCTCGGCAGTCCGCTCAGCGCCCCGTTTACCATTCTCTCTGTCCTTCTTTCCGAAACGTTGGCTAGCTCTGAGAGAGCGATGCCCATAAAATCCATAGCAAGCGCCATCGACTGGCCGTGAAAGTTTCCTCCTTCTATATGCTCTTCCGTATCGGGAAATATAATGGGATTATCGTTAACGGAGTTCATCTCTATTTTCACTCGCGAGAGGACGTAGTCGATCGCGTCTCTCGAGGCGCCGTGTATCTGCGGAACACAGCGGATTGAATACGCGTCCTGCACTCTCGAATCGCCTTTTAGATGAGACACTCGGATTCCACTGCCGCCGATAAGAGATTTAACGTTACGTGCCGTGGATATTTGCCCCGGGAAAGGTCTCAACTTATGCAGTTTCGGATCGAATGCCTTGTCGGTTGCGCGAAGAGCCTCGTGCGTAAGGGCTGCCGAAATATCCGCCATCTTAATGAGCTTCCTCGCTCTTATTGAAATGTAGGAAGCGTAAGCGGTCATCATTTGAGTACCGTTTATCAGCGCGAGTCCTTCTTTAGCCTCAAGTTTAACAGGACTCAATTTAAATTTCTTTAATGCTCTTGCTGACGGGATTATTTTTGAGCCGGTTTCTTTCTCGTCGGTTAAATTTTTTATGAGCTGAACGCTGCCCTTTCCTATCATTGCCAGGACGAGATGTGAAAGCTGCACGAGATCGCCGCTCGATCCCACGGAGCCCTGTGACGGTACGGCGGGAATAATATTTTTATGCATCATCTCGATGAGCAGTTCGAGCGTTTGAAGCCTAATCCCGGAATAGCCTCTCGCAAGAGCGTTAAGTCGAAGCAGCATCATTATCTTTACAATCATAGGCGGAAGATATTCGCCGCAGCCCACTGCGTGGCTCAAGATCAGATTTTCCTGCAGCTTTTGAATATCGTCTTCAGGTATACTAACGTTGGAGAACTCGCCGAAGCCTGTCGTAACACCGTAGATACTCTCTCCGCTCTTTACCCATTTATCCACCAGGCTTCTCGTCTTTTTGATCTTCTTAACGGAAGCCGGTGATATTACGATGCGGGGATTTTCATTTAAGAAGCTCTCGATCTTATCGAGAGTAAGAGAAGTGCCGTCGATAACCAACTTTTTATCCCTCATAAATCATTTTCTTTATTTTATCCGAGTTTTCTCTGTTTGTTCTGTAAGTGATATGAATCGCTTCGTCGTCGTACTTGGTCGAAAGAACTTCGGCAAGAGAATGTATACGCGCGGCCTTCTTCGACTGCCCTATCGATAAATCGATATTCTCCTCGACGAATCCTTCCTCTATCATCCCGGTAAGTATCTCAATAAGCTTGGAGATATTTATTCCTCTGGCAGCCGAGATGATCACACTTTTTTCGTATGCATTTGTTACATAGCTGATCTTATTCCTGTCCTTTATCACGTCGACTTTATTGAATACCTTGAACACGTTTTTCTTATCGTACTGCAGGTCGGTTAGCGTTTGCTCCACTACCCTGATATGGTCGTCGTAATACGGATGAGAAAGATCCACCACGTGAAGAATAATGTCGGCGTCTCTCACTTCGTTTAGCGTGCTCTTGAAAGACGCAACCAAGTGCGGCGGCAGTTTCCTAATGAATCCTACGGTATCGCTTAAAAGAATTTTATTCTTCCCAAGTTCCAGACTTCTGGTTGTGGAATCGAGAGTGGCGAAGAGTTTATCTTCCGCGAACACGTCAGCTTCGGTAAGAAGATTAAAGAGCGTCGATTTGCCGGCGTTGGTATACCCGACTAACGAAATTCTTACAATATCCCTGCGGCCCTGGCTCTGAGTTACGCGCTGCGATTCTATCTTTTTTAACTTCTCTTTGAGAAGACTGATGCGGTTCCTTATCATACGGCGGTCGGTTTCAATCTGGGTCTCGCCGGGACCTTTTGTGCCTATACCACCGTACTGCTTTGAAAGGTGCGTCCATGCCCTTGTCAGCCGGGGCAGCATATATTCCAGCTGCGCCAGTTCCACCTGGGTTTTCGCTTCTTTTGTTTTAGCCCTCGAAGCAAATATATCGAGTATTAAACCGCTTCGATCCACTATTTTCCTATCGACCAGATTCTCGAGGTTTCTCACCTGAACGGGAGAAAGATCGTCATCGAAAATAACAACATCGATCTCATTTGTGTCAACCAGGTAAGCCAGCTCTTCGGCTTTTCCTTTGCCTACGTAATATGCCGGGTCCTGAGCATTCCTGTCCTGAATGATTTTTAAGATAGTCTCCGCTCCAGCCGTTACTGCCAGCTCTTCCAGCTCGGCGATATGTTCTTCAACAATTTCACGGTTTATTTCTCTTGTCCGCAGCGCCACAAGCGCCGCCCTCTCAACTGTTCTTTTCGCAACTTCTATCATAATCTATTTATAACGTTTCTCTTTTAATTTATATATCTCATTTCTATAGTAAATAATAAATATGGGAAAATGGAATATTAGAATGATGGAATAATGCATGAATAAATTTAAAAGTCATCACGTCGTTCTGTTACTCCACTATTCGATTACTCCCAAAGTTCCTCTTATTATATCCGGCACACTTTAGATAATAATGTTATGTTAATTTATAAAAAATATTACATGAATATAAAGATTCTTTAAATTTCATACGCCGGTCAAATCTTTCTTGGCGTTCCGGGCTACCGTCATCTCAATAACCGCCAGGATTATGGCTATAAGAATAAAATATTTCCAGAGCTCCGAGCCGAAACGCGATTGCATAACAATTTTTGCCGGGTCCTGGTTCTTTTCAATGTTTATATATTTTCCCTTAAAGCCGATCTTATTAAGATAGTCTTCAAACTCCTTGCTTCCGATGTATTTCGTCACTGATTCACGCGGATCCGGATTAACGGTAAACTCGTCTATTATCTTATCTCCTCCGAACACTTTATAATTCCCGGTAAGAACTGTTTCGTCGTATTTCAAATATGAACTTCCGCCCGAATCCTGAAGATTTATGAAATCTACATTACCGTCAGGCTTTCTTATCTTTATCTGCGGTGAAGTATTACCTGATAAATTTATATTAACTGTGCTGCCGGCGAGATAATCGCTTTCCGTCCGGTCCTTGGAGGCGAGATAATAAACGGACTTGCTCATCAGCGGCGCGAATATACTTTTGAGCGGAAAGGTACTCCAGGAAAGTACCGGCGACGTATTCATCAGAAATATTTTTCCCTTACCCGATTTATACTCGCCGAGAAATGAAGAACCGTCGGCAAGACTTATAATACTCCGGCCCCTTCCCTCGGTAAAGATTTTGTAGTAGTAATAAATCTCGGGCGATTCTACGGATTTCTTTTCACGGTGCGCAAAAATATTATGAAATACAGGGTTTTCAAAATCAATTTTATCGAAGCGGACGGGGTTACCGGTATCGTTAATCTTCCCGGCTGACAAAGTCGGCGACGGTAGCTTTAAAGATGATGTAAGCTTCCTGAAACTTTGAAGATCACCCGATGAGCCGGGCATTAAAAATACTCCGCCGCCCGACGCTAGGAACGACCTAAGCCTCTCTCCGGAATTAAATCCTTTCGAACCGATCAGAATTATCACGTCGAACTGGGAAAGATCCAGTGAAGACAACTGACTCAATGATTTCGATGTAATTTTCAGTGTACTTCCGTTAGAGCCCGCATTTAAAGCCAGATCGACGAACTTTGCGTCAGCTTCGTTCTCCGCAAAAATACCAACCGGTATTTCCTTCGGGATGAAAATATTTGTGTACCTCTTGTTATCCGCGGCTACCTCGTCATCCTCAATCTCTGCGTAGACGTCCACGTAGCCGGTGGCGTTAACTGCCGATTCCATTGAAAGGATCTTTGATTCTCCCGGATTTAAAGTAACACTCTGCTGCGCACTTCGCTGGTTATTGATATATAAAGACACAACCAGGTTAGAGACCGGCTGGTTTGAATAATTTGTAACCGTTACTCCGAAATCAACCGGCTTGTTTTGTTCGAAGATCTGCGTGTTAACCTTTAAATTGTCGATACCAATGTTATATACAGATTTGCCCGAATAATTAAAAGTATATAGCCTGACTTTATCGTTCAGAAGGTGACCGAGATTCGATATATCACCCTGCTTAAAAAGGCGTCCCGACTGAAAATCGGAGAGGATGTAAACTTCTTTGTTGAAATTATCGGAATTGCCCATCACCTGCGCGGCTTTAATAAGAGCATTATTCAGATAACCGCTCGCGTCTGATATCCTAGCATCGTCAACCTCTTTCCGGAACCGGGCAAGATCATTAGTGGTTTTAATTTTATCATCCCGTACATCGCCCACTAAAATTAAAGCGGCGGCGTCACCTTCCTGCAGCTGGCCGAGAAGTTCGTTGATCGCGGCTTTTGCTTGATTGAAGTAGGAACCTTTCGCATCCACAACCGACATACTGGGCGTATTATCCAGTATAAATACGGCCGTAGTTTTAGCCGCGGAAGCTGTACCGCCGATGGCCGTTCCCTTTAAAGTAGGACGGGCGAACGCCGTTACCAAAAACAAAATGATCCCCATCCTCAAAGCCATTAAAAGCCATTGTTTTAATTTTATCTTTCTGATCTTGTTCTTCTGCAGCTCTTTGAGAAAAGCGAGAGTGCTGAAATCAACACGCTTTAGCTTTCTAAGATTCAAAAGATGAATTAAAACCGGGATAGAGGCGGCTAAAAGTCCGAATAATACTGCGGGATTAAGAAATATCATGTATAAAAATTAAGCTCTAATACTTATAAAAACAATGCTTTGCTATATGCATAAAATTAACTCCGAATGACGGTTAATATAGTAATAAAAAAAATCATAAAAATTCCGGGGATTAAATTTCGAGGTTGAATTTCGGCAATATATGGGATAACTTTGCCAATCATTTTAAACCAGAGGAGAGTATGAAGATCCTGCCGCGTATATTTATAATTGTTTTATTTGCAGCAAGTTACATTCTTCCCCAATCGGTTGTGTCCGGAAAGATTCTGGGCGTCGACGGAAACCCCCTTATCAAGGCCAGAGCTGATCTTAACAAATCCAGGAGCGTAGATCCGATACTTACGGTGCACCCGGGCAAAAACGGATCGTACGAGATTAAAATTGATAAAGACGGATTTTACGTGCTTCAGTTCGAAGGAGTATATCATCAGATCCTTCAGGTTCCAATCCTCGTGGACAAGCAGCCGAAGATAAACTTGAACGTTAATTTAAAGCCCCTCGAATATTTCAAGAATTTCTTCAAGCTCGAAATAGCCGGGAAATTTAACTCGCAGGATAAAGATTCCGTAATAGAGATGAAGAAGGGCGCCGGCGGGGTTTACACTGCAGAAGTAAAAACAAATGCGAAGGAAATATCCTACCAGGTTCTGGGAGCCGAAATAAATAAAGTACCGATGGAGGGAACGGATGCTATCGACTTTACATACACCGGCAACGGCCGTTACTTGTCGGTTATTAAACCTAAAAAAGGTATCGCGTTAATTACTTTCAATCCTGCTAAACTCTCTCGCTCCGCCTCGGATGCTAAAGTTGTATTTCGGGATACTGCCGGACCCGCTTCGGTTTCATATGGTATTTTTAAGAAGATGGAAAACAGGCAGAAAAAATATTATGCGCTCGCGGCAAAATCGGAAGAGGTTTCCAAACACGGACTCGCGTGGCCGGAGGACAAAAAGGAAATTGAAACCGCTCTGGCCGAAGAGAAAAACCCCGAACTCAAGAACCTGCTTTATCTCAGCTACATTCAGCTTGCTATTGTAGGCGAAAGAAATTTAAACACCGATTTAGTGAAGGAAGCATTTAAAAATATTTCACCGGATTCTTTCCTCTGGTCGCTCGATCCCCGTCCTCTGACCCTGCTTTTCAGGATTCCGCCAAAAGAAATAGAAGGAAATTACCTTCAGGAAGTATTGAACAAAAATCACGACAGCGAAGTTCTCGCTTTTCTTTATTACGTGCTTGCCTCGAGGGCTTGGTATTTAAAAGATTTTCCTTCGGCTAAAATGTATTACACTGCCTTGATGAACGAATACGGCGATACGGAATACGCCCGGATAGCAAAGAGCCAGCTTGACATCAGAACACGTATATTGAAAGGACAGGAAATACCTGATTTTTCAGTAATATCATCCGACGACTCAACCAAGAACTACAGCCGCAAAAGTATGCTGGGCAAAATATACCTGATTGATTTCTGGGCGACCTGGTGCGGACCTTGCAGACGGGAAATGCCGAACCTTCAAAAGGCTTACGAAAAGTATAAGGGCAGAGGCTTCGAGATATTAAGCCTGTCGTTCGATAAGAGTCCCGAAGACGTAACAAAATTCAGGAAAGGCGAATGGAAAATGCCGTGGCTGCACGCCTTTGTGAACAACGGATTTCAAAGTATCCTCGCCAGGGATTTTGAAGTTTCCGGAATTCCGAAACCGATACTGGTCGATTCAACGGGACACATAATTGCATCGGAACTTCAGCTCAGAGGAGAAAGACTGATGCAGACGCTGAAGGAGGTGTACGGGGAATGAGTTTAAGTCTAAGTGTAAGAAGTCTAAGTTGGTTGCGCTTTCTTTAACTTGATCTTAAACTTACACTTATATTCCAGGAAGTTTTTGTTGAAGATCTTTTTTCTATCTGAATTAGGTTCTTATCTCGTAGTTTTTATGCTCAAATATTCCCTTTATTTTACCAACACCATTTTCTTAACAGAGCTAAATGCTTCCCCTGTTTTTTCGTCTTGAGATATCAGCCTGTAAATGTACATTCCGCTCGATAAGCTGTTTCCGCTGAATTGTACTTCATGGTACCCCGCTGCCTGTATGTCATCAAACAACGTCAAGATCTCCTGGCCGAGGATATTATAAATCTTTAAAGATGTTTTGCCGTCGGAAGGCAGCTGATAGCTTATATTAGTAACCGGATTAAACGGATTCGGGTAATTCTGGAATAGTTCGTATTTATCCGGTGCCGATGTTATAATTTTGATCTCCTTTGTCCATAATTCTAAGCCTCCCTTTTTCTGCTCACCTGCGGATATATTAAATTTTATAGTTCCTTCTTCGTTTACCGGGGCTAATTTATCAACGTCGAAGCTAAACGTATATACCTTTTCCTCATTTGATAATAATTCATTCCCTTCGCCGTTCAACTGCCTAATCTTTATCCAATTGGGATATTCAACAGCACTTAAATTTATATGTTCAGCTGATATCTTCGAAGTGTTGGATACTGTTAATTCTATCTTATTTTCCTTCGATGCAAAAGGTATCTTATAAACAGTCTGGGAAAAAGTTCCAGCTAAAATAAATCCGTAAATCAGGAAAAATATAATTGTTTTCATTTTGTTCCCCCGTTTATTCTTATTGTCCGTTAACAAAG